>NZ_JAMPKA010000029.1:0-73643 GCF_039961855.1 Trichocoleus sp. Lan | reverse complement strand
GCGGCGATGAAGGCGATGATGAAGCAGATGGTGGCAGACAGTAGGGTTGGGATCATCAGAACGCCGAACCAGCCTACATACAGGCGGTTGTCGGTTGATGTGACCCAATCGCAAAACCGTTGCCATACGTTGGCGCTTTCGCGTCTTTGTAAGGTTGTGGTCATGTTTTTATGATTGCTTTGAATTTTCTAGGTTCGAGGTAGTGTTTTCTCTACCTTGTTTTCAAGATTAACCCATCTATTTAGTTTTGTAAAGCTTTTTCAACAAAAATTTTTTCGGTTTCCTGATTCAGCCTGGAGGCCATTTCATCTGGCGTCCGCCCAAAATGTGCAAATGGAGATGGGGTACGGTTTGCCCCCCATCGGAGCCAGTATTAATGACAACGCGGTAGCCGTTACTGAGTCCGGCTTTTTCTGCAACATTCTTAACAATCAGTAACAAGTGACCCAGGAGGTCGCGATCCTGAGAATCGGCATCGGCAAGCTGAGGAATCGGCTGCTTGGGAATCACGAGAATGTGAACGGGGGCTTGGGGTTGAATGTCTTTAAAGGCAAGTGCCAGGTCATCCTCGTACACAATGTCTGCGGGGATTTCGCGGCGGATTATCTTGCTGAAGAGGGTTTCTGTCGTTTCACTCATGTTGCTTGGTTATTTCGGTGATTAGCTATGCTTGCAGCCATTTTAAGCCCGGACGATAAAGCTAAGCGCGATCGCGGGAACTCTAATAAAAGATTCTGTTGGTTGGCTTCTCATAAAACTTGTTACAAACCCGGTTTCTGAATGAAAACGGGTTTGGATTAGGGCGAACATCAACAGCATTATCAAACAAAAGTGGGGCGAGATTGCCATGCTGGCTAGGGTTTGGAGTGCATCTATCGTCGGTATCGATGCGGTGAAGGTGGGGGTTGAAGTCGATGTATCGGGAGGATTGCCAGGAATTGTGCTGGTGGGATTGCCCGACACCGCAGTTCAGGAGTCGAAAGAACGGGTGAAGGCGGCACTGAAGAATGCGGGTTATGCCTTTCCGATGAAAAAAATTGTCATAAATCTGACACCAGCGGATTTACGAAAGGAAGGCCCCAGTTTTGATTTGCCCATCAGTGTAGGCATCATGGCGGCGTCTGAACAGGTGAGTGCCCAGTTGTTAGGAGATTATTTATTCTTAGGGGAAGTTTCCCTAGATGGAAGTCTTCGTCCAGTTGCCGGTGTGCTGCCAATTGCCGCTGCTGCCCAACGGATGGGAATCGCAGGTTTAGTTGTTCCAGCAGATAATGCGCGGGAAGCGGCAGTTGTCAAAGGTCTAGCAGTCTACGGTTTCAAAAATCTGTCTCAAGTTGCTGATTTTCTCAATGAGCCAGAGCGTTATTCGCCAGTGCAGGTGGATGGTAGAGAGGAGTTAGCTAAAACCCACTTCAGCAGTGCAGACTTAAAGGATGTAAAAGGACAGAGCTTTGCCCGTCGTGCCCTAGAAATTGCGGCGGCTGGTGGACATAACTTAGTATTTGTCGGACCACCGGGAAGTGGGAAGACGATGCTAGCGCGGCGCTTACCGGGGATATTACCGCCGTTAAGCTTTGACGAAGCCCTCGAAGTGACTCAAATCCACTCAGTTGCAGGCTTACTTAAGAATAGAGGATCGCTAGTAAGCGATCGCCCTTACCGCAGTCCTCACCACTCCGCTTCTGGCCCCTCCCTGGTTGGTGGCGGGAGTTTTCCGCGTCCGGGAGAAATATCCTTAGCGCATCGGGGCGTTTTATTTCTGGACGAACTTACAGAATTTAAGCGAGATGTACTGGAATTCTTGCGTCAGCCGCTTGAAGATGGCTTTGTCACCATCTCCCGCACTCGCCAATCGGTTATGTTTCCGGCTCAATTTACTTTAGTTGCTAGTACCAATCCCTGTCCGTGCGGTTACTTTGGCGATACGATTCAAGCTTGCACCTGTTCCCCTCGACAGCGAGAACAATACTGGGCAAAGCTTTCTGGCCCTTTGATGGATCGGATCGATTTGCAAGTTGCAGTGAATCGCCTCAAGCCAGAGGAAATTACGCAACAACCGACTGGGGAAGAGTCGGCACCTGTCAGGGAACGAGTAGAAACAGCACGCGATCGCGCTCATACTCGATTTAAAGGCGATTCATCAGTGCGTTGCAATGCTCAGATGCAAAGTGGTCATTTGCGGCAATGGTGTCAACTGGATGATGCTTCTCGCAACTTATTAGAAGCAGCCATTCGCAAATTAGGGTTATCAGCAAGAGCCAGCGATCGCATTTTAAAAGTAGCGCGTACTATTGCCGATTTAGCTAGTGATGAAAACCTCAAAACCCACCACGTTGCCGAAGCCATTCAGTACCGCACGATAGATAGAATGCAGTGATATGGAAACAATAAGCCAGGACATTCTTGAAGTAGAGCGTGGCGTTATCTGTCATCAGGTGAATTGTCAGGGACGCATGGGAGCAGGTTTGGCTCTACAAATTCGCGATCGCTGGCCTATTGTCTACAAAGACTATCGCAAGTATAAGGAGCGATGGCAACTAGGAATGGTGCAATTTGTTAAGGTCACAGATGCACCCTTATACGTTTGCAACTTGGCAGGGCAGTGGAACTATGGTCGTGCTAAGCCTGCTCAAGGTATTATCTACACTGACTATGAAGCGGTGCGGACGGGACTGAAGCAAGTTAATGATTGGTCAACCGAGAATGCTCTTCCGGTTTATATTCCTTCTGGTATGTCCTGCGGGCTTGCAGGTGGAGATTGGAACATCATCCAAGTCATCATCGAACAGGAGTGTCCTCATGCCATCATCTGTCGCAAGCCAGAAGGGGGCTAGAGATTGTTTCTGTTAACAATGAAGTGATTTGTGCGCGACGATTACCAGCACGAACGAACA
This sequence comes from Trichocoleus sp. Lan, assembly GCF_039961855.1. NCBI lineage: Bacteria > Bacillati > Cyanobacteriota > Cyanophyceae > Leptolyngbyales > Trichocoleusaceae > Trichocoleus > Trichocoleus sp. Lan. The sequence goes on along the minus strand of NZ_JAMPKA010000029.1, from coordinate 70,749 downwards.
GATTTATAGATAAAGAAGTAGTGGTAAAGGGAGGTTAGCAATCGCATTTTTTTGAATTAACCTTAATTTTGCCATTTCAACGGAGATGAAGACCTCAAGACCCATTATGTTGCCGAAGCAATTTAGTATTGCACATTCGATAGAATGCAGTAATTAAGATGAGTCTTTGCCCTGAAAAAAGCACAAGATATGCATTACAATCTTAGTTTCTTAATTTCTTCCAGCAGGTGTTGATACTGTTCTTTATTTCCTTGCCGCTGAAACAGGTTAGCAGCTTTTTAAAAATCCTCAAATGCCTTTTTCTTGTCTCCTAAACTGCGGTGAGAAATTCCTCGGTCGTAATAACCGTAGGCATAATCAGGATTAATTTCGATAGCTCGATCGAAGTCTTTGATTGATTCTTGATAATTTCCAAGCCGTTGCTGAGCCAATCCTCGATAATCGTAGGCAAAGAAATTCATTGGGGAAAGGCGGATTGCCTGAATATAGTCTTCTGCTGCTCCCTGATAGTCTCTCAGAAATGTACGGGAAGTACCTCGCTCTAAGTAAGCTAAAACATAATTAGGGTTGCGCTGAATTACTTGGTTGTAATCCTCAATTGCTTGCTGATAATCTTTTAAATCCTGGCGGGACTTACCTCGATATAAGTAAGCTGCAACATAATTAGGATTAAGCTGAAGTGCCTGGTTAAACTCCTCAATGGCTTCTTGCTTATCTCCTTTGTCATAAAGAGCAATCCCTCGTGCGTAGTGCGAAATCGCCTTGTTAGAATTGCTACCCTGAGTCTGGTAATTTTCTGATGGATCGGCGATCGCTACTAAAGGTGCAGTACTGATAATTGCTGTTACTGTTACCGAGGTGACTAAAAAGACAGATAAAGAATTCAAATTGAGAAAATTACAAGTCATCCTTAACTCCTTAATAAATCAAATTAGGGATTTTTCGACAAGAAGCATTTTTTGAGTCGCGGCATATCTGACCGTCAGTTGTACAATAAAACGGTTGTATTCTGCGACACTTGCTGTGATCGAGCGTTATACGTTGCCTGAGATGGGCAACCTGTGGACTGACACCTATAAACTGAAGACGTGGCTCCAGGTTGAAATTGCAGTCTGTGAAGCCCAAGCTGAACTGGGTTATATTCCAACCCAGGCGGTAGAGGAAATTAAGGCGAAGGCTAATTTTGACCCGAAGCGGGTGCTAGAAATTGAGGCTGAAGTCCGCCACGATATGATCGCGTTCTTGACAAACGTCAATGAATATGTAGGCGACGCGGGGCGCTATATTCACCTGGGATTAACCAGTTCGGATGTGCTGGATACAGCTTTAGCACTGCAACTGGTAGCCAGCTTGGATGTGTTGCTGGCAGGTGTGGAAGATTTGATTGCAGCAATTCGCCAGCAGGCGCAGCACCATAAAAGTACGGTGATGATTGGGCGATCGCACGGCATTCACGCGGAACCGATTACGTTTGGCTTTAAGCTGGCGGGATGGTTGGCAGAAGTATTGAGAAACCGCGATCGCCTTCAGCGTCTTCGCAAAGAAATTGCTGTTGGCAAGATTTCCGGTGCAGTAGGAACCTACGCCAATATTGAGCCGAGAGTTGAAGCGATCGCTTGCCAAAAACTGGGACTCGAACCGGATACAGCATCGACGCAAGTAATTTCGCGCGATCGCCATGCCGACTTTGTACAAACTTTGGCTCTACTGGCTGCCTCAATTGAGCGGTTTGCTGTTGAAATTCGCAACCTGCAACGCACAGATGTTCTGGAAGTCGAAGAATTCTTCTCCAAAGGACAAAAAGGCTCCTCTGCGATGCCGCACAAGCGCAACCCGATTCGTTCGGAGCGATTAACGGGAATGGCACGAGTTGTCCGGGGTCATGCTGTTGCAGCTTTGGAAAATGTCGCCCTTTGGCACGAACGGGACATCTCTCACAGTTCCGTGGAGCGGATGATCCTGCCCGCTTCCTGCACCATAACGCACTTCATGTTAGCGGAAATGACCGATTTGGTGAAAAACCTACTGGTTTATCCCGAAAACATGGAGCGGAATATGAATTGCTACGGCGGCGTCGTCTTCAGCCAGCGAGTCATGCTCACCCTGGTAGAAAAAGGAATGAGCCGTGAGGACGCCTATGCAACGGTGCAGTCTTGCGCTCATCAAGCGTGGAATAAAACCGATGGCGATTTCCACGATTTGATTGCTAAAGACAGCCGCGTTACACAGCATCTTTCTTCAGAAGAAGTTGAGGCGTGTTTCGCTCCGCAGCATCATTTGCAGCATTTAGAGCAGATTTATCAACGTTTGGGGATTTGAGGAACTGCAAAGACGCACTAGCGGAGCCATGCGCGTTAGCGCTATAGAGCGCGAAGGAAGAAAAAGAAGAGTTTTCTTCTTCTCTTTCTTCCTTCGTGTCCTTCGCGTCTTTGCGGTTTATTCCTGTTCCACCCTGTACCCCAAATCTGCTAAATGTAGCCGAGACTGCCGCCATTTCGGCTGCACTTTCACAAATAACTCCAGATAAACTTTCCCCGCAATTAACTTTTGGATTTGTTCTCGGGCGGCACTACCAATCGCTTTGAGCATCGTTCCGCCTTTGCCAATCAAAATCCCCTTTTGCGAGTCGCGTTCAACGTAGATAGTCCCGAGAAGGCGAGTAATCGTCGGTTCTTCCTCCACCATGTCAATCGTAACGGCAACTGAGTGGGGAACTTCTTCGCGGGTTAGCAGCAAAATTTGTTCTCGAATCAGTTCCCCCATGATGAAGCGTTCCGGCTGGTCGGTAACATAATCTGGAGGGTAATAGTATGGCCCTGGTTCTAGGCGATCGCTTAGTAACTGCTGCAACGCCTCAACTCCTTCTCCAGTAAGGGCTGAGAACTTCACAATCGGCCAGTTGTAGGGTTCAGCTAACTGCGTATAACTCTCATCAATTTGTTGGGAATCTGAGGATCTCAGGTCGATTTTGTTCATCCCCAACATTACAGGCGTCTTCGTGCGGCTAAGAATATCGACAATATAGCGATCTCCTCCTCCAGAGTCTACCGCTCCATCCACCACAAACAGCACCAAATCCACCGATTCAATGGCAATCTGGGCATTTTTCACCAGCACTTCCCCTAACTGGTGGTGCGGTTTGTGAATTCCTGGGGTATCGACAAAAATCATCTGTGCCTCTGGCGTCGTCAGGATACCCCGCAGTCGGTTGCGCGTCGTCTGCGCCACTGGCGAAGTGATGGCAATTTTTTGCCCCACCATATAGTTCATCAATGTAGACTTACCCACATTTGGGCGTCCGATAATCCCAATAAAGCCGGACTTATATCCTTCCGGTGCTTTCGGGATGCTAAAAAATGCTGACTCGTCTAGGATATTTGCCTCGCCTTTATTAACTGCTGCGTTTGTCGTCGTCCCATCTTCCATGATGTTTGCGTTTTTAAAAACCCCTACATCACTGATAATACATACTCTCCTTCATTCACTGCATGATTCGTCGAAATATCAAAGACTAAACCAGCGTTCTCCGCACAAACATCAATTAATTTTGGTAATTCTTCTTTATTAAAGCTAAGAATTTGATAAAGTCTTTCTCCAGCCTCGATTGAAGCACCTAGTTTGACTCTTGATTGGATCATCCCTCCGCTAGGCGCATAATATTTTTTTAGATTGCTTTTTGAAATAAAAGTTACTTTGTGGAATGCTGTTTGCGGCAAAGGAAATTCAGGAATCGATAAAATACCTTTCTGGGCTAAGTAATTTTTGATGCCTTGGACTCCTTTTTCTACTGATTCTGGATTCATTTGCATTCCCGAACCCAGTTCTAGCGTCCAAGATTCTTTATCAAAGACTATCGATTTCCCTAAAGTTTCTAGCTGATTTTCCAACGCTAACCAAGGCTTTAGGAAAGCTTCATCAAAAGCATCTCCATCATATTCATTTAGTAAAATTTCATGGTCAAGTAAAAAATACTTGGCACTTTCTTCTCTACGGTGGAAACCATATAAGTAATCTATCCCTTGATTCGACGAACTATGAATATCGATTACATAATCAGCATCTAAACATAAAGATTGTAGCTGATAGCGATATCGTTCGTTAAAAGGCGCTCCGCTTGGAGACTTGATTTTTTCTAAGAGTTTATCGAAACTATTTTTAATTCTTTTGTAGTATTCAATTTCTATAGCATCTGTTTCAAAATTGATGTGAAATTTTGCAAATTCTTCTAAATCTTCACATTCCTTTTCATAGTCCCAAAAGATGCGGTTCCAGTCTTTCCCATCAAATATATTGTATCGACCTGTAGAAAAATAATGAGTCCGCTGATTGGTACTGATGGGATTGCAGACAGGAACTAGCCAGATTTCACCATTGAGATGGGTATCCTTGATAGTAATCAAAACCTCGATTAGTTGGTGAATGACCGCATTGCCAACAATTTCCGCCCCGTGCAAGTTGGCTTGTAAATATGCTTTTTTACCAGGGTTAGCACCGATAAATTTATAAACTTGAATTGAGAGGCGATCGCCTGAAGCAAGTTGCTGAATGGGAACTATAGAAAGAGTAGGAATCATCGATAAAATATCTTACATTAATCTGCCTTGACGAAGAGAAATCGCGGCTACACAGACGAAACTTGCCTACGCAGGTTTTAATACTAAAGTCTACGTTAGCTTAGCGTGTGCGTAAACGCATAAAAAGACTTTGTTTGTATAGCCGCGATTACGAACATTACTAGATAATTTACAAACAAATCATGTACCGGGTAAGGTACGCAAACGCTCATCCAAATGAATGCGATCGCTTAAAGCATGAAGTAATGGCCCATGAGCGCCAAACTCTACTATACTGACCGAACCTACCGGACATCCCAAGCGAAAGCGAAAGCGTCCCACATCAATCCCTAGCAAGCTACACAGCATAATCCGGATAGTAGCTTTGTGTGCAACAATCAAAACATTGCCGTTGCTAAACCGCTGCTTGATTTCTTCAATCACTTGTAACGAACGGTGAGCGATCGCTACCGCTAATTCTCCTTCAGTCGGCGGATACCAAGCGGGATCGGCAGTCCAGCGAATATAATCATCGTGATACTCCCGGTCAACTGTTTCTACAGTTTTTCCTTCCCAATTGCCATAGTTAATCTCCTTCAAACCGTCCCGCAATTCCATCTGCATCCCCACAGCTTCACACAGCGGTTTTGCAGTTGCTACGGTACGCCGCATCGGACTACAAAAAATAGCATTCCAGGGTAGGGAACGGTAAGCAACAGCAAAAGCTTTTGCCATCTCTACACCATCTGGGGTCAAATCTGGATCTATGGAACCACAGAAAACATTATCTCGGCTGCGGTCTGTCTGTCCGTGGCGGAGGAAATAAAGCTTTAGACTCAAGGTAGTTTTCTCCGATTATCTGAGTTAAGGATACAACCACCTTTGGGATAATGATGTTTTTACGCGCACCCTTATCTAGCCTCAAAGAGTTTAGCGTCAACTATCAGAATCATAGGGAAACGGCTTACTTGTATCGAAAATATCAGCGAATTCGTCCTTAGTCATCCCAGTTTCAGCCAGTATCCGATTTATTGACTCACTGCTACTTGCTTCGTCCTCCACCTTTTTGGTTGCGATCGCGCAGTAGTCACATTCTAAGCTAGTTTTCACTGAGGTGAGTTGAGAGCGATCATCCCAATACAATTAAATTATTTCTATGATGAAGTGAAGGCACTAAGGAAATAAAAATGACTGTGTATGACGAAACCATAGCTAAGATTCGCCAACTTCCAGAGTCAGTTGTCCAAGAAGTCAACGATTTTATAGACTTTTTGCAGATGAAAAAAGACAGCGAGCGCTCTTCATTCTCGATGCAGCTTACCGAGAATATGGAAATCGCTGAATCAGATTTTTCCGATTATCTGTCTAATTTAGAAGATTATGAGGAACGTCTATCGCGTGGAGAAATCCAGTGGTAGCGATCGTACGGGGAGATGTAGTTTTATGCGATCTTAACCCGGTAATAGGGACAGAACAGGCAGGGATAAGACCTGTTGTAATTGTACAGATCGATCGAGCTAATGCGGTCAGCCCTCATACTATCATTGCCCCTTGTACGACGAAGATTCGTCGTGCGCTTTTGCCATCTCACGTTTTCGTTCCCGCGGGGGTTGGCGGCTTAAACCAAGATTCAGTGATACTTTGCGAACAGATTCGAGTGGTAGATAAATCCAGAATAATTAAAGTGCTAGGTCATTTGAACAATTCTTACCTGCAAGAATTAGCTACAGCCTTGTGCGCCATTCTTAATTTATTTAGAGGTGAAGGAGAAGATTTAAGCAGCTAAGCTGTTACTAACCTGATGGAAGGGTGACGTGCGAACGCCATGAAATTTTCATGACGCTCGTACTTGGATGAACAGCTCCAAATCTGACCTTTATTAAAGGCTGCATTGGAATAACGAATGTATGAACTAGGAGGAAGTAAAGCTTATTGTCAGTGGTAGTTAGACCGTTGGGTTACTACGCAAGTACCCGCCCCCCTGCTCTGTGCTTAGATTAGTAGAAGTGTTATCGTCACCATCACGCCAATATCCCTCAACATGGGTTCCATCTGCTCGGTCATAATCATTAACCCAGTGAGGATCAACTTGGTGGACATTAGACTCCCCTTCCGAAACATCTTCGAGGAATGCAACCTCGGTATAACTGACTATGTCTCTAGCAGTTTCTACTGTGTCGCCTACCACTTCAGCAGCAAAAACTGGTTCACCGCCTATATCCAAGAGTACGTCTCCGATCCCAATAGCAAGCGTACTGATCAAGACAGTCTTAGCGAGTTCTTTAGCACCGTGACCAGCTGATTCTAAGTCATTGTTAAGTACACCATTAACCACCTGTCCTGCATTGCTGGCAGTGTGTGAGATTGTTCGTCCAACTCCTGTAGCTGTAATCTTAACTACACGCCCAGCTTCGCCAAGACCCTCTTTGACCTTCTCGCTGTCGTCGGTAGCAATTCCATGAACTGTGGTAACTGCACTATCAGCTAAACTTCCCACCATCTCTCCCGATGCAACAGTCGCCTGGTAAACTCCTTGCCCTACCTCCTTGAGAAAGGTGCTATCCACAACTGTTCCCACAGCTTCCACTCCACCGCCAATAACTCCGCCCACTACCTTACCTGCAAAACCGCCTAGCTCTTTCAGGAATCCCATGTTAGCCTTACCTTGCGCTTTTCGTAATTGTGAAATTTTTACTTCGATAAGGGTTTTATATCAGAAATTTCACGAGCTTTTTAGTAAGATTTGAGTAAGTATTTACGAAGCATTGATGAAGTTTAAACTAAGATGAATTTTATAGTGAGCTATATATACTAATTTCCCCTTGGCATTAACTCACAGGCTAAAGTGAAGTATCGCTCGTCATCATGTATCAAGAAATGGTGACTTCCACTCATCCTAACTACCTCAACGCCAGCTCTAACAAGGGCTGCTATCACTTCGCGCCCCGTCAAACTCGGCAGTTATAGTCATCCCTAAATCAAAACTCTTTGAACGCTAACAAATTCCAACGACTCTGCCGTTTATTCCTCGACTTCCAAACAAAACTCAATGGCTTCTCGAATACGTTCCATGAGTTTACCTAAAGATTTTGCTCGTATATAACAACCTGGAAGATTTGGCATAGAAGCGACAAAGTATCCCTCAGAATCACGCTCAATAATTACGTTAAATTCTCTGCCATTTTTAGCCTTTTACCACTTCAAAAATGCGGCATCGCTTCCCTGTTCGCGCCTAATTTTTGAATCCTTCTCAAACCAAGTGATAATCTGCTCAGGTGTTAACTCTTCAATAACAACACCGTACTCTTCCGCGATGTGTTTCAACACTCTTAAGGATGAAATAGTTAATCTTGTTATAAATTTTTCATGAGTTTGAAGCAGTGCTGAATCTACCTTAACCGCTTCTTCGTAGGTTAAAAACTGTTCTGATGGTTGCTGTGGTTGAGTCATAAATATTTTTAGTTACTGTTCCTTAATTAAATAGCCGCAGCGATGTTCTCCGTTAATAATCCAGTGCGTCCGTTCTACTTTACAATCTTGCAGAGCAGCAGCAAACATTTCTAATTCATGTCCGCAAACGCTGGGGAAAGACGAGGCGACGTGGGAAATGGCACAGTTATGTTCTACCAATATAAATTGAGCATCGTTTTCCTCCAGAGGATACCACTCTGCCATATAGCCTTCAGCTTTGCGGAGTTCGACTAATTTGGCAACGCGATCGCGCAAATTTCCCTTTCCCAGCCTCACTTGATATTCCATTGCCTTGCGTTCCCAGTGCTTTCGCAACACCGTACTTGCTTGCTCATAACCGAGCGTTTCTGTCAAGGTGTCTAGGAAATCAACGGCAAACTCTCCGTAACGACTGGGGAAGCGATCGCGCCCTTCTTGACTCAGCTCGTAGACGTGCTGCGGGCGTCCCATCGCCGCAGGCACCGATTGATGCACGATTAGCCCTTCTGTCTCCAAATCCTTCAGATGACGCCGAATCGCCTGCGGACTTACCTCAAAGGCGTCAGCCAGCTCCTGAGCCGTGGCTTGACCTGTTTTCAGTAAATGTTGCAAGATGTCCTGTTTGGTGGAAGGCTGCTGAGTAATCGCCATCGTCTTGCGGTAAAATTCCTACTGGACTTTGACAACATCTATGTTGCTAAAGTATTTTAAAATAGAATTAAGTAAAGCAACAAGCCTGTTGTTTTACTATTGTAATTGCAGTTTGACTGGGCGATCTACTCTGGACGCCCATGCCCTGAGCCTGCCATCCTGAGAGATTTGTCCGAAACAAACACGCGAGAACACTTTTTTCTATGACTGCTAGCGTCAAAACCTTAGTCAATCAGCCCTATAAGTACGGCTTTGTCACAGACATTGAGACAGATAGCATTCCTCGCGGTCTCAGTGAGGACGTTGTTCGCCTGATCTCCGCCAAGAAAGAAGAACCGGAGTTCATGCTAGAGTTTCGCCTCAAAGCCTATCGGCAATGGTTGAAAATGACCGAACCAACTTGGCCTCATGTCAAGTATCCGGCGATTGACTACCAGGACATCATCTACTACTCCGCGCCGAAGCAAAAGCCCAAAAAGCTGGGTAGCCTAGATGAAGTCGATCCAACTTTGTTAGAAGCCTACGAGAAGCTAGGGATTTCGCTTTCAGAGCAAAAGCGCTTGTCTAACGTTGCCGTAGATGCCATCTTCGATAGTGTTTCAGTTGCCACAACATTTAAAGAAAAGCTAGCCAAAGACGGCGTGATCTTCTGTTCCATCTCCGAAGCCTTGCGGGAACACCCAGAACTGGTGCAGAAGTACCTCGGCAGCGTTGTGCCAGTAGCAGATAATTACTTCGCCGCCCTCAACTCAGCCGTATTCAGCGATGGTTCCTTCGTCTACATCCCCAAAGGCACCAAATGCCCGATGGAACTCTCCACCTACTTCCGCATCAACAGCGGAGATACGGGGCAGTTCGAGCGCACGCTGATTATTGCCGAAGAAGGCAGCTCTGTGTCATATCTGGAAGGCTGCACAGCACCGATGTTTGACACCAACCAGCTGCACGCGGCTGTGGTGGAACTGGTTGCCCTCGACAACGCTGAAATTAAATACTCCACAGTACAAAACTGGTACCCCGGAGACGAAAACGGCAAAGGCGGTATTTACAACTTTGTCACTAAGCGCGGGCTGTGTCAGGGCGTCAATTCTAAGATTTCTTGGACACAGGTGGAAACGGGTTCCGCGATTACCTGGAAGTATCCCAGCTGCGTGCTAGTTGGCGATAATTCCGTGGGTGAATTTTACTCCGTTGCCCTCACGAATCACATGCAGCAAGCCGACACCGGAACCAAGATGGTGCATATCGGCAAAAACACCCGCAGCACGATTATTTCCAAGGGGATTTCAGCGGGTAAGTCGGCAAATAGCTATCGCGGTTTGGTGAAAATTGGCCCTAAGGCAAAGGGTGCGAGAAATTATTCTCAGTGCGACTCAATGCTAATTGGCGATAATGCCCAAGCGAATACTTTCCCTTATATCCAGGTGCAAAATAACACCGGAAAAGTGGAACATGAAGCTTCTACCTCGAAAATTGGGGAAGAACAGCTATTCTTTTTCTCGCAGCGGGGCATTTCGGCAGAAGATGCTATTTCGATGATGATTAGCGGCTTCTGTAAGGATGTGTTTAATCAGCTGCCGATGGAATTTGCTGTTGAAGCTGATAGGTTGTTGAGCCTGAAATTAGAAGGCAGTGTGGGATAAAGGAAACTACAGATAAACACAGATAAACGCTGATAAATTCTCCGTGTTATCTGTGTTTATCTATGGTTGAATTTCTTTACTCAAAAAGGTAAGGCGGATATTGCCTGCTTTAGGCTGACATAGAATAATAACCGCGAAGACGCTAAGGGCACAAAGGAAGAGAGAGGAAACATGATTATTGAAAATAGTGAGGTGATCCTATCAGTTCGGGATCTCACGGCGAATGTTGATGAAACTCCGATTCTTAAGGGTTTGAATTTAGAAGTAAAGGCGGGAGAAATCCATGCCATTATGGGGCCAAATGGTTCTGGCAAAAGCACCTTTTCTAAGGTTTTGGCTGGACATCCGGCGTATGAGGTGACGGGCGGCGAGGTAATTTTCCGGGGGCAAAATCTTCTGGAAATGGAAGCCGAAGAACGTGCCAGAGCTGGAATATTTTTGGCGTTTCAATATCCTTTGGAAATTCCTGGTGTTAGTAATGTGGATTTCCTCAGAGTTGCCTATAATTCCCGCCGCAAGGCTGAAGGATTAGAGGAGTTGGATGCTTTTGATTTTGATGAGTTGGTGCATGAAAAGCTGGATGTGGTAAAGATGAATCCTGCTTTTCTTAGCCGCAGTGTGAATGAAGGTTTTTCGGGTGGTGAGAAGAAGCGGAACGAGATTCTGCAAATGGCACTGCTAGAACCAAAGTTAGCCATTTTAGATGAAACGGATTCAGGGCTAGATATTGATGCGCTGAAGATTGTTGCGGATGGTGTGAATCAGCTGGCAAATGCGGAAAATGCAATGCTGGTGATTACTCACTATCAGCGACTACTGAATTACATCGTGCCAGATTTCGTTCACGTCATGGAAGCCGGACGAATTATTACCAGTGGTGGTAAAGAATTGGCGCTGGAATTGGAATCTCGCGGTTATGAGTGGGTTAGGGAAGAAGAAGCAGCTGAGGTGGGTGCAAAATGACAATTCAAGTAACTTCTATTCCCAATCCAGAAGAAGTTGGGTTAAAGTCTGCTGCAACTAATCGAGATGCCAAGCTGGTTGAGTTGTTAAACTTGTCTCGCAGTCAAGAATTACAGGTACTCGATCCAGAAATGGTTGGCTGGTTGCAAGAATTACGCGATCGCGCTGCTTCCTGGCTACCTCATCTCAAGTTTCCCACAACGCGGGATGAAGAGTGGCGTGTCACTGACATCTCGCCTTTGTTAAAGTTGTCTTTCCAAGCTGCGAAATCTGCGGATGTACCCCAGTCAGCAATTGAAGGATTAACTTTAGCAGAAGCAGCCGAAAGTCGTCTAGTTTTCGTTAACGGTGTTTATGCACCTGCGCTATCATCCGTTGCCAATTTGCCAGAAGGGGTATTTGCCGGAAATTTAGCCCAACTGCCAATAACTTATCGCACTCGGATCGGTAATTATTTCGCACAACAAAAGGGTTTTGATGAGGTATTCACCTCTTTAAATACGGCAGGATTAACTGATGCTGCTGTAGTATGGGTGGCGAAGAATGTGGTAATAGAAACACCGATTCATTTGTTGTTTCTATCTACTTTTAGCGATCGCCCTACTCTCTCTCAGCCACGCTGTTTAGTAGTCGCTGAACCGAACTCTCAAGTAACTCTGATAGAAGATTATCTGCCAGTCGGTGATTGGTGTGCAGATAAAACTCATCCGTATTTAATCAATACGGTTACAGAGATTTGGGTAGAAGAAAACGCTGAAGTTCGCCACAACCGGATTCAACGAGATAGTGGCGCAGCGTTTCATATTGGCAAGAGTGCGATCGCGCAATCCCGCAACAGCCGCTACACTTGCAATGCAGTGAGTTTGGGTGGCAAAATATCCCGCCACAACTTAGAAATTTATCAGTTGGGCGAACAAACTGAAACTACCCTCAATGGTTTAACCATGATCTCTGGGGAACAGATTGGCGATACTCACAGCGCCATTATTCTCAACCATCCCCACAGCACAACTCGTCAATTACAGAAGTGTATTGTGGCTGATAAAGCTCATTCCGTATTTAACGGGAAAGTCTTTGTTGCCAAAGCAGCACAATTGACAGATGCCGGACAATTAAATCGTAACTTGCTGTTGTCCCCCAAAGCGAGAGTCGATACTAAACCCCAACTGGAAATCATTGCCGATAACGTGAAATGTACTCACGGTGCAACAGTAAGCCAGTTGGATGATGAGGAAGTCTTTTACCTGCAAAGTCGCGGTTTAGACAAAGTGAGTGCTAACAACTTGTTAGTTGACGCTTTTGCTATAGAAATTATCAACCAGATTCCCATCGCTTCTTTGCAAACAAGCCTCTCTCAATGTGTTGCTTGTAGAACAGTCGAATAGTGTGGAATCGGTAAGAGGTAATGGGTAATGGAATTTTGAAGAAATAACTTTTACCAGTTACCAATTACCAATCATCAATTACCAACTACCAATTACCAATGACTCTCACCAAAGACAGAACACTAGCCGATAAAGTCCGTGCAGATTTCCCAATTCTGCACCAAGAAGTCAACGGTAAACCCCTAGTTTATCTAGACAACGCCGCCACATCCCAAAAACCTCTGGCGGTGCTAAACGCCATTCGGGATTACTATGAGCAGTACAATTCAAACGTACATCGGGGCGTTCACACCCTCAGCGCCAAAGCCACAGACGCTTATGAAGGTGCTAGGGACAAAGTTGCTGCTTTTGTAAATGCTGCTTCCCGTCAAGAAATTATCTACACCCGCAACGCCAGCGAAGCGATTAACTTAATCGCTTACAGTTGGGGAATGAACAATTTGCAGCGAGGGGATGAAATCATCCTCTCCGTAATGGAACACCACAGCAATCTAATTCCTTGGCAGTTCGTAGCGCAAAGAACGGGCGCGGTGCTGAAATTCGTAGAACTAACACCAGACGGAATTTTTGATTTAGAACACTTCAAATCTCTAATTTCCGACAAAACTAAACTGGTTAGCACCGTTTACGTTTCTAACACATTGGGATGTATTAATCCAGTTAAATCGATAACCGAGATCGCTCACAAATACGGTGCCAAAGTCTTAATTGACGCTTGCCAAGCTGCACCTCACATGGTGTTAGACGTGCAAGCGGTAGACTGCGATTGGCTAGTCGCCTCTGGTCACAAAATGTGCGCCCCAACTGGGATTGGCTTCCTCTACGGTAAGCTTGACTTATTGCGTTCCATGCCTCCCTTCTTAGGCGGTGGGGAGATGATTGCTGATGTGTTTCTCGACCATGCTACTTATGCAGATTTACCGCATAAGTTTGAAGCGGGAACACCATCAATTGGGGAAGCGATCGCGCTCGGTGCAGCGGTAGATTATCTTAGTGGCATTGGTATGCACAACATCCATACCTACGAAGCCGAATTAACAGCTTATCTCTTCCAACAGTTGCAGCAAATCCCAGAAATCAAAACTTATGGGCCGCAACCCACTAGCACCGGAGAAGGTAGAGCCGCACTCGCTGCGTTCACGGCTGGAGATGTCCACCCTCACGACTTATCAACCATCTTAGATCAAGCTGGCATCGCCATCCGTGCCGGACACCACTGCACCCAACCTTTACACCGTTACTTGAAAGTGCAATCTACTGCACGGGCAAGTTTGTATTTCTACAACACCCGCGAAGAGATTGATCTTTTCATCGCATCTTTGAAAGAAGCTGTCGAATTTTTTGGCAGTATCTTCGGCTAAGTCAACTTAAGCCCTGGCGAATGTAATTCGCGGCTACACAAACTAAGTCCGCCTGCGCGGACTTACAAAACTCAAAGTGTAGCTGCGGTTTCAACCACCCTTAAGCCCTGGCGAATGTAATTCGCGGCTACACAAACTAAGTCTGCCTGCGGGGACTTACAAAACCTTAAACTTTTGAAACCTGCGTAGGCAGGTTTTGTCTGTGTAGCTGCGGTTTCAACCGCCCCTTCAAGTGTAATGCTAGAAAATTGAGTAATTCAAAGTATGATTACCACCTCTATTCCAGCAGAACAAAGAACCGTGCTACCCAACATTAGCTGGGAAACTTTAGAAGCCTTGCTGATAGAAACAGGTGAGGATAGAGGCTGGCGCTTTGCTTATGACGGAAGCACTCTAGAACTTATGACCCCACTTTTTGAACATGAAAACTCCAAAAGTAATTTTGGAAATTTAATTATCTTCTTAGCTTTAGAACTAGATATTGAAATAAAGAGTGCTGGTTCTACTACTTTGAAACGACAAATAGCAAATCGAGGCATAGAACCAGATAATTGTTACTATATCGAAAACGAACCAGCCGTAAGAGGTAAGCAAAAACTGGATTTAGAAACAGATCTGCCGCCAGATTTAGCAATTGAAATCGATATTACCAGCAGTTCTGTTAACAAGTTTGAGATTTACTCAGCGCTGGGTGTCACTGAACTCTGGAGATACAACGGACGAGATTTAAAATTTTATCAGCTAACAGAAGGAAAATATATCGAGTGCGAATACAGCATTGCCTTTCCCATCGTATCGGTAACTGAAATCAGTAATTTTATCGAGCAAAGTAAAACTATGGGAGAAATTGCCTTATTGAAGTCATTTCGCGCTTGGGTAAGGCAGAAAATATCTTAGTGGAGTAGCAGCAAATACTATACTTAATTATTCCCAATTTATAGCTAGATAGCCTCTATATTCTGCTTTTTATGAGAAATTATATATTCAAAAATATCTTTCATAGTGTAATTAGGATAACCACTTAAACCTGTATAATTATATATATATTCATCAGTAATTTCTATATCGAACTCCTCTTCTATAGCTAATATAAGTTCTTTGCCATCAAGCTCATCAGCTCTAAGATCGTGAGCAAAATTTGTATTTAAAGTAATTTTATCAGTTTCTATCTCAAGCTGTGTTGAAACTATAATTTTGAGTCTTATAAAAATAGTTATACTAGACAAAAAATGAGGATGATACTGAAGAGCATAAAATTGCTTAATATTAGATTGGCTACTAATGTTAAGCCGTGAGAAAGTTTTTTGAATTTCCTCTTCTATTTCTTCCCTTTTTTTTATGATATAATTCATACGAGCTTTAATTTTATCTTTTTCTTTTGCTTCTTCATGGAATCTATACTGGCTCAATTCATTACTTTTCTGTGTTAACCTATTTTTATTGTTTTCTAAATTTTCAATTTCTTTTTCCAACTGGTTAATCTGAAACTTTAATTGATTAATTTCTTTATCCAACTGGCTAATATGAGACTTTAATTGACTAATTTCTTTATCTATTTTTTTAGTAACATCATTTAAAGATTCATTAGACTTATTTAGTTCTATAGTTAATTGCTCATATTTCTTGCTTGATACATCTACAAATAATTCAAAAGCTGATTCTAGTAACGCTCCTTTTTCGGTTTCGATGATTTTGATTAATAAATCTTTCCCTAGCTGACCGTATTGCAATATTTCAGGAAGCGCAGCAATTCTGACATCCTCAGACTGACTATAAAGTCTTGACATCACTGCCGGAAAATTTTCTACAGGAGGTTGGTTTGAGCGAACAGTCATAACTTTTTAGGGAAAAATCGTCTACATTCTATATTGTATGTGTCACTCATCAAGATATTGCTACACAGCAAATAGACACCGCTAGAATAGTAGCGATCTCATTCTCCAACCACAACATAAGTTAAGCGCGATCGCATTCTCCAACTCCCCAGAACATAAATTAAGCGCGATCGCTACTTAGTTTCAGACTAGGGGGTGATTACAGCTTCCTCCTGAACTTGACACAATCGCTACAAAGGGCTAGCAGGTCTGGTGGAGCGAAGGGAAGGGGAATGGTTATTAAATCTTGGATGGTGATTGGGGGCGTTACTCTTTTAGTGGCGATGGGGAGTAACATCATTACGCCGAATGATGTTAAGTGGTTCAAACGCCTGCAACGACCCAGGTGGCTAACTTTTGAGCCATTAATTCCACTCATCTGGACAGTCGTTTTTATTTGCGGTGGTTGGTCAGCATATATCGTTTGGGAACGCACCAAAAGTTGGGGACTAATGGCGTTCTATCTTTTAGTAGAAATTGCGATTGTCGCCTATAACCCAATGATGTTGAGGCTACGCAGTCTCAAAGTTGGGACAATTATTGGCGCAATTGGTTCCGTTTTAGGTTTAATTCTGGCACTAACAGTCTTACCGATTTCCGGCTGGGCGTCTCTGTTGCTAGTTCCCTATGTGTTATGGAGTCCAGTTGGAACTTTTACCACCTGGAAAATGATGAAGCTTAATCCTGACGATGCTTAGAGACGCGGACGACGCCTCCTGACCGCTTCTTGCTAGGTTGAGATGAGTGGTACCAGCGCAAGAGTTTAACTTCTGTCGAAGCGAGGACACCCTGGGGCTAAGGCGGCGTAAAGCAGCTTACGGGGAAACACTTAATCCTTTCTTCTGGCTTGTCTGTCTTCCCCGCTAACGGAGGATATAGGACGGTAAGGGGAGAGAGAAATCCTACTTTCCCCGTTAACGAGGCGTTTAAGGTGAAAGCAGTACCTGTTCGTAACGAGATCCGGCGCTTTCCCAGGTGTATTCTGTTTCGATGAGCGATCGCGCATTTTTCGATAACTGCTCTCTGAGATCCGCATCTTCAAACAACTTAGCGATCGCATCTACATACTCTTCCACCCGATTAGCCCGTAACGCGCGTAACGGCACGCTTTCCCCTTCCACAGCTAATCCTTCCAAACCGCGATCGCTCCCCACTACGGGCACCCCAGCTGCCATTGCCTCCAACGTTTTATTTTTGATCCCAAATCCTGTCCGCATTGGCACCACGCAGACGCAAGACTTGTGCAAATACTCTGCCATTGAAGGTACACGCCCCGTAACCGTAATCCCAGGACGCTTCCCTAAATCTACAACTTCCGTTCCAGGACGAGCGCCCACCAGTTCCAGCGTCGCATCCGGATATCGCTTCTGAACCTCCGGGAACACCTCCAAGCTAAAAAAGCGCACCGCATCAATATTCGGCGTGTTATCCATCGCCCCAATAAAAATTAATCGGTGTCCTCCCGGATCGGCAGAACGCATGGGAAACTGAGTAAAATCTACCCCATTCGGAATCACTTGAATGTGGGCGTTGGGATTAAATTCCTGAATTTGTTGCTTATCTTCCTCCGTCGTCACCACAATTGCCGAAAATTTAGAACAGTAGCGCTGCTCATAGCGGCGCAACAGCGGCAAATTCAGCTTGTCTCGCAATGGCTTCTCAGATGTCCCCGTTTCCAGCTGGTTCTTGCACGTCCCGTAGACAGAACTATGAATATTTACCAGCGTCCGCAGCGCTGAGGTTTTCCCATCCTTGCGCCGCCACTCAGGACGCACATAGATTTCATTCACGCAATGTTCGCAAGTAATCGCATCAAACTTGCCAGCAGCAACTGCTTCATCCACCCATTTCTGAATCCCTGGCGAGTAGAGAGACAGCACGCTGGGGGGTGTTCCCTCCTGCAAAAACGTACTGAAGCGCCGTAGTTTCCCCAACACGCCTCCTTGAGAACTTTCCTGTGGACGCGGAAAAACCACCAACTCGTCCACCCACTCTTGCAGTCCTTTTATTTCTTCGTCTGTAACATCTCCACTGCGCTGCGTAATTAGAGTAATTGCATGGCTAGACTTGAGATACTTGAGTAAATTAAACGTCCTTACTTGCGTTCCCCCCCGTGTTGGCGGATAGGGAAAGGTGGAAGAGAGCATTAAAATCTTCATCGTAGACTGAGCGTTTGGTTAGATTTTACGGAGAGGGATAATATCGATACTATAGACTTTCGCCTCATACTAGACTTGCCAGAGCGTGTCTCTACTGCGTAAAACTAACCAGTAACAACAACTTCAGCTTATGCCCAAAGTTAGCATTTCCATCCCTACCTACAATCGAGCTAATTTGTTGCCTTATGCAGTAAATAGCGTACTGGCTCAAACTTATACAGATTTTGAACTAATCATCTGTGACGATGGTTCTACTGATGACACCCCAGCAGTAGTGAGTCAATGGAACGATCCGAGAATTCGCTATATCCGGCATCCGGTTAATATTAAGCGCAGCCGAAATATGCGTTCTGGTTTTGATGCCGCTGGTGGAACTTATTTTATTAAATTTGACGATGATGATGCATTAACGCCTGAATTTTTAGAAAAAACGGTAGC
Organism: Trichocoleus sp. Lan; assembly: GCF_039961855.1. Lineage (NCBI taxonomy): Bacteria > Bacillati > Cyanobacteriota > Cyanophyceae > Leptolyngbyales > Trichocoleusaceae > Trichocoleus > Trichocoleus sp. Lan. The sequence goes on along the minus strand of NZ_JAMPKA010000029.1, from coordinate 52,272 downwards.
TGTTTTAGACGCTAATCCAACCATAGATTTTGTTTGTACAAACCACTGGATTATAGATGCCAGAGGGGAAAGAAATGAATCAGCTACTTTAGAAAATTCTGCTAAGTGGGGGAAGGACAAACTCAACGAGGGAATGATTCCGGATTTAATTACGGAAACTTTCCAAAAACAAAGCTTACAGGTTGGTTCTACGCTCTTTCGGATGGAGTGTTTGAAAGAAGTTGATTATATGCGCCCGGAAGCAGATGGTTGTGAGGATTTTGATTTACTGGTGAGGTTAGCGATCGCAGGCAAGAATGGATACTTCCTACCAGAATTTTTGATGGAATATCGAATGCATGGCGGTCAAACCAGTCTGAAACAAAATATTCACTTTTTAAAAGCAAAATCTTTCTGTCTAAATAGTTACAAATTCCCGGAAGAACAATTAGAAAAAAACCGATTAAATAAACTTGCCGGAACCCGGAAAGCGCTGGGTTTAAGGCTGATTGAAAATGGCGAAACTTCAGAAGGACGCAAACTTTTGCAAGAATCTAGTCAAATTTTGGGAAGTTCGCGTCAAGCAAAATTAGGGATTGTGCTGTCTTATTTGCCTACCAGCTTACGACAATTCGCTCTCCAAACTTTTCGTCGAATCCGCCCCAAAGATTACGCTGAGCAAGTTCGAGAAGCGGCTAATTGATGAGGAAATAAATTGGAGCGATCGCTGTTCCCAGCTAGCTGGCGAAACACCGCGTTTAATGCGTTTCACCAAGTTAAATAATGAGGTTATTAGTTACTTTCGACTTGCATCAGCTTTGTTAAGAGCTGTAATAAATTGCTCTTTTTTTGTCATTTTTGTACGTCCTTCTATATTCCGTTCTTTCGCGATTGATTTTAGCTGCGAAAGTTTCATTATATCGTAGTCTGGTTTTTCAATTGGAGTCTTATCACCTTCCTTCTGTTCTACTTTTTCTGGCTGATTCAGGAGCGGTTCAATTTTTTGAACAAATTCATCAATATGTTCGCTGATCCTGCTGCTAATCAGTTGAAGTTTTCTATCTATCAAACTTTCAATTTCAGGCAATAAACTTTCAAATTGTATTACCTTATTTGATGATTCAACCGTATTTAAAGGCTGTGTGTCAGCAACTTGGGATTCATTATTAAAATCTCGATTTCTCAGGACTTTAATCTGATCCATGAGAACTTCCTCATTTTCTGATTCAATAATGAAAGCTCCAATCATTTCTCCTTTACGGGGATCTATCTCACGAGCCTTAACAGCGGCGTAGTATTCAAAGTGTCCGTTAACTACCTCATAGGATTCCAGACTGGTTCTGCGAATAACTAGAGGATTAATAATACCTTCAGCTTTTAGAATTAACTCAGCAGTCAGATTTAACTCATCCTCTGAAAATTCTGAACGAGGAACATTAGAGTTGATTTTTTTTACTCCTACGAGCGAAGTAGATAATTTCATACAGTTAGTCCTATTGCTCGCAAAACTTCTTCTGCTAGTAAATTAAATTCCTGAGCGGAGGTAGAATCCGGCTTGAAATCAAGCACCGAGATTGGATCTGGTATTTCCATGTTACCTACAATCTGAACTTTTTCGGTACACTTTGCCAGCTCCTCTCTTTCATAAATAACGCTTTCCATTACGTTTAAACCATAGCGTTTGGGAATCACTTCTAAACGCCGTGGTAAGGTATATTGTACAAATCTTGAATTCGTAGATATTTTACTAGCAAGAACGCCTAATATTTCAATGGGTGGCTTATTAAAAAATTTTCTGAATTCATTATTTTTTTTAACAAATTCTTTGACATTTAATAACCCTTGATTCGCAAATGGTTTTAGATCCGAAGGAATAATTAGATAGTCGGCTGTAATTAGGGCAATTCTCGCATAAAGGTTTAATGATGGTGGTGTATCAATAATTACAACATCATATTGAGCTTCTACTACTTTCAGTTTTTGCAGGAGCATTACCTTACTGGAATCCTGTTGATTTAGCTCAGTTTCGTATTGCATTAAACTGATGTGGGAAGGCAATACATCAATTTCCGGGTTAGTATATTGAGATTTTTTAGCAACTTCGTTGATGGCGTAAAAATCTTCTGACTGCAATAAATGACGAACATTGCAATCTTTTAGATCGTCTAGTTCTTCATCATCAAATTTTGCTAAACCTGCGGCAAAGGTAGTGTTAGCTTGACTATCTAAGTCAACAATAAGGACTTTTTTGCCTTTCTTTCTGATAGCAGCGGCTAGGTTGACTACAGTTGTTGTCTTGCCTACGCCGCCTTTGTTGTGGTAAACCGCAATTATTTTCACAGTATGTTGCCTTTCTTGTTGAATAATTGGTGTGGATCTGGGTTGAGAATTAGTTAATTCAGGCTGTAAGGTTTTTTCTTCTCTCGAAGGTTCATTTTGAGTGTTTTTAAGATTAATTTTGATATGGGTTGGATCTTCAGTAGTTTTTTCGTTTAAGTTATTTCTACCAATAAGAGTTTTTATACTGTCTATTTTAGAGCTAATCTCTCTGCCGGAACAGTGAAATACTAGCTGAATATTATCCTGATTTTTTTTGTAAATTCTGAGTTCCTTGCCATTCGTTAACAATCCATATTCTACATTCAAACTCATTAAGTAGCGCTTGAGTCTGCCAGTATGTCTATTTAAGTTTTGATTGGGATGCTTTGCTTCCATTACAACGCTTAATGGCGAGTTGTCATCCAACACAAATGGGATGACTTGCGCTGCAAATGCCAAAAAGTCTAATCGAATACTGCCAACGGCAATCTCTTGATGCCAAGTTTCTGGAGTATATCCTAGCTGTGGCAGCAGATATTGAACGATGAGTTTACTTTCTACTTCACTCTCATTTCGGCAAAGCTCAGGGTTGAAGTTCAATTGTGTTCTTCCTCTCCACGGCACTCATTGAAACCTTAAACCTACCTGATTGTCCTCAGAGTGAGGTTTTTCGTATTAGGGTATTGACCGCTTCTTAAAGACATGGGTCAAGTTCCTTTTAAAGTTTAGCGTCTGCTCAACTGGCAGTGGCAAAAGTGAGTTGGATGCGATCGCTCTTTATGTATGCCGCTATCCGAAGAAACGATCGCATCCTTGCACTAAACAACAAATTAACCCCGTTTCAATAGCCCAGAGAAGCTATTCTTCAGCTTATCGATCGTTGCTTGAATCGCGTTCGGGACAGATGGCTGAGGAGGAACGGCAACTTGGATTGGCTCATCTGCATATTCAGAACCCTTGAGGCGATAGCCATATTCCAAATTGTTCTGGTTCTTGCGGAGGACGGGAAATAGACGGAAGGCTCCTTGGCGTAAGTCTTCTTGGGTGTCGAAGATGGCTTGATTAATCTTACTGGTGCGATTCACCGCTAGGGAACCGACTGGAAACCAGTTTTTTTTACCTTGGATGCGAATGTAAATATTGAATTCTGGTACTCCGTCCCCCTTCATCTTGTCGTACTGCTTGGATGCTTCCGCGCGTTTGGTGGAGCTTTTGGGAGTTTTTTTGGTTTTTTGAACTTTGCCAAATCCACTATTAGTTGTCATAGATATTGATTGGTGTTTTGCTTTATTTATAAAAGTTTACATAATTTTCAGAAATCTGGGATAGTTGATTTCAGCGCAAGTTCTGGGCAAACGCTGTAGGGTAAGAGAAGCGATCGCACGTGCCATCGCTATTCTGGAGAGATTCCGCTTTGATAGGCGATATCCGTGGCGCACGGAACACCGCGATCCCAAATCGTCGCAACTCTCATATCGCGCTATTGCCTTACGACGGCGAATCCAAGATTATTATTAAGGCTGTAACAGTTGACCAGGGATTGAGTGACTGCGATTCGCTTTGTATTTAGCGGGGCGTAGGCTTGAGAGGAGCTAACAAATGGGATATGTAATTGCAACGGTAAACATGAAAGGCGGCGTCGGTAAGACGACTCTCAGTGTCAACTTGGCGACTTGTTTAGCCAAACATCATGGGAAACGGGTTCTAGTCGTCGATTTAGACACGCAAATCAGTGCTACGCTCAGCCTGATGTCCCCACAGGACTTCGGAAAGAGCCGGAAAGAGAAACGCACGTTGAGACAGCTGGTTTATAAAGCAGTTAAACCCGATCTTCCAACTAATCTTTCAATCCAAGATATTATTCAGCCTTACGTTTGCACAGTTAAAGGGCTGGATTTATTGCCGGGGGATATCGATCTCTACGATGAATTTTTAGTGTCTGAGATGCTCCATGAAAGAGCGCTAAGGGATGGAAATAGTAACTTCATTCAAGTTTGGAATGAGTTTGAAAAGCAATTAGTCAGAGGGATTTTACAGCCGATAATTAAAGATTACGACTTCATTATTCTGGACTGCGCTCCTGGCTACAATCTTTTGACTCGTAGTGGGATTGTCGCTAGTAATTTCTACTTGCTGCCAGCTAGACCAGAACCTTTATCCGTTGTAGGAATTCAACTGCTAGAAAGACGGATTAATAAGCTCAAAGAAAGTCATAATTTGGATGGCTTACTCAATCTCCGCCTGATGGGAATTGTCTTTATTATGTCAGGGAACATTCTGAGTGGAAGATATTACCAGCAAGTGATGCAGCGAGTTACTGAAGATTTTACCCCGGCTCAAATTTTCAAAACCCGCATTCCAATGGATGTAAATGTCTCTAAAGCAGTTGATAGTTTTACCCCGGTGAGTCTTAACAACCCCAATTCATCTGGCTCTAAAGCATTCCTTAAGTTAACGCAAGAGTTTTTACAGAAGTTACAAGTTTCTGGTGGTATCTACCAGGCTCCAGAAGCCAAGGTGAACTTAGCCAACCTCGATTGAAGATTCGTAATGAGCGGTTAACGGTGGATTGATTAACCTCCAATTTTTTTGGGTAGGGGCTTTTTCTGTGCCATGCCCCTACTTAATCCACGTTCCGAAGGTTCCTATCGCCCTAGGATTCTCTGCTACGGACTTGTATGGGTTTCGTGGATGCGACGCTCGTATCCTTGCATACCCGCGATTCCCACTTAACTTTGTTTCATAATCTGAATAGTAGCTCCCTCCAACAACATGAATTTTGGTTTCATTTACTGGTGCTTCTGGAGATGCCTGCTAAAGTAAAAATATGAAGCTAAAAAGCTTCCCTGACAGATTCTACAGCGCGGTTCACATACGACTTGAGAGGTAAAAACGCTGTTTCATTTAACATCTGTCTCATCCAACAACAGCAGCACTCATCCAGAAGGCTGATATTTCCTAAGCTAGTGACTAGGGAGCGATGCAACTAAACTTTGTAAGTTAGTGCAACTCCACGTCGAATTGCCCATAAGAGGAAATCACTTAGCGAGTCTGGTTGGAGTGCTATTGTTGTTTTAAAGATTTAAATTTAATGAATCCAGCATTTCCAAACAAGGAAGCAATTCAAAAGTAATGCGATCGCTTGCAACAAAATGTCTGTAGCAGGCAAATTATAAATTTTGCCTGCGTTTGTGTACTCAAGCGTCGTAAATTGTTTCGTCTTCCTTACGCCACGCCGGATCGACAATGCAGATAAACACCAACGGTTCAGTTCCGCAACTGTGAATAAATTGCTTGGCATTCGGCGGAATATAAACCATATCTCCAGGTTCTACCAACTGGGTTTCTTCATCAATGTGCATTTCACCAGCACCGCTAAGGATGTAGTAAACCTCGGAAGTTGTTAGCGAGTGCGGCGTCGAAGTTTGTCCCACCGGCAGAATCGCGTGAGCCAAGCTATAACGCAATTCTACCGGCTGTTTATCTGGATGCAATAACTCCCTCAACTGAGTGGCATCACCGGCAATAAATTCTTCGCAGTCATGGAGCTTTTGAATTAGCATTCTCGATTCAGAGAGTAAAAAAACACCCGCAGTAATCTTACCCAAAAATTACGGGTTTAAAGCCCCGTCCTTCTAGGGCGATTTTTCTTTGTTTATAGCAATAAGTTGCTATAAACAGGGTAGGATATCCCCATGATTGTATTAGAGTTCAAGTTAAAAGGTAGACATGAGCAGTATCGGGTCATTGACGACATGATCCGAACCGCGCAGTTTATCCGCAACAAAACACTCCGGTACTGGATGGACAATCAAGGAATTAAGCTCTCTGACCTCTACAAATAATGTGCTGTATTAGCCAAAGAGTTTGATTGGGCAGACAAGCTTAACTCAATGGCGCGTCAAGCCTCAGCTGAACGCGCCCTGATTGCAATTCAACGTTTCTTTGCTAATTGCAAAGCGAACTCGCCTTGGAAGAAAGGATTCCCGCAGTTCAAGAAGTGTACTCGCTCTGTAGAGTACAAGACTAGCGGGTGGAAGCTTTCTTCCGATAAGAGACACTTGACTTTCACGGATGGCTTTAAAGCTGGAACGTTTAAGTTAGTCGGCTCTCGCGACCTATATTTCTACGCTTCCGAAGAGATTAAGCGAGTGCGGGTAATCCGTCGCGCTGACGGCTACTACAGCCAGTTCTGCATCAATGTAGAACGAGTAGAAGAAATCGTTCCTACGGGCAAAGCGGTTGGGCTGGATGTGGGATTAGCCCATTTCTACACCGACAGCACAGGAGAAACTGTTCCAAACCCTCGCCATCTTCAAAAAAGCGAGAAAGCCCTGAAGCGCTTGCAACGAAGAGTTTCTAAGAAAAAGAAAGGATCAGCCAACCGCCGGAAAGCCATTAATCGGCTAGGAAGAAAACACCTAAAAGTCGGTAGACAGCGTAAAGACTTCGCCGTAAAAACGGCGTTGTGCGTGGTGAAATCTAGCGATTTCGTAGCCTACGAAGACTTGCAGGTGAAGAATATGGTGAAAAACCACAAGCTTGCCAAAAGCATTAGTGATGCAGCTTGGTCACAGTTCGCCCAATGGTTGCAGTATTTAGGGAAGGTGTACGGAAAAACAGTAGTTGCTGTTGCTCCTCAATATACATCCCAAGATTGTTCTAACTGCGGTGCGACAGTTAAGAAGTCGCTATCAGTCAGGACTCATGTATGTGGCTGTGGAACTGTATTAGACCGCGACCACAACGCCGCACTAAACATTTTGGCTAAAGCTTTAAGGCAAACAGGTATTGATTTAAATACGGCGGGGCACGCCGGAATTAACGCTTTCGGACAGACCAATCTCTACTCGCGGGTGGTGACATCAACGAGCAAATCGACTGGTTGAAGAAAGAATCTCGCGCGTTTACGCCGAGCAGTGTCAAATTGTGTCTTGAGAATGGAACGAAAAACCCGGAATTGGACGATAGTCAGAGCAGTTAATCGCTTCTTCAGTCTGGGCAATACTGGGTTGCACGGTACACTTGAGCCGGTAATCGCCGGTAAAATATCGGCAATTGGTACAGGGTACGCTGTGCATTTGCTTGGCTTTGGTAAAACTCGCGGAGATCGTACTAAATAAACTCCAGCCAATCAAAAGGAGCAACATCCACGCACACAAAAAGCATAGAGGTACTAAAACTGGCTGGATTGCATGGACCAGAACGTATAAAAGTTGAAACACAGGCTATTTTTTGAGGAGGAGTGAACAGAGCTACTTAAACAAAATTACTTCACTTCCTCAGAGTTCGCCTCATAATTAGGGCTTAGTTGTAAATTTTTGTAAAGCTTAGTTTGCCTTGTAGAAGTGGCACTACTTTGTGCCTAGATAATTTGTGCCTACATAAATTGATAGATAGACAGTTGCAGAGCAGAAAGTTAGAATACAACTTCCTACCCAGAAAGTAATTATCTTGATTAAGGGGTCTTACGCTCTTTTGTGGTGTAAGGGGTTGTGCATTTACTGCGACGGATCAGAAAGATCGCTGGCAACCGGAACGGCAAGCGAAACAAGGCTGGAAAGCAAAACGTTCTGCCGCCGGGAAAGGCGAAGGCGAAGCACTTCTACGCAGAATCTACGCAGAATTGAAAGACTGCTCTAGGTTTTTGCGCGATCGCTTCGCTTATATAGCTGCTGCCACGCTGTTACGGTATGCACCCATGCTTATCCCTTCATCTAGCAACGACAGCACCACCTTCCCCCTAGAACTCGCCCTCTGTAGGTCAAAGCTTGAGAGCGAGCCTTCCGCGCGCTATGTGGCTGGGGAAAACGCTCTGATATCCTATGGCCTTTCAACCAAGAAAAGCTATGACTTAGGCACTCAAGGCGCATCGCTCATGCCTTTGCGAGAGCGAGACGTGACAGCACTGGCAGTGCTATTTGAACGAGATGACAGTGAGGAAATTGAAGCAGATATTAACCACAACCTCATCTGGCTGTGGCCTGAACCTTGCTGGGATGACGAAGATCCCTTTGATTTTTTGGGCGATTATCTTCACAAATAGCGATTAGTTACGAGTGATTAGCCCTTAGCCATGAATATGTTGCCAAAGACTAATGACTCATGACCCATAACGGCTAAAAGGGGATGTCGTCGATATCTCCTTGAGGCGGTGGGGTGGAACGGCTGCCCGTTCGGGAGGGAACGCGACTGGGCGGTGTTTCCTCTGTTGGGAAGTCTCCAGACATTCCCCCATCGCTGTCATCAGCGGGTGCGGAAGTAGGACGACGAGAACCCATTGGAACGACATTGCTGGGAGGAGCCGATTCGGCTACCGAAGTGTCAAAATCTGTATCGATTGCCACTTTGTGAATCCGGGAAACCGTCAACTCGGCGCGTTTTTCTTTAAAACCTTCTTGTCGGTCAATGGTGTTCATTGTCAGGCGACCTTCAAGGATGACGCGATCGCCCTTCTTGAAACTTCCCTGAATTTCTTGCGCTAAATTGCCCCAGCCGACGACCTTCACCGTTGCCGGGGGGTCTTCCGCCCGCAGTCCAGGAAACTGTACCATCATCTCCGTAACCGCCGTTTGGGTATCCGGCGTGTAACGAAGTTGCGGTTCCCTGATAATCTCCGCCATTAAAATGCAGCTGTTCATAACTCCAAGATCCTCGCGCTGAACCGAGCGGCCTCATTCATAATAGAACAAATGTACCAAAGAAGACCCAAAAGTGGGTATGGTAACGGGTAATTGGTTATTCGCAATTCGTCATTCGTCATCAGCGAATAACCAAGGATGAAGGAGCGATCGCTCTTCACCGATTACCGATTACCTAACACCCTACACCAATTGCAATTTAACTTCCTCCACACCTTCCTCTTGGTCAACAAACGATTGAACCCGACCGCGATACTCCCGTAAGGTTTCATCAACCCAATCCCGGTCATTACTATTGGCGAAGATATGTACCAGCGGCTCACCCGCATCCGGCAACACTAGCACCCAGCTATCATCCTGGTAGTTGCAAATCTTCACTCCATCCACTAATTCCAGATGTTCGGCTGGGTGGGTTTCTACTAAATGGCGCATCAAGGCTCCTTTTGCCGTCCAGGGGCAGCGCACCGTGTAACTCTTGTGGTAAACCCGGGGGAGATCGGCGCGGATCGCCGCCAGATTTCGCTCTTGCATCGTTAGCATCTCCATCATCTTGGCAATGCAGAACATGGCATCAAACCCCGGATGCAGCTGTGGAAAAATAAAGCCCATTTCCCCACTGCCACCCAGTACTACATTCGGATTCGCTTGAGACGCTTCCATCAACGCCGTGGGATTTGCCTTCGTGCGAATCACCTTAGCATCGTGGCGACGAGCAATCTGTTCTACCGCACTGCTGCTATGCACCGGCACCACCACCGTTCCTCTGGGATGAGCGGTGAGAATCATGTTAACCATCAGCGCTGTCAACATTTCACCGCGAATCGGCGTACCCGATTCATCCACCAAAATTAACTGTTCTCCGTTTGCTGATACCTGGACGCCAAAATTTGCTTTTAGCGCTTCTACCACATGACCCAGCTGATTAAGCAACGCTTCTCGTTCTGCCGCAGCCAGTCCGGTCTGATTCAAGCTAGCATTCAGTACCACAGCATCGCAGCCAAATTTTGCCAACAGTTGCGGCAGGATGGCTCCTGAAACTGCATAAACGTAGTCAATGACTACCTTCGAGCCTGAATTACGAATTGCCCCCGTATTTAGATGGTTCTCAAACGCCGTGCTGTAAACATCTAGCACCTGGCTGGGGTAGGCGACATTTCCAGTTTCTTGAATCTGGACTCGCCGCAAGTCTTCCTTAAAATAAGCTCCCTCAATTTTTTTCTCTTGGGATTTCGAGATATTGATGCCCTTGCGATCGAAAAATTCGATCAAAATGTGGTCGGGTCGATCTGGATGCACCCGCACGTGGATACCTCCGGCAACCGAGTAAGTGGGAATGACGGTGCGGGAAATTGGGATTGCAGTTGCTTCCAGGTTTTGCACGTGAATACCCACCGACATCAAACCCGCAATCAAAGCGCGACTGACCATGCGGGAAATATTCCGCTGGTCGCGGGAGATGGTGATCTGGGAACCGGGCTTTAATGTGGAACCGTAAGCTGCACCTAGTTTGACAGCAAATTCTGGAGTGATATCGATATTTGCTAACCCACTCACACCGCGTTGCCCAAACAAATTGCGATGAGCCGTGTGACCCCAAATCAAGTTAATGTTTAATGTCGCGCCCGATTCAATTTGTTTGCTAGGCCAAACACGCACCTGGGGCGAAACTTGCGCTTCTTCCCCAACGGTAGAGAGCGAACCCACGACGGCTCCTTCCAAAACGTGCGATCGCCTATCGACTCTGGTACCACGACCAATTACGCAAGCCCGCAGATGCGCTTCCTCGCCAATAATCGCTCCATTCCAGACAATTGGACGCTTCAAGTTTGCGTCAGCTCCAATCGTCACATTGTCACCAATTGAGGTTCCTGGTTCGATATGCACTCGTGCCCCAATCCGGCAGTTATTCCCGATCAGTGCAGGCGCTTCAATTTTGGCTGAGGGGTCGATATGAGTGTTCTGACCTATCCACAGTCCGGGAGACACTTGCTCGTAAGCAAAGTCTAATTTAACTTTTTGATGTAAGCCATCATATTGAGACTCTCGGTAAGCATCTAAATGACCTACATCGCACCAATATCCTTGGGCAACGTAGCCGTACATCGGCTCGTCTTGTTCCAATAGCAATGGGAATAAGTCTTTCGAGAAGTCAGACTCCTGATTGCTGGGGAGGTATTGCAGGACTTCTGGTTCCAGAATGTAGGTGCCGGTGTTGACAGTATCGGAGAAAATTTCGCTAGAAGAAGGCTTTTCTAAAAACCGACGAATTCTCTGTTTTTCATCTGTAATTACCACGCCAAATTCAATCGGGTTGGGAACTTGGGTTAAAATCAGGGTTGCTTTTGACTTTTGTCTTTTGTGAAATTCAATTGCTTGGGTTAAATCAAAATCAGTAATGCTGTCGCCGCTAATGACTAAAAAGGTTTCATCTAGTAACTCAGCAATGTTCTTGACGCAACCAGCCGTACCTAAAGGCTGGTCTTCTTCAATCGCATAGGTGATCTGCACTCCAAAGTCGCTGCCGTCCTGGAAGTAGTCTCGCATGACATCAGGGAGATAGTGCAGAGTGGCAATAACCTCTGTAATCTGATGCCGCTTGAGCAGATTGATAATGTGTTCTGCAATCGGTCGATTCAGAATCGGCACCATCGGTTTGGGAAGATCGCACGTCAGCGGTCTCAGCCGCGTTCCCGAACCGCCAGCCATCAGCACTGCTCGCATAAGTCCTCCTGATTCTTTGTTATGGTACGGGCGTGACCTTGATGATTTAAGTTGACCTAAGTCTTGTCTTTTAGTCTCCTATACCCTTGAAATTTAAGGTATCCCTCATAAGATTAGAGTGCAGCCTTGACTCTGGGCAAATCCTTTGAGGCTTTCATTTTAAAGCAGATGTTAAATTTAGCGGCGACTCCCTAATTATCTCGTTGATTGCTGGTATCTGCTGGCTCCTCGATCTAGAAAATTGCTTTTGTTACATCTTGAGGGTGCAGCTACAACTCAACCTCGGATAGGTTAGAACTGAATCAATGCTACTTTGCCGTGTAGCCGGAATCAATTGCGTAGTCTAGCTTACACTTGAGAGATGAAGCAGAATGTTCCAATCTTCTGGAACTGCCCAAGGTGGATGTCTCAAACAGTGTTGGAAAGATTAACAGTTGCTGGTGGCGACAAAAATGCAGTCAGTTTTAATGGGTTAATGAGGATTGTTTGAATGGGTACGTTATTAGGCTTATTATTTCTAGGGGCTTATGGATACGGCGGATGGAGATTCTGGAAGGGGTTCCGCCGGACGAATTTCAGCCAAGGTCGGCTCGTTCTGGCTCTGTTATGGCCTGCTTTGATAATTGGCAATAAATCCTATCGTCAGAACTTTAGAAAAGCACTCAAGGGATAGAGGAAGGATAAAGGGTGAGGGATGAATCAGAAACGAATTCTTCATCCTTTGAGCAACGCCTGTGGCTAATTGGGGGCACTCAGGAGAGTGCTGAGTTAGCAAAAGCGATCGCTCGTTTCCATCTACCCTGCATTGTTACTGTCACCACAGAAGCCGCTAGAACGCTGTATCCATCAATACCCTCCTTGCAAGTTTGGGTGGGCTATCTGGATGCAGCGCAGTTGGATTGGTTTTTAAAAGAGCAGGGAATTGTGGCGATTTTGGATGCGTCTCATCCCTATGCGGCGGAGATTTCCAAGATAGCGATCGCAACTGCACAAAAGCAACAAATTCCCTATCTCCGCTACGAGCGTCCGGTTATTGATGCAAGCTTACAGAAGCAGCTGGTAATAGAGCTAGATAGTTTCGACACGCTTTTATCTGGAGACTACCTACAAGGGCAACGGGTGCTACTGACAATTGGTTATCGCAGCTTGTCCCGGTTCCGTCCTTGGCAAGAAAAGTCTACTTTATTTGCCCGAATTCTTCCTTCCGTAACAGCGCTGGAAGCAGCTTTACAATCAGGGTTTACACCCGATAAACTGATTGCGATTCGCCCCCCCATCTCTGCGGAATTGGAAATGGCGCTGTGGCGACAGTGGGACATTTCCCTTGTGGTTACGAAAGCATCAGGAACGGCTGGGGGAGAAGATATCAAGCGCAAAGTTGCCGCAGAGTTAGGCATTCCCTTAGTGGTTATTACTCGTCCAGAAGTTGCGTATCCTCAGCAAACCAGCGACTTGAAAACAGCGCTAGAGTTCTGCCAAGACATCTTTCGTCGAGTTTAGTCCGCCACAATCTTAGCGAGCGTGAATCAAGCGACAATTAAAGAATGCTAGAACTACACTGCCACACCACATACTCAGACGGCACCCTTACACCAAGCGAACTCGTTAACGCGGCGATGAGTGCCGGAGTCCGCGCCCTTGCCATTACCGATCACGATACGATGAATGGCTGGGATGAGGCGTTTGCTGCTGCCAAACTGCATAACCTGGAAATTGTCCCCGGATTGGAACTCAGCACCGTTCACAACCATTGTTCCTTACATATTTTGGGCTTTTACCCAGATGCACAGAAGCTGCGAGAACCTTTGGGCGATCGCCTAGAAGGACGGAAACGGCGATCGCAACAAATGGTCGCTAAATTGGCAGAATTAGGCTACCCAATTCAGTTACCTGAATTAGGTGAAGGCATGGCACCGGGGCGTCCTCATATTGCGACTGCCCTCGTGAAAGCCGGTTATTTTCAGTCATCGCGGGAAGCTTTCGATCGCCTGCTGGGGGATGATAAACCGGCTTATGTGCATTACGAGAAATTCTCGATTGTTGAAGGGATTGCCATGTTACGTTCTTGCGGTGCCGTGCCTGTGTGGGCGCATCCCTACCTGTTCCGAGGAGGTAATGTTGCGGAAGTGCTAAAAGAATTGGTTGCTGCTGGGTTAATGGGCGTTGAGGTTTATCATCCCAACCACAGTGCCAAAGAAATCCAAAATCTCAAAAAGTTGTGCGCTGAATATGGCTTACTGATGACAGGTGGCAGCGATTATCATGGCCCCAGTCCCGATCCTAAAACTCCAGATCGCAGTACGCTGAATATGCTTCAGGTACCGTTAGATTTGCTCGAACCCATTAAACAGGCGGCGGCAAGTTTACGTTAATTTCTAATCGCTAATGTCACCCGAAACAATTAGCGATTACCCATTCCTTATTACCAATTACCAATGGCAAGTGCCATCCTGCAAGACTTTCTCAACGACTTGCACCTCAAGTACAAGTCAATTCATGAAGGTGTATTGGCAAACTATATCCCGGAACTCGCCAAGGCAAACCCGGATTGGTTTGGGATATCCATTGTCACCGTGGATGGTCAAGTTTATGAAATCGGCGATTGCGAACAGTTGTTCACCCTTCAGTCGATATCCAAGGCATTTGTATACGGAATGGCACTGGAAGATCATGGGCGCGATTATGTTGTGAAGAGGGTGGGAGTGGAACCCACCGGCGATGCTTTTAACTCCATTATTAAGCTGGATGAATCCTCAAAGCGACCGTATAACCCAATGGTAAATGCGGGAGCGATCGCTACCACCAGTTTAATTAAAGGAGTGGGACCAACTGAGCGCTTAAACCGGATGCTGGATATGTTTCAGCGTTACGTTGGACACAACCTATTTATTGATATGTCCGTGTTCATGTCAGAGCGAACGACCGGGCATCGCAACCGAGCAATGGCGCATCTGATGCTCAATTTTGGCATGATCGACGCGAAAATTGACGAGGCACTGGATTTGTACTTTCAGCAGTGTTCTTTGATGGTGAATTGCCGCGATTTGGCAGTGATGGCAGCGACTCTCGCGAACAACGGCATGAACCCGATCACCCAGGAGCGTGCGGTTGATTCCCGTTATATCAGAGATATTTTGACAGTCATGTACACTTGCGGGATGTATGACTTTGCCGGAGAGTGGGCGTATAAAGTGGGTCTTCCCGCTAAAAGTGGAGTATCGGGCGGACTGATTGTGGTTGTGCCACAGCAAATGGGCATTGCAATTTTTTCACCCCCGCTAGACTCGCACGGCAGCAGCGTCAGGGGAATAAAGGTGTCTGAGGAACTATCAGAGAAGTTTGGGTTACATTTATTTGACTTGCAAACAGATAGATCCCGTTTGCTGGATACTTTGTGCAACAAGCAAGAAACTGAATCTGAATAGAACCGCCGCCATGAGCCTGGAGATAAATTCCACACCCAGAAGCAATATCAAGCTAAATTAAACTGACTGAGTGAGCGTTGAACCCGTTTTGACGGGTTACGAGCTTTCAGCCCAAACTTTAGTTTAGAGCCTTAGTTTAAGACTGAAATCAGTGCCATTCAACTGAACCTGAATAGCACCTATCTTTAGCCGAAATTCCGTAGCCTGAACCCTGGGAACGAAACCCAGCACCCGTTAGATTCCGCTGTCTTAGCTTAAAAGGGTAGCTTCTTGCGACGCATCAATCGCTTTAATTGCTTTGGTTTCCGAGGATTCTATACTCGAACCGTAGAGGTCTACAAATCTTTGAAAGAGCCACATTGTTTCATGATTTGAAACCCTATTTAAGCTGACCAACCGCTGTATATTTCTTTCAGCTAGTTTCTGTAGGTAAGGCAAATCTTCAAAGAGTGTCAAACAAGAGGCAAAATGCAAGATAAATTGCAATAAAGGTCTGGGCCACTCCAAATCGCTGTAAATGTCTACGAGGAACTTATGTTCGGTGTCGCTGAGCGGAATGGCATTGAAAATTACAACGATCCTTTTGCCATTGTAAACCGGAATGCTGAGTTCAACCGTATAGGGACTATGCAATGTTAAGTCCACTTCAACGATTGGTTGTCTCCAAATTCTTAAAGGATTAATTGGAGAATCTAAAACAGTTTGGAATTTCACCATTCCACCGATGGCTGTAGGCTGGAAATGACTCACATTAATAACCCTTAAGTTATTCAGGCTAAAGTTGTGAATACTTTCCAGATGTTTTAAATTTAATAAATGATAGATTTGGCATACGTAGGGGAAAGGTAGAATATATTCCTGCCCTATCATATGCTGATGCTGCTCTTGCAATTCAAGCATTCTAGCTTGAACTGTAGATAAATATCCTTCATTTTGGTAAGGATTTGCATCGGCTTGGTAGTTTTGGATTGTGCCTAAACTATCGCCCGTTAAGTTTTGATCGGGTCTTAAATACAGCCAACTTAGGAAGAAAAAAGAAGCTGTAAATAAGTGGATAACTTCTATTACTGATAAATAGCCATCAGCAAAGGAAGCAACCGTTCTATCGGTGAGTCCGAATAGCCAAGAGGGAATTCCAAATACCCAAATTCCATTCTTGAAGTTGGTGATAAATAGAGAAATCTCTAAGTATTGATTATTGTTTATGAGTTTAAAGTCAGTGTTTTGAAGAATATTGCTAGACATAATAATTCAAAAGATTGAGATTTTTCTATTGATTTATGCTTGGCTTTAGCACTCCTAATGGTGCTTGGAAGCTTGTATAGAAGCGATCGCGTTTGGGATCGTCTACTTCATCTAGTGCCAATGGCACTAGATACACCTCTGGAAAAACCCTCCGAATGCCACCTGTCTTAAACCTGTTTTTGCCTTGAGGTTGGCTTTAAAAGCAGCCAACTTACAAAGAAAAACGTCGCCGTGCCTAGTTGCGCGATGTCAATGACAGAAAGATATCCATCTGACAATGAAGCAATACTTCTATCGGTAATCCCAAATAGCCAGAAGGAAATACCGAAGAACCATAGACCAATTTTGAAGTTTGCTAAGAAATTAGCAGCTTCTGTTGGTTGCTGGTTATTCATCTTTTCAGCCCTTTTTCTAAAAATACTGAATGGTCATCTAGCGATTAAAGGGCTTGAGGACTTTTGATAACTCCTGACATTCCCCTTGACACTTCTATGTTAAAAAATGTTTCTTTTACTTGCCATGCGTCCAAAGAGGGAGTTGTTAAAATACCAGAGAAATCGACAAAAGGCAAGAAAATGTATATTAAACTACTAAAAAAGCTATAACCTCGACAGCATAGAGGTTTAGTAGCCTTTAAGTCAGACAAAAAAAGCAGGAAAACTGAGTTTGAAGGGAAACAGGGAGATTCGTTGATAAAATCCTTGAGGACGTGATGCCGGTTTGTCGGTGTGAAGCTGAATGGCGCTCGCAATTGATTTTGGAACTAGCAATACGGTTATCGCTCGCTGGAATCCAGCCCTCCAGCAACCAGAAACCGTGAGTCTACCTGGGTTATCGGTCATCGCTGGGCAGAATCCCCCCCTAATTCCCAGTTTGCTCTATGTTGAGGATGCGGCACTCTCGACGGTGGTGGTGGGGCAAGCTGTACGCGATCGCGGTCTCGATCTCACTAGCGATGCCCGCTTTTTCCGTAGCTTTAAACGAGGAATTGGGGCTGATATTCAAGGATTCCTCCCAGAATTAGATGGGCAGTTCGTTACTTTTGAGCAAGTCGGACAATGGTTCCTCAACCAGCTGATTGAGAAACTCCATGCTGTTACTCCCGATGTGGGACAGTCTCTGGTATTAACGGTGCCAGTAGACAGCTTTGAAGCTTACCGAAAGTGGCTGGGACAGGTATGCCAATCTCTTCCGGTAGAACAAGTGCGGATGTTGGATGAACCGACAGCCGCTGCTTTGGGCTATGGAATGAAAGATGGGGGCGTGGTACTGGTGGTAGATTTTGGCGGCGGGACGCTGGATCTTTCCCTGGTGCGGCTGGATATGACAGAAACTCAGAAGCCACTGGGTTTTATTCTCAAATGGGGAAAAAAACAGCTAGCTGAAAAGTCCGGACAGAAGGCAAAAACTGCGCGGGTATTAGCGAAAGCCGGACAAAATTTAGGCGGTTCGGATCTGGATAACTGGGTTGTTGATTATTTCGCCAAAACTCAGGGATTGAAGCCGACACCTTTGACGACACGACTGGCAGAACGGTTAAAAATTCAGTTATCTGTGCAAACCGAAGCGAACGAGGTTTATTTTAATGATGAAACTTTTGAGAGTTACGAATTAGAACTCAATCGCGATCGCTTTGAAGCCATCCTCACAGAACATCAATTTTTTGCTCGCTTAGACGAGTCGATGACTCAAGTATTGCAGCAAGCGCGTCGGCAAGGCATCGAAGTGTCAGATATTGATGCTGTCTTATTAGTAGGCGGGACTGTACAAATCCCCGCCGTACAGACATGGGTGCAGCAATACTTTGACTCCAGCAAAATTCGTTGCGATCGCCCGTTTGAAGCGATCGCGCAAGGTGCCCTGCAACTGAGTCAAGGCGTCGAACTGCAAGATTTTCTCTACCACAGCTATGGCATCCGCTACTGGGATCGCCGGAATAATCGCCACAACTGGCATCAACTGATTAATTCAGGCCAAGCTTACCCGATGAGCCAACCTGTGGAATTAGTTCTAGGTGCTTCGGTGGAAAACCAACCCAGCATCGAATTAATTGTCGGAGAGTTAGGTGCTGAAACAGGTGGAACTGAAGTGTATTTCGATGGCGATCGCTTAATCACCCGTCGTCTGGGCAGCGACCAGACATCGGTACAACCCCTCAACGACCGCCAGGGTGCCCGTACCATTGCCAATTTGACACCACCAGGGTACCCAGGAAGCGATCGCATTAAACTTCTGTTTCGCGTCGATCGCGATCGCTTCCTGCGAATCACCGTTGAAGACCTGCTGACCAATCAAACTTTATTAGACAATCAGCCGGTCGTTGAGCTGAGCTAGGTTTGGGTCATCAGTCCTTATCCAATCCAGTTGATTACCCGCAATTAAGAAGAACCCCACCAACAGAGCGATCGCCTTTTGCTCCCGCTCCCACTCCGGCTCCGGCTCCCCTCCCTGCTTGCGGGGAGGGGTTGGGGGACTCGGGGTCCCCTCTGGGGATAGGGGGCGGGGGTTCTTTGATGACGCATTTGATATTACCCGTTACCCCTTAACGACGGACAACCACCTTTGTGCCATGTGAGGCGAAGCTGTACAACTTGCGAGCTTGAGCGACTGGCACATTGACACAGCCGTGGCTGACTGGGGTACCAAAGCGGTTATGCCAGTACGCTCCATGAATGGCATAGCCGCCGGAGTAGTACATCGTGTAGGGTACATTGGGAACGTTGTAGTCTCTTCCTCGCATGCGAGCCGTGCGGTGCTTTGATTGAATCCTGAAAGTCCCGACGCGAGTGGGGGTGGAGCGCTTACCACTGGAAATTCGGACAGAATAAACCCGTCTTCCACCTTCCCAGGCAATTAACCGTTGCTTTGAAAGGTTTACTTCAATCCAGCGCCGTTGCGATCGCCGAGCGCGAAGACTGTTACTGGCGACTCTTGTACGACGAACCCTGTTGCTGGCGACTCTTCTACGAACGCGAGCCTTGTTGCTGGCAATTCTTCTGCCTCGGCGAACCCTGTTGCTGGAGGCTGTTCTCCGAACTCGGATGCGCTTCCGCATGGCTCTGCGCGATCGCACTGATCTTCTCGTCGATGGCTGTTCGGCTGTCTCCCTTGCCCTGACTGACTTTGATGCTGACAGAGCGGGCGTTGACCAAGAAAACAAAGTCGCAAAGATCAGGGCAATACTTGCCCAGAAGGTTCCAGAACGACGTAACCAAGCAAAGCAAATTTGGCTTTTAATGACACACCTCACTTTCGGGTCTAGGAAAGTAGCTAAGGTTAGGTTTCCCTATCTGATAGTTAGCTAAAACCATCTTTAGATAGATTTTGGGAATCTATTCCAGATTTTTCCATAAAAGAGGGTTCTAGAGCCAAAAAAACTATTTATTTTTATTTACTTTCCTTCTTACTTATGGACAACGACGGGCGTCCCCACCGCAGCCCAGTTAAATAGCCATTTAGAATGATTAACGGCTACATTGATGCAACCGTGGCTAACGGGAGTTCCAAACCGGCGATGCCAATAAGCACCGTGGATGGCATAACCACCGTGGTAATACATCGTGTAAGGAACATTCGGAACATCATAATCAGCCCCGCGCATCCTGGCAGACCGATGTTTCGATTTAATCGCAAACGTGCCGGTGCGAGTGGGAGTTGAACGTTTGCCGGTAGAAACAACCACTGCATAGACGGGTTTTCCACCTTCCCAGGCAACCAGTCGTTGCTTGGACAGGTCAATCTGAATCCAGCGTTGATCGGATTGTTGTAATTCCTGCATTTTTGCAGCCACAATCGGCTGCTTTGTTTGAGCGATCGCGGGTGCGAAAGCAGCATCCAAAGCCGTAAGCGCCACCACCGCCCCAGCAAAAAATGCAACTGGGCGATGCAGCAAATTAGCAGAAATGATGCTTTTCATGGCAAATCATCTCACTCGGTGGATCGGTTAGAAAAATTCAGCGAAAAGCTCTGATTAGCTGCTAGGAGCAACTAATGTCGGTCTTTTATTAGCTCAATCGTAACTCAGCTGGTGGATTCATTCACTAATTGCATCAGAGTTTGAGCGCGTTTGGCGATCGCCTCCCATCCAGAGGACGAGGCATTGGCTTCCCAGTTTTGGGGAAATAAACTGCCGGAAAGTCCGACCGCGATCGCTCCAGCCGCGAGAAAGGCTTTAGCATTTTCTACCGTGACCCCCCCAGTCGGAATTAAGGGAATATGTCCTAATGGCCCTTGCAGACTTTTGATGTAGCTGGCACCGCCTACCGCTTGGACGGGGAACACTTTGACACAACTGGCACCGGCTTGCCACGCAGTGACAATTTCCGTTGGAGACAGCGCCCCCGGCACCATCGGCACGCCGCTATCCATTGCTGTCTGAATTAAGATTGGGTCAACGTGGGGAGTAAAGACGAACTGGGCACCGGCAGCGATCGCGTCTTTAAGCTGTTTCCGATTTAATACAGTGCCCGTGCCAATCGTACACGCGGGTAATTGCGATCGCAAATCACCAATCAATTCTGCTGGGTTGTCGCTATTCCAAGTAATTTCAATCAACTGCATTCCCCCAGACGCAACCGCATGAGCCATTTGGCGACCCAGCTCCATCTGCGGTGCGCGAATGACTGCGATCGCACGGTGCTTTTGCACCTGCTTGAACCACGACTGATTATACATCCTCATTTTCTACCGTTAGGCAGATTAATTTTTGAACTTCTTGGATACTATTAGCTATTTCTGATTTAATTCTTACTTGTTTTTCAGCCCTTAGGAATACGCATTTGTTTATCTTAACTTGCTCTTAATTAATATTTCTTAATATTTCTAGCTATCAGTTACTGCCTAAAAAACTCAAGCTCAACCACCAAGTTACATTTTCAATAACTCAAGTTTAAATATTGAAATCCTTCGATTTAATTTTTGCAGGAGTTACTTAACGCGAGTTAATTCAGTCGCTAGGGAGATGGAAACACTTAATAAAATTAATAAAATCGCAAATATAGAAATAATTTTGAGGAAACAAAATCATGCCTCTTTTAAAACTCACTGACTTTGATCCAAACTACAGCGAGACGTTTGAAGGAGATGACCTTCATGGAATGGGGGTCTATTCAGAAAGTAGTACCGACGATAAAATTGGAACTGTTAGCGATGTTCTAGTTGATGAAGAAGGTCATTTTCGGTATTTAGTTGTTGACCTAGGCTTTTGGATTTTTGGCAAAAAAGTTTTACTACCAATTGGTCGTTCGCGAATCGATTACAACACGGATCGGGTTTACGCAATTGGCATGACCAGAGAGCAAGCAGAAGCTTTACCAGAGTTCAACGAAGCTACCAGGACTGATTACGACTATGAAGAACGGGTAAGAGGCGTTTATCGCACTCCCGCTACTGGAGCCTCTGCTACCTCTGCTAACGTTGATGCAGCACCTGTTGTTGATACCTCCTATGCAGCGGCTACGCCTAACATTGACGCTTACGATCGGAGTACCTACAACTATCAGCAAGAGCCGAATTTGTACGGACTGAACGATCGGGATCATCAAACTCTCAGACTGTACCAAGAGCGGTTGATTGCTAACAAAACTCGCGTTAAAACCGGGGAAGTTACGGTTGGTAAGCACATTGAAACCGAAACTGCACGAGTGTCAGTACCAGTTGAAAAAGAGCGAGTGGTGATTGAGCGAGTTACTCCAGCAGATGCTGGAACAGCCGTAACTCCTGGCGAAGCTGATTTCCGCGAAGGGGAAGTTGCCCGCGTGGAAATCTACGAAGAAACTCCTGACATTCACAAAGAAGCTTTTGTGCGTGAGGAAGTCAGAGTTAAGAAAGTTGTAGACCACGAAACAGTTGACGCAGAAGAAACGATTCGTCGTGAAGAGTTAGATGTGAATACGGACGGGCAAGCTACTATTAACCGCCCTACTAACTTACCTTCTGATCGGATTTAAGAAGCCCTTCAACGAGCGATTAAGTCACCGATGATTTAAGCGTAAGCGAGTAAAAACCATGCAGGCAGGGCAAATTATTAGCTCTGCCTGCACCTTTAGAGGTAGGGTTTTCCTACCACTAACTTGCACCTGATAACCTAATTTAGAAAGTCTTCATGTTTCTCAAAAACAAACAAACCGGCGATTTGATAGAAGTTCTCGATATTGAGGAGCTGTTCAACCCTAATAATGATGCAATTTCTGGGCGAGATCAAGCAGGGCAGGAGGAACAGGAAAAAGCTTCTTTTGAGAAGAAAGAATTAATTTTTCCTTCTGGGGAAAGCCTACCTCGCTGTTGGATGGATGCCAACTATACAACCACCTAATTTTCAATAAAACGCTTAAGCATTATCGGGTGTTTATTCGTCAAGTCTTGCTAGAAACTTTTGAGTTTAGGAAAAGGGCTGCAAATTTTTAAATGGCGGATAGGGGATTGTATTACCATTATCTTTTGCCGGTTGGGTAACGATTAGTCACACAACCCAACCGAAAATTCGTTACTAACAAAGCGAATATGCTCCTGGTAAAGATCCCCTTTCCCCATGCCTAATCCAAAATCTAAACTTCAAACTGGGATAAGGACTTGCTTGTTATCTATATAAACATAAACACCCGTTCATAAATGGAAGGAAAAATCGAATTTTGCTTCAAGATCGTTTAGGAAGTTTTTAAAATGAACCATCAAATGCTAGCACAAGGGCAAGGAGCAAGGCGAAACGATGTCAGAATTAATGTCTTGCTAAATAAATTGCAAAGTAAACTTAAATCTTTTGCAGTCAGAGATCGGGAAAACTTGCTGTTAGGAAAGGTGAAGGATGTAAATCTCGATTCAGACCGTCAGCTAAACTTAGTGATATCTCAAGAAGGGCTAAATCAAAATGCCCCATTATTTCTCATCCGAAGCAAGCATATCCAGCAGGTGGACTCGTCTACAAAAACTCTGTTTGTAGACATTAGCAAAGCGGAAACCCAGTATTTGCCTGAATATGTACCCTTAGAAAAAACAACGGATGTAGAGCCTTTAGAAACTTCACCAATCTCAAAAAAAGCTGAATGGGAAGTAACAGATGCCTCGACTGCCTCTGTCATGGCAACGCCAGATGACTTAAATAATCACCCAGAAGAACTGGAGCGAAATAGTATGCCAGAGGATGCTTCTAATACTTTTAGTACAGAGTCAGAAGTTGTCGAGGAAGAAATCTTCCGGTTGTTAGAAGAACGATTAGTCATTGACAGCAACAAACATAAAGTCGGTGAAGTTATCGTTCGCAAAGAAATCGAAACGCGCATGGTAGAGGTGCCAGTCCGCCGCGAAATTCTAATTGTTGAACAAGTCAGCCCCGAACACAAACAGCTTGCAGAAATTGATTTAGGACAAGGAGAAATTCCTGGTCTTGAGCTGATTGAAGCAGCTATCGGCGCTAAATCTACAAGTATCGACGCTAAAACTACAAGTTTAGATACTCAGCCAACAGTTAGAGGTGAGTTTGATTCACCGAGAACAGCAAGTCGAATTTTAGATGCGATCGCGCATCAGCGTGGGCATGGGTGTGCCAAAGTCCGAGTGGAAATCATTCTAGAAGACGCAGAACATCAGGCAACTTACCAGGAATGGTTTGATCGCTGTTCAATCAAGCCATCGTCAAATGGAAAGTAACCCGGTTGAGATATAAAGTTTGAGACAAGTGCCTGGAGATTGGAAACGTGGTACTTGGGTGATAGGGAACTGCTAACTGGGAGCATCCCAATGCATCATGCGCCTACACCCTGAAGGGTGGAGGCTTGCGAGGATAACGGCTGCCGGGAACAGACTAAGAATTTTAGCCTGCTCCCGGCAAACTTCGTTTATGTAGCCCCACGCTAGAAACGTGGGGGCGTATCTCAGCAATACAGGGCATGCTCGCTTGTAACATTCCCAAGCTCCGATCGCAAACGCGATCGCCTACCCTTTTTGATTGCTCTACAACAGCTCCTCCTTTGCCCCCCGAACTTCACAGAGATGGGGGAATTTTTTCCATTTGGTCTGCTATTTTGTTGTGCGTGCAAGAAGATAGGGAGGCTTTTATCGTTTTGCCTTGTACCTCGGTAAGGAATCAAGAGAACAATTCTCAGCCTACAAGGACTTGGCTGGAAATCGGAATAATTAATTAAACAGTAAAAAAGTTTGAGCAGAAAAGGCGAAAGTCATAAACTCTGTTTACCTTTATTCTCGATCCCTCAGTATTTATCCTGAATTCTTTAAGCTTTATTGTGCCCCTTTATCGAGGGCATCTTTGCTAATTGGCAGCTTTAATCTCTGGAAATTATAACCAAAACCGGCTGATTTCGCAGTGATCCCAAAGAAATTACAAAATTAATGAAGAAGTGATCTAATTTACCCATTCTCAGCCTCGCCATCGCTAGACTAAAGCTACAAAAGGAGAAAAAGCTATGGTTACAGCAGCGGCAGAAAGGTCATTGCACTTATCCAAAGAGCGATCGCTAATTCTCTGGTTCGATGAAGTTGGAATTATCGATGTCCCTTTGGTAGGCGGAAAAAATGCTTCCTTAGGGGAAATGATTCAGCAGTTAACCCGCCAGGGAGTCAATGTTCCCAACGGGTTTGCCACAACGGCGTATGCCTACCGCTATTTCATTCAATCAGCGGGATTAGAAGACAAGCTGCGATCGCTCTTTTCTGACTTGGATGTTGAAGACCTCGACAACCTGCGGGAACGCGGAAAAAAGGCACGAGCATTGTTAATGCATACGCCTTTCCCTGAGGAACTACGGACAGCAATTACCGCAGCTTACCAACAGATGTGCAAGCTTTATGGCTCTGACATGGATGTAGCTGTTCGCTCCTCTGCCACTGCTGAAGATTTGCCCGATGCTAGTTTTGCCGGTCAACAAGAAACCTTCCTAAACGTTCAAACCGCTCCAGGAGTTTTGGCAGCTTGTCATCGATGCTTTGCCTCCCTATTTACCGACCGTGCGATTTCTTACCGCCACATCAAGAACTTCGACCATTTTGATGTTGCGCTTTCCGTCGGCGTGCAAAAAATGGTACGTTCGGATTTAGCCTCCTCTGGTGTCATGTTCTCGATTGATACCGAAACCGGCTTTAAAAATGCCGCCTTAATTACAGCCGCTTACGGATTAGGGGAAAATGTAGTTCAAGGGGCAGTCAACCCCGATGAATATCTGGTTTTCAAGCCCACCTTAAAAGATGGATTCCGCCCAATTATTGACAAACGACTGGGCAGCAAAGAATTCAAATTAGTGTGCGATCAGGGGGGCTGTAAAATCACTAAGAATGAGCGAGTGCCCTTAAGCGATCAACGGAAATTCGCCCTCAACGATGACGAAATTTTGCAACTCGCCGAGTGGGCTTGCTTGATTGAAAATCATTACAGCGATGTCCACGGCAAGGATATGCCGATGGATATTGAGTGGGCAAAAGATGGCGTTACTAATGAGCTTTTCATCGTCCAAGCTCGCCCAGAAACAGTGCAATCGCAAAAGAGTAAAACAGTTCTGCGTAGCTATCATCTGGTAGGAGGGCAGCAGGCGGTACCTTTACTAACAGGGCGTAGCGTTGGAGAGGCAATCGGGCAGGGCAAAGCCAGGGTAATTCTCGATGCGAACAAAATTGATTTGTTCCAAGCCGGGGAAGTTTTAGTCACTGATAAAACTGACCCTGATTGGGAACCAATCATGAAAAAAGCTAGCGCGATTATTACGAATAAAGGGGGGCGTACCTGTCACGCGGCAATTATTGCCAGAGAAATGGGAATTCCAGCCATTGTGGGTTGCGGAAATGGTACAGATATTTTAAAAACAGGTCAAAAAATTACGGTTTCTTGTTCTGAGGGAGAAGAAGGACGGGTTTATTCCGGATTATTACCCTACGAAGTTCAAGAAATTCCGCTGGAGAACCTACCCCGCACTCGCACTAAAATTATGATGAATGTAGGCAATCCTGAAGAAGCATTTAGCCTCTCAGCGATTCCGAATGATGGGGTAGGATTAGCTAGGCTGGAATTCATCATTGCTAATCACATCAAAGCCCATCCTTTAGCTTTGATTTATTACGACAAATTGGAGGATGTAGAAGCTAAAGAAAAAATTGCGGAAATGACGGCAGCTTATGAACATAAACCTCAATATTTTGTCGATAAGTTAGCTCAAGGAGCCGCAAGGATTGCTGCCGCTTTTTATCCCAATCCAGTGGTTGTGCGAATGAGCGATTTCAAGAGTAATGAATACGCTAATCTTTTGGGAGGCAGGCAATTTGAACCCAAAGAAGAAAACCCAATGCTTAGCTGGCGAGGGGCGTCTCGTTACTATGATGAAAACTATCGCGATGCTTTTGCTTTAGAGTGCCAAGCCTTGAAGCGGGTGCGAGATGAAATGGGTTTAACAAATGTTATCCCGATGATTCCTTTCTGCCGCACTCCCGAAGAAGGGCGCAAGGTGTTAGCAGAGATGGCGAAGCATGGCTTGGAACAAGGCAAAAACGGTTTGCAAGTTTACGTGATGTGCGAGTTGCCCAGTAACGTAATTATGGCTGAAGAATTTGCCGAAGTTTTTGATGGTTTCTCCATCGGTTCTAACGACTTAACGCAGCTAACGTTAGGTTTAGATCGGGATTCTGCGTTAGTGGCGCATATTTTTGACGAACGTAACGAAGCAGTGAAGCGGATGGTGAAGATGGCGATCGCTGCCGCTAAGAAAACGAATCGCAAAATTGGTATCTGCGGTCAAGCGCCCAGCGACTACCCGGAATTTGCTCGATTCTTGGTAGAACTGGGGATTGATTCGATCAGTTTAAACCCAGATTCTGTACTGAAGACGCTGTTGATGGTAGCGGAAGTTGAAGGGGTTTAAATCAATCGTTGCAAAAACTGAACGTCAAGAAACCCGTTTTCCCCAAGAGAACGGGTTTTCCGTGTAGCTGGAAATAAGCAAGCCGATCGGGATGCTCTCCTGCCACAATATCTTTATGAAAAAATACTCATTCACCCAATTCTGCGCTTGGTCGCTGTTGATTTTCCTCCTCTGTGCCTTGCCTGCTTATTCCCAAACAATCTCCAGCCCTCAAACGCAGCAAAGCTATACTGCACCCGAAGTTTTGCAACAACTTGCAAAGGTAAACGTCATTTATTTAGGGGAAACCCACGATAGCCCTGAAGATCACCAAGCTCAACTGAAGATAATTCAGGAACTCTATCGACGAAATCGGAAAATTGCCATTGCAATGGAGATGTTCCAGCGTCCCTATCAAGGCGTACTCGATCGCTATCTGGCGGGGAAGATAACAGAAACTCAGCTAATCGAACAAAGTGAATATAAAAAACGCTGGGGTTTTTCTTGGGAATATTACGCCCCAATTCTGGGTTTTGCTAAGGAAAAGAAACTGCCTGTCTTAGCCTTAAATACTCCCAGCGAAGTCACCCGCAAAGTTGCCCGACAAGGATTAGCAAGCCTGACAGCCGCGGAACGGCGCTATATTCCACCAGATGCTGAAATTCGTACCGATAACACTGAATATCGCCAAATGGTACAACAGGCTTTTCAACAACATCAAGTAGCCGGTCATGGTTCCAGCGCCAACTTTGAGCGATTTTTCACTGCCCAAGTGCTGTGGGATGAAACAATGGCAGATGCGATCGCGCAGTTTCTAAAAACCCATCCAGATTATCAAGTCGTCGTGCTGGCTGGACAAGCTCATATAGTCTACGGCTATGGAATTCCCAGCCGTGTTGCTCGACGCTTGGGCAATAAAATAATCCAGCGATCGATTCTACTCAATCCTACGGTAGAAGAGCCTGCACAAACTGATAAAGCGATCGCTGATTACTTGTGGGTAACATCACCTGGCAAATAACTGAGCAATAAGTTATAAACGAAGAAAATTAAACTCTCCCTATGGATAGGTTCCTAATCACAGCTATTTTGATAGCAATTCCCACCTTTATTTACATCCGCATCGTGATTAGCATCGATCGGTTTGAGAAAGAACCGACACGCTACCTGATTGCGGCATTTTTGTGGGGGGCGCTGCCAGCAGTGGTGGGTGGCATCATTGTGCAATTAATTCTAAACGTACCCATCCAACTGATATTTGGTGCAGAAAGTCTTGGGGGTCAATTCATCACCACGGCTGTCAATGCACCCGTCACTGAAGAAATCCTCAAAGGCGCTGCTGTAGCAATTATTTACCTGTGGTATCGCAGAGAATTTGATGGCTGGGTAGATGGGATTGTCTATGGGGCGATGGCGGGTTTCGGATTTGCCTATGTAGAAAATATCCTGTACTTGCAGGGTACAAAGACGTGGGAAGAATGGGGACAGCTGCTGCTGCTACGTGTCATCGTCTTGGGCTTCATGCACGGCTTTTGGACAGCCCTCACCGGCATCGGGTTTGGTTTGGCACGCCATCGGCATAACCTGTTTACGAAAATACTGCTAATCTCTGGCGGGTTGATTGCGGCGATGAGTGCCCATTTAATCCACAATGGCGCACTGATTTTAGCAAAAGCCAGCGGTGGTGCGACCCTAGCGATCGCTTTGTGGAATTACGGGTTCCTGGCAGCTTTAATGATTGTTTTAGGGTTTGTCGCTGCCGATCGCGATCGCAAAATGCTTAAAACATACCTTAGCGACGAAGTTCCAACTGTAATTTCATCTGCTGACTACGAAGCACTCTGTAACAGGCGTTCCAACACCCTCGCGCGGTTGCGCGTAGCACCCAAACAACAACGCGCTTTCATTCAAACCGCAGCCGAGTTGGCTCAAAAGAAATTTCAATTATTTAAAATGGGCGAAGAAAGCGGTAACAGTACCGAAATCGCCCTACTCCGCAAACAATTAAAACAATTCAGAAATTAACGCCCTGTGCAACTTTTTCTTGGTTCTCAATTTTTCTAGGATTGGGAGCTAAGAAATGTTTTAGATATCAATCAACGCTGCATTAGCAAAAACGGTCTCCAGAGACTTATGGGTAGCAGGCATTTCTACACTTAATATTGTTAATTTTCTTTGCTTGCTGGTATTTTTTATCAGCTTTGCTCTGAATTTATAATAGAAAATTCCTGCGCCTTCTCACTAGGAACCAAAGTCCAGCCTGTCCGGATTAACTTTTGGTAAGTTGCCCAACCCCTAGAAATTCCTGGTTCGCGGTAGTCGGGTACAGCGTATTGCGGAAAGGCTGTGTAAGGTCGCCAGGGTTCATTGGGTTGATTTTGCAAATACAAAATCTTCTCATCATCCGTCGCAGACTTAGGCAACCAGGACATTTGTTTAGGCATCAGAAAACTCCTTTCTCAAAAAAAGGGGTGAACCCTTGAGCAGATTTTCTTGGGGTAAATGCTTGGAGGAAGCTTCCTTTAACATCCTTTAACAATAGCTGTCTATACAGCTCAACTAAGAGTTGCTAAGACGGCTCAAAGCCGCTCGACTTGATTTGACCGGAAAATCTCTTAGGATGAACTGCTGCTCCAAGTAAAGTTGGATTTATTAATCGTTTACAATAACATACCTCTAAAGAACTCACAAAATTTTTGCTCCAATCAAGCTCGCGCAATGTAGTTATAAAACTTATCACTTTTTTCTTGACAATTTATGCAAAATAGCTAATAGAAACTGGTGACTTAGCCTAGTTGTATATAGCGCCAATTGTGGAATAAGTTGTCTAATAGCATTCATTCTTAACTCAACATCAATGCGATCGCTTTGACACCGAACCGATTGAGACGAATTCTTCACGCCACTCACCCAAAGTCTTTGACCTATGGCTATAATTACTTTTGCTCAAAGGTCGTTGCCAGTCGCTTTTTTTGGGGAAACATTGTCTTGGTAGCACAGTTGAGTCTCAGCCAATCGGGTGAATTCCCTTTGACTTAGCTCTCGCATCAGCAAATGCGGCAATGCACTTAATCGGTGTAAATATATAACAAGCAAGATGTATTCAGTAAAATATGAAACATAAAATTGATATGAAGTTATGAAAAAACCGCGTAGATGATTGCCAAATTCGCAAAAACGGGAACGTGTAACCCTTCTGAAACTCTATAGGATCTATATAGGCTCTAATAAATCTAGGCACAAAACCATGCCTGGGGAATCAGACAAAATGCCCGACTGATGCTGGTCTGTCGGTAGTAAGTCCTTGTTCAAGGAGAAAGTTATAGCATATCAAAGTAGGCAAATGTCTTTTAGGCAAAAGGAGATTGCGATCGCGCAACCTATGTCGGTATACGCGGCATCCCCTGCCTTGAAGATGGAAGAAGCGGGAAAATGGTGAGCGTAGCTTCTTAAAGGTCTTCTACAGTCCAGAAAACTTATGAGCGATCGCATTCGTAACTGAAGAAGATAGAAGAAGCTAATCGTAGCACTGTACTTTGCAACGCGGCTAGTTATGATGAGCAGATTAAAACGCAGAATGTCTAGAGAGTTTGATATGCGGCTTAAAGCACAAACTCTAAAGCTTCTCAAAGCCAAAGAAGCGTTGCAAGCTGCATTAACCCGGTGTCAGCAAACAGAGGCGAAGTTGCACGAAGCTGATGAAGAGTTAGAAAAGCGGGTAAGAAACCGGACTGCGGAACTGGCGCAAGCTAACGAACAATTGCAACATGAAATCAATCAGCGCCAACAAACTGAGGCACTGCTGCGCCAAAACGAACAGATGTATCGGCGAATGCTGGAGGCGACGGGTGAAGGCATTTGGATAATCGATGCTGAGGGAAAAACGACATACGTTAACCAGCAAACCGCCGAAATGCTCGGCTATTCAAGTGAGGAAATTCTGGGTCGTTCTGCATTTGATTTCCTCTTTGAGGAAGACCTTGCTGAAGCACACTCGTATTACCAGCGGATGCAGCAAGAAACCCAACAAAAGCATGAGTGGCGTTGGCGTTGCAAAAACGATCGAGAGTTGTGGGTATTCGCTAGAACCAGTCCCCTCTTTGCCGAAAATGGTCAATTTCAGGGTGCAATCGGTATATTCACCGATATCAACAACCGTAGGCAAGTGCAAGAGGCACGCACAGAAAGCGACAGGTTCTTCCAGGCAACATTTAACCAAGCTGCTGTTGGCATCGCTCACGTCAGCATCGACGGGCAGTGGTTACTGGTTAATCAAAAACTCTGCGATATTGTGGGTTACACGCCAGAGGAACTCCGAGAGCGCACTTTTCAGGATATTACTCACCCCGACGATTTGAATGCGGATCTTGAACACGTCCGCCAAATGTTGGCGTCAGAGATTCAGACCTATTCCATCGAGAAGCGCTCCATCCGCAAAGATGGTTCTCAAGTTTGGATTAATTTGACTGTATCGCTGGTACGCGAACCAACGGGTGAGCCGAAGTATTTCATTTCGGTTATTGAAAATATTGACGAACGTAAGCGAGCTGAACAGGCATTAGAAAAATCTTTGAAGGAATTATCAGACATCAAGTTTGCTTTAGATAAAGCGGCGATCGCAGTAGCAACTGACGAGAAGGGAACGATTAACTATGTTAATGATAAGTTTTGTCAAATCTCTAAATATGCCAGAGAAGAATTGATTGGACAAAGTCATCGTTTGATCAATTCTGGATTCCATTCAAAAGAATTCTTTCAAAATCTTTGGGCAACGATTTCTGACGGAAAAATTTGGCAAGGGGAAATTAAAAATAGAGCGAAGGATGGCACTTGTTACTGGGTCGATACTACGATTGTGCCGTTTCTAAATGACCAAGGAAAACCGTTCCAATATTTAGCAATTCGATTCGATATCACGAAACGCAAGCAAGCAGAAGAGGCACTGCAACAAAGTGAGGAGCGATTGAGACTAGCTCTGGAAGCTGCACAAATGGGCATTTGGGACTGGAACATCCTCACGAATCAAGTGGCCTGGACTGACAACAATGAAAAGCTATTTGGTTTGACTCCTGGTAGCTTTGAGAAAACCTATGAAGCCTTCCTCGGATACATTCATCTGGAAGACCGCGAATCCGTACAGCAAGCAGCGATTCGTGCCTTGGAAGAAAATCAGGGCTACGAACAGGAATTTCGCATTGTCTGGCCTGATGGCAGCATTCGTTGGATGATGACAAAAAGCCAGTTGCTGTGCAACGAAACAGGCACAGCGGTGCGGATGATTGGCACTACTCTGGATATTACTAAACAGAAGCTTGCACAATTCGCTTTAACGCAGCAGACTGAACGACAGCGATTGGTAGCAGCGATCGCTCAACGCATTCGCCAATCTTTAGACTTAGACGAGATTCTCAATACAACCGTCATTGAAGTCCGAGAATTGCTCCTGACCGACCGGGTAATCGTTTACCGTTTCCAGCCAGACTGGAGTGGAGTCGTGATGATGGAATCGGTCGGTTCTGGGTGTAAGTCTCTCCAGGGAAGCACCATCTCAAAACCACTAGGAGACATTTATGTCCAGCGCCACCAACAAGGGGAAATCACCGCGATAGAAGATATTCATACCGCAGATTTAGATAAATATCATTTTGACCTACTGGCTGAGATTCAAGTCAGAGCGACTTTGATAGTCCCGATTTTGCAAAGAGGCAGGGACGAAATCTTCACCGTCGCGGAAAATACGGGAGCAAATGCGGTGTTTTGCACCACTTCCCCCGCGCCTATACTGTGGGGGTTGCTTTGTGTCCATGAGTGTTCGCAACCCCGACAGTGGCAGCAATTAGAAATTGACTTACTCACTTCATTGGCGAATCAGTTAGCGATCGCCATTGAGCAAGCGGCACTGTTTAAGCAGGTGCAACAGATGAACTCGAATCTGGAACGCCAAGTGCAAAAACGTACCACCCAGTTGCAAAAAGCACTCGGCTTTGATGCGGTGCTGAAACGCATCACAGACAAAGTCCGCGATAGTCTGGACGAAAGCCAAATTTTGCAAGCAGCGGTTAGGGAGTTGGCACTCTCTTTCAACATGAGCAGCTGCCATGCTTCGCTCTACAACTTGGAACAAGAAACTGCCACGATTTGCTACGAATACGCCGCCTCAATGCCTTCCTCGAAGGGTCGCGTCTTGCAAATGGCTTCTTTTCCGGAAATTTATCGACCCCTCCGGCAAGGGAAGCATTTTCAATTGTGTTCCTTCTCTGGCAACTCTATCCACGGTCAGGCATCGATGTTAGCTTGTCCGATGTTCGACGATCAAGGAGTCCTGGGGGATTTGTGGTTATTCCATCACCCAGATTATACCTTTAACAATCTGGAGATTCGGCTGGTCAAACAGGTAGCCAATCAATGCGCGATCGCAATTCGTCAAGCCCGACTTTATCAAACATCCCTTGCCCAAGTGCAGGAACTGGAGAAACTCAATCAACTCAAAGATGACTTCCTCAGCACGGTTTCCCACGAATTGCGGACTCCTATCGCCAATATGAAGATGGCGATCCAAATGCTCAAGGTTTCTCCGACAGGCGATCGCTCTCAGCGCTATCTACAAATATTGCAAACAGAGTGCAACCGAGAAACTGAGCTAATCAATGACCTTCTAGACTTGCAACGGCTAGCAGCTGCGTCTTATCCCAGCTTTCTTGCCACGGCAATCGATCTACCAGAGTGGTTGCCGAATATTATTGAATCCTTTCGCTCCCGCATACAGGAACGCGAACAAATCTTACAGGTTGATATTCCCTCAAACTTGCCCACCCTAGTCTCGGAATTAGCCAGTGTGGAGCGAATTTTGACAGAGTTGCTCAATAATGCGTGCAAGTACACCCCACCAGGAGAACGCATTACAGTAACAGTCCGTGCCGCTTCGGCAATGATGCAAATCAAGGTGAGCAACTCTGGGGTCGAGATTCCGCCTGATGAGCTACCCCGCATTTTTGACAAGTTCTACCGCATTCCCCGTGCCGATCGCTGGAAGCAGGGCGGAACTGGTTTAGGATTAGCGCTGGTGCAGAAACTCACCCAACATTTAGGTGGCATTCTTCGAGTCAGGAGTGCTTCTGAAGAGATAACGTTTACTTTAGAGTTACCGCTGACGCACCCAATTTCTGGTAATGGGTAATCTGTCCGGTTTCCATAATAAAAGAACCCCACCCCCAGCCCCTCCCCGCTTGCGAGGAGGGGAGCCGGAGCCGCAGGACATGGCGGGGTGGGGTTCCGGAGAATTACGGCGAATTAACCAGATTTGACATAGCGGATAATGGAATACCTCTCACCAATTAGCTATTTGCCGAATTGTTGTGACTTGCTGGGCATATTCTGCATCATCTAAAACAGGTTTTGCATCCTCAATTGCGATCGCGCTTGCAAGATCGATCCACGACTTGCAACCTCCATATTCCGGGCGGTAAGCGATAATCTGCGCTTGAATCAGTTTGTAAGTGCGTAGTAGCAGCACATAAATCGGCTGACGCGGCTTCCATTTGAGGCGATCGCTGACAAATTGCTCGTTCCAAATATGGTACGGTAGCAGCCCTCTCACCGCTGATTCTTCACTCACTGGCAAAATATCAGTAATTTCAGCCCAAGCACCGATTCGGATGGTTTCTGGATGCCAACCGGAGGCGACGGGTTGCACCAGATTGGAATATTCCGCTTTCAGCAAATCGGGCTGTTGATGTTCATAAGTCGGGTAGAGCAAAACTTCTGTTTCGGCAACGGTGAAGCGGTTGTTTTCCTCGCGGATGCCGCCTTTGCGTAGCAGCATAATCGTTTTGCCTTGTTCTAAGGCATCGACAGCAACCGCCCATTCTTTGAGGGCGTGAGGCGTGGTTTTGGTGGTCGTCGTGGATTGCATAAGTCTCGGATATTCTAATCCCAGGCTAACAGCGACCACACGACAGGTCAGTTAACATCGTTACTTTGATGCTGATTTGATTTGATGTTGAAAACGAAGCAAGCGATCGCGTCCCCCTTCCCCCAAGTGTTGCCTAATATGAAGACAGAAGCCGATAAACCAGGATTGACGCATGGAAAAACGACACTTAGGCACTTCTGACATTCAAATCTCTCCGATTGTCATGGGTACATGGCAAGCTGGCAAAAGGATGTGGGTGGGAATTGAAGACGCCGACACGATAAAAGCAATCCGGGTGGCATTTGATGCCGGTATCACTACAGTTGACACCGCTGAAGTCTACGGCGAGGGGCATTCTGAGCAGATTGTCGCCCAAGCGCTATCAGATGTGCGCGACCAAGCGGTTTATGCAACCAAGGTTTTTGCCAATCATCTCAAGTATGACCAAGTGATTGAAGCGTGCGATCGCTCTCTCAAAAACCTAAAAACCGACTATATCGACCTATACCAAATTCACTGGCCCTCTGGAGTGTTTAAAAGCGAAATAGTCCCCATTGAAGAAACCATGAACGCCCTTAACCACCTGAAGGAACAAGGTAAAATTCGGGCAATTGGGGTTTCTAATTTCTCCCGCGCCCAGTTGGAAGAAGCTGCCCAGTATGGACGCATCGATAGTTTGCAACCGCCGTATTCCCTGTTTTGGCGTTGGGTGGAAAAGGATGCCATGCCTTACTGCGTTGAAAACAAGATTTCAATTCTTGCGTATTCGTCTCTAGCTCAAGGATTATTAACTGGAAAATTCGGTTCCGATCATCAATTCGATCCAGCGGATAATCGTGCGAAAAATAAGCTTTTTCAAGGGGAGAACTACGAACGCGCCCAGCAAGCTTTGGACAAACTGCGTCCGATTGCCGAACGCCATCAGTGTAGCCTTGCTCAACTGGCATTGGCGTGGTTAATTGCCCAACCACAAACGAATGCGATCGCGGGTGCGAGAAATACCCAACAAGTCGTAGACAACGCTAAGGCGGGTGATATTAAACTATCGACTGATGAATTGCAGGAAATTGATGCAATTGGGCAGATTGTCACCGATCATCTAGACGATAGCCCCATCATGTGGAATTGGTGATCGGAACGCAGAGAATTTTTCGCATCAGAATTTTAGGGAGTCAGCCGTGAAAGTGCTGTATCGGGATGAGCCAACAGTAGCGATCGCGGTGGCTTGATCCTATTTTCTCTTATTTAATTAGCAGATTTAAAAATAGAAAATTGCTTTTGGCGAACCATCACCTTATTTTTCTTACGGTCATAATTCGTAACTGCTGGCGCGAATCGTGTATCTCTATTGAAGAGATAGCGTTTCTGGTTAAATTATGGCAAGTTACCGCTCTGCTTTTTGGGTCAATAGTTTCTCTTTCTTAGCAGTTATTGCTTTAATTGTCTATACCCAATTCTTGGGTTCTCCAGCAGGAATACTATTCGAGCCGCCGCTTGCCCCAGCCGATCCGAATGCGGGTTTGTTAACTCATACGTTCCAATTATTATGTGCGGTACCGCCCATTGTTTGCACTTTTAGTTTTGGATTGCTGAGAACGATTCAACCACAACAAACCCGAAATTCATTTATTCTGTATTCGGCAATCATAACTGGAGGGTTTCTCATTAATGAAATTTTTCGGATTCACATTATTCTTTTAAGAGCAGGAATTCCCAAGTTAATAACCATCGTCGTATATGCGATAGCGACCTTGGGATACGGATTAGCCTTCAGGCGGAAAATACAATCAACGCCCTACATTCTGCTACTCAGTGGTATCGGTTTACTGTTCAGCGCGATCGCTGTAGATTCGCTAAAGTTAAGCGGCGATGTAGTTCCCGTCTTGCTAGAGGGTGTCCCAAAGTTGTTCAGCGAAATTAATATTGCACTTTATTTTTGGTCTGTCTGTTACGGAGAGATATTGCGATCGCGTAATTCTTAACCCTGCGTCACTTCAACATAAATATGCTCTAACCGTACAGGTTGCCGCGCAATCGAATCGAGAGGAATCCCATCAAAACAGGAGATAATTTCCTTCAGTTCTAGATGTTCGGGTAGCCAAAAAGCTAAGTCATTCCCATAACGTCGAGGAGTAAAATTATATTTTTTAGCGCGAGCGATCGCTTGTTCCTCCTCCGGCGTCTCCACCACTACAACTTCCACTGCTGGCACTAATTTCCGCAGTTCTGTTAAACTTCCCTCCGCCAAAATACTACCCCCTTTGAGAATCCCGATTTTTTGACAAAGGCGTTCGGCTTCATCTAACAAATGAGTTGTAAGCAGAATTGTAATTCCCTGATTTTTCAGATTCCGAATTAACTCCCAAATTTCGTAACGCGCTTCAATATCCAATCCAGTCGTGGGTTCATCCAGAACGATCAGCTTAGGCTGATGTACCAAAGCAACCGCAATATTTAACCGCCGCTGCATTCCACCACTCAACGTTTCCACCGGACTTTTCGCTCTATCTAATAAATTAACAGCCGCTAAACTTGCTTCTACCTGTTGACGCCGCTGCTGATTTGTTAAGCCATAAATCCGAGCAAAGAAATGGAGATTTTCCTCACAACTTAGACTTTTATAAAGTAAATTTTCTTGCGGCGCAACCCCTAGCAGATTTTTTGTTGCGTTTGAGACAGGTTGGTTATTAATCTTAATTTCTCCACTATCTGCTTTCAGTAAATTACAAATTATATTAATCGTTGTGGTTTTTCCCGCTCCATTGGGTCCCAGTAAACCGTAAATTTCTCCAGGGGGAATATGCAGCGTTAATTCCTGTAAAACAGCTCGCGTTCCGTAAGATTTATTTAGCTTCTCAATTCGTAGCACAATATTCCCTAATTGATTACAAGCTGAACGATATTCTTTAAACACAGAAGTATGGCAAAAAATCGCCAACTACGCTGAGAATAAAATTAAATTTTGCTGGCTTTTGCGTAAAGCTTAGCGTAACCCCACGTTAAAAACTATGTATACATCCCTATTTTTAAACAATCACAGTCTCCTTTCAAGACTCAACATCCGCTGGTAGGATAGCCATCCCCCTAAAACCATTAAAATTGCAAACACGCATAAAAACCAAAAGTGAGATGCAATTTCTCCCAGTCCACTGCCATCAGCAGATACGCCGATTAGGGCTTCATTCATGTGATAAATTGGATTGAACTTAGCAATTTTTAGCAGTGTCTTTGAAAACAGCGAAGTCGGTAAAAAGGCACCTCCTAAAATTAATAAAGGCACCCCAAATGCTGCTACCAAAGCATTGACATCCTCTGTGCGACGAGCAAACTGCGTACCGAGAATAAACCCAACACCAACATAGGAAATAATACTCAAAAAAATAATCAGGATTCCTAGCACAATAGAACCCTGAAACTGAGCATTCCAAAAGGCAGCAATCGTGTAAACTAAAATGGCTTGACCGACACCAATGCAGCTGTGAGCTAGGAAAATTCCTAAGAAATAAGACGTTCCGCTAAGCGGTGAGATGAAAAGACGTTTGAGGGTTTGCTGTTCTCGCTCTGCAACCACAGTTGCAACACTACCACCCAAGCAACTAAAAAATAGTGCAGCACCCACCAGTGTTGAGGGAGCAGCCTTTTCAAAAGCCTCAGCCATAGACAACTTGGCATTTTCTGCCAGAATAACCCCATTAATCAGCAAAACAGAGACTGGAAAAATACACCAAAAAATCAGGCTGCGTCGCCGTCGTAATAATTCAATCAAAATTCGCTGGCAAACTGCCAGCGTTTCACGCCCGTATTTCATGGTGAGAAGTTACCCCAATACCAGATAAGTCAATTATTAAGGTACGCTTTTTCGCAACCTATCTGTAGACGCACGGCTACTTAATATGTTCGGCTCGCTGCTACTAGGATATTAAAATACTCATGCTTTCCCAAGCCTCCGCCACGGTTTTTCAACCAGATATGCTAGACTTGCTGCAACTATTAAATCGATGATGAGTGCTGTAGCGGGAGGGGCTAGGTTGATTCGGTGAGCTTATGCCGATGCTACTTTAATAACTTTAGCTAGGGAAAAATCTGTACAGAATGTAAGTGGGCGATACTGGATTTGAACCAGTGACCCCTTCCGTGTGAAGGAAGTGCGCTACCACTGTGCTAATCGCCCTAGACTTTTAAGTGTATCACAGGCATTCACCAGCCAACAACCCTTTTAGAGAAAGGAAGTGCCGAGTAATCTACAAGTAACCAAAGTTTGCTCGAAGGGATTTACTTGGAATATAGGATTGCTGACTCCGTTGCAAATAGCGATCGCAATCTAACGATACCTTGCAACCAGATGCTAAAGCTGGGGGTCAAAGCTGCAATCCATTGTTGAGCCGGATGAGCGGTGACTCATCCAAGACTACATCAGATTTTGCATCATTACTCTGAAAAACCTGCCAATTGGATAGTAAGAGTTATTAGAGTTTTAGTACCTTGTAAGATTGATTTTGAAAAGCGACAGGAAACGCAGAAGGGTGAGCCGTTGGAACGATCCAATAGTTAATTATAAAGCGGGATTGAAGTCGTTTAATATCCTCGTCCCGAAGGTTTTTATACAGACTTTTAAGTTTCTTTACAGCCTTAGTAGACTCTTCCTTAGTAATATCAAAACCTAGCGCATTCAGGCGTTCTGCCCATGCTTGTACATACGGTCGATCCCAAAGTATTGCTGAACCATCTTTCCAAGTTACGAAAACCGGGCGCTTTGCCAGACTCCGAAACTCATCCCAACCTGGCAAGCGCGAATCAGAGATCAACTCTACTAGGAATTGTGCATCTATGGAAGTATTTGCACTTGTCCAGTTAATAACTTCTTCCATAGAGGATGAAGGTCGCCTGATCAAAGCTGCATCAAAACTTCCAGTCTGTGATATACGATATCGAAAGCTCTTAAATCCGACCAGAAAAACCATCAGTGTTAGCAACAAAGCCACACGGTTAGTACTCCCCTGACCAAGAATGTAGTACCACACGGGTCGGAAAGTAAGGGCGATTAAACAAACTGCAATAATGTATGTTCCAACCAATTGATGCCAAATCAGAATGCTGGAGGCGAAGACTATTGCGGCAAGAATCCACCTTGCTTTCCCTCTACTTACTTCCAGTTGAATAGCACATACTGAAACTAATGCTATTCCAGCAAAGCAATACCACAAGTCAGTAGCTCGTGTAGGGTGCATAACTATCATTGAAGGTGATTTAGCAATATAAGCAGCCACAAATGCATAAAGCACCCAAATAACGCTCATCCCAGCCCAAATTACACCATGTTTAAATAGCTTCTCTACCCTCTGCCGATTCTGATAAAGAATAGCGAACAGTAATATAATCAAAATTCCAAATTCAGCGAAGCTTTGGCTGCTCCAAGTAAGCGGATAAAGATGATCGGGAAAACGCAATCTACTAGCCGCCAACCACAGTTGTTTATCAACGGCTTCTCGACCAAAGGCAGCCGCAGTGAGATATATAGCTGGTGAAGCTAATAGTATAAATAAACCGAAGAATAACATCCATTTTTTCCAAGCTCTCCGGTAAGTAGCGTCTAGTAGAAACACTGCTCCCAAGTATGTTAGAGCGTAAACTCCATACATACTATTCAGGTTAAATCCGATGGCTAGCCAAATAGCACACGGCAGGGGTCGTTCTTTATAAAATGAAGCTATTGCTAATAATAAAAAAGGTATAGAAAAGCCTGTTTGCTCAAAGTAGACTGCAATTATGGTGCCAAAACCAATAATCGGACTGATTGCTAATGCGAACAGTGCCATTGCACCAACAACAGCCAGTTTAGATTTGGGTGCAAAAGCTTGAGCGAGTTGCCCTGCTGCGTAGATAACTAAAATTCTTTCAAATAAAAATAGTGTCAGCAGTAAGGGTTCTAGTGGGATAAAGCGATGAAGCAATGCTACTGCATACCAAAGTGTGGAAGAGTAGTAGGGTAGAGTGGCACCAAATGGATCGTTTGGGTAAAGAGAAGGATTGTTCAGGAAATGAACAAGGGGTATCTGGAGCGCTTGGTTTTGAATATAAACGCCATATCCAGTTTGAAGTAATGAACAGAAGAAGAATATTAATGTGTAGATAGGGATAGATAGTTCTGGATCAAATACCGATCCTCTTTTGTGAGTTGATGGGAGACTTGTGCTTGCACTGGACATATCTGGTCTTATAGGAATATTTGTTTGCCATTTATAATAACTCTTATTTCGTAAGTGTGGCGAAATAATTATATTTTTAAGAAAAGATTTATTAGGTAGCAAGCATTTAATTAAAAATATTAGCTTTATTTATTAAATTTGTTACAAAGTAACGAGTAAAGCCTGCTTTACATTTCTCCAATAAAATTTTAAATCTGATTAAGTCAAAATGTTACTTTCTATCAGTCACTGGTCACAATAATCTCACATCTAATTTTAATAAGGGCGAGCGCTTTATCTCGCAAATAAGAGCGATCGCGCGATAATTCTAGGCTTTAACCTTCTCCTCGGCTTTCTAACCAAGCAGCCAAATCTGCGACATCCGAAAAATCTAATAACGCCTCGGCTAAATCTTCTAGCTAATTGCGGGATAACTGGCGAATTCGCTCTTGCAACTCAGGCTCAACTGTACAGATTCGGCGATTGAGTCGGCGCATAATCACTGCCAACTCTCCTTCTTATCTTCCTCGTTCTATACCTTGCTGCATCCAACTGGTGACGATTTTCATCACTACCTCCTGTTGTGCTGGTTCCAATTTAGCTATTTCTGCTTGAAAAATTTCTTCTTCTACTGCATTTAGCTGGAGATAAGTGTCAACAAAACCAGAAACCATCGGTAAGCAGTTCTTTGAATAAACGATCGCGGTCAATCATGTTAAGATTGCCCCGCCCATTAAGCGCTGGTAACGATAGTCTAATTCAGCTTTTAATAAGGGCGATCGCTCTAAGTTGGCATCTTGTGCCATCACTCTCTCGGCGGCATCCCGCGCGATATTCAATACTTCCTGATCTTCTACCAAACTCGCCAAGGCAAAATCTGGCACCCCAGACTGGCGAGTTCCCAGCACTTGACCGGGACCGCGCAGCCGCATATCCATCTCCGCAATAAAAAAGCCGTCTTGGGATTGTTCTAATACATTGAGGCGGTAACGAGCATCTGCGGTTTTGGTGCTGCTCATCAGAAGACAGAAAGATTGAGCGGCACCGCGACCAACGCGCCCCCGCAACTGGTGTAACTGCGATAAGCCAAAGCGTTCGGCATTCTCAATCATCATCACCGTTGCATTCGGCACATCCACGCCCACTTCAATCACCGTGGTGGAAACAATGATTTGCGTTTGATTATCGCGGAATCGGGTAATTGCCTCATCTTTTTCCGCTGAAGTCATGCGACCGTGCAGCAATCCGACTTGGAACTGAGGGAAAACACTTTCTGAGAGGCGCTGATGCTCCTCCACTGCCGAACGCACATCTAACTTTTCCGATTCTTCAATCAGGGGCAAGACGATATATGCTTGACGCCCTTGAGCAACTTCGCGGCAGATGAGATCGTAGGCATTGGTGCGTTCTTTGCCCGTGAGTACGGTCGTATGAATTGCTTGCCGACCCGGTGGCATCTCATCAATCTGGCTCACATCCAAATCCCCATGAACCGTCAGCGCCAAGGTGCGAGGAATTGGCGTGGCGGTCATGGTTAATACATGGGGTTGTTCGCCTTTTTGCTGCAACAGCGCCCGCTGTTCCACTCCAAAGCGGTGCTGTTCGTCAATCACTACTAACCCCAGCTTATGAAAATTCACTTTCTCTTGAATCAGAGCATGAGTCCCTACTAATAGAGGCAGTTCGCCGGTTTCTAGATGGGCATGAATTTGGCGGCGTTTGGCAGTTTTGGTGGAACCTGTCAGCAGTTCTACGGGCAAGTACAGAAGATTGAACCAACTGACTAACTTGCGATAGTGCTGTTCTGCCAAAACTTCAGTGGGAGCCATCAGCGCCGCTTGGTAGCCGGATTGAATCGCGGCGAGGATAGCAATGACTGCTACGACAGTTTTACCAGAACCGACATCGCCTTGCACCAACCGATTCATCGGAGTGGATGATTGCAAATCGTTGAGGATGTCGTTCAGTACCCGCTGTTGGGCACCCGTTAATCGAAAGGGTAAAACTTGGTGGAATTGTTCAATCAGCTTCCCTCTGGGAGCCAAGATAGCGCTGGACTGCTTTTGGCGTTGGGCTTGGCGACGGAGGAGGAAACCCAGCTGAAGGTAGAAAAACTCATCGAAGACTAAACGGCGACGGGCGGCTTCCTTGGCGGCACTGTCGGCAGGAAAATGGATGTTTGCGATCGCATCCGACAACTTCATCAATCCATACCCATCGCGTAAAACCGCGGGTAAAGGATCTTTCAGATGGGTGGCGGCGGGGAGAGCAGCAATGACCGCCTGTCTTACCATATCTGCCGCTACGCCCTCTGTTAGGGGATACACCGGCACGACTCGACCAATGGTGTGGGAGTCAATCGGGTCTCCAGGGTTTGCCAAAACTTCCAGTTGTGGATCGTCCAAAGTCAGACCATATTGACTTTTTTTCACCAAGCCAGAAGCCGCCACGACTGCGCCTTGGGGATATCGATTTTTTATCCCTTCTTGCCAGCCGCGATTGCTGTAGCGAGAACCGGCAAAAAAGCGGCTGAGGCTGATTTGACCCGTGCGATCTTTCAGCACCACCTGCATTATGGTTAATTTCTTGTTTTTTGGGCTACTAAAGCAGGTACAGCGCTTCACCGTTCCTATCAATGTCACCGTTTCACCCGATTCCAGCTCAGAGATATTCACCTGACGCGCATAGTCAATGTGGTCGCGGGGGTAATAAAAGAGGATATCCCGCACCGTATGGAGATCCAGCTTGGCTAAATACCCGCCTTTTCTAACTCCCACATCTGGCAAACTGGTCAGCGGTTGGTCAAGAGAAATCGCTGCGTTGGACTGGACGAGGGGCGTGGTGCGCGGGGCTTGAGTATCGGGGGATGGGGGCGATTTAATTGTCTCTACTTGCTGCTGATTGTCTTCATTTCGCTGATGCGATCGCGATCGCGCTTGCCTCTCCAGGACTTGTTGCATCTGATGGAGAAATCGGCGCGTTTCCAAGACCAAGTGTTGTCGCTGGGAGAGGGTGAGGTTCGGGTAACGGGCAAACTGAGACGCCATCTCTTGCCACCGATGTCGCTCTATCAGCGGCAAAAAAGATGGGGTTTTTCCGAACTCCAGACTTAAGAATTCACTGAAACGATATTGTTTCCCCATTAAGTCTGTAAAGCCCCGCTCTGCCTCGACTGAAAGGGCTTTCTGCAATCGCAGCCAATCCGGTGATTCTATTTGCATCTTCTCTCCCCTTTTTTGTTAATTGCTAGTAGCGAATGGCTGATTACCCGCCAATAGCCGTCCTCACCCGGATATTGTCAATCCTCACGACGATTCCCATTATTCTTCAAACCAACAGGCACGCCAAGCCGCTTCTGCCGCAGCCACGGTGCGCTCTCGTTGCTTTTTCTGAAATTCTCGGCGCAGGGTGCTAAGCCGTGCGCTGAGGGTCCGAATC
The DNA here is from genome assembly GCF_039961855.1 of Trichocoleus sp. Lan. Lineage (NCBI taxonomy): Bacteria > Bacillati > Cyanobacteriota > Cyanophyceae > Leptolyngbyales > Trichocoleusaceae > Trichocoleus > Trichocoleus sp. Lan. Next base: position 7,572 of record NZ_JAMPKA010000029.1, on the reverse strand, counting down.
TGGTTGCGTCCTGCCATTACCGTTGAATCAGCAAATTCAATCTCAGATAACCGCAGATGGATGGCGATAATCGGTATTAAAGGAGAGTTTTGTAAAGTCGGGAGATTTGACGTTTCTACCGGCTCATTTTCTATTTGAACCACAAATTTTAAAAGATTGGGGCGTCCCACCACAGGCTCACCAGATGGCTCCGCTCTAACAGCAGCTTCCAGAACAGCTTCCGGAAAATTTTTCGGTAATATCCCCACTTCCTGTAGTAGACGATTGCTTTGGCAAGAAAGAGCGAGCAAGGTTTCGCTCATGGCGTTTTCCACCGCTTCCTGCCATCGAGCCAAATCCTCTGGGTTGTTTGTCGGGACGTTAGAAAAGGTAAAGCGACTGGTTGAGCGATCGCGATCGCTATTGGGGTTTAGGGTGTCGAGAGTGTCTTGTGGTGCTAGCATCTCGATGGCTAAGTCATCAGTCGGGGTAGGGAAATCCTCTTCTTGAGAGGGTTCTTGGGATAGTTCCCCGCGCGATGTTTCCGCGGGACGGCTTCTTTCAAGGTTTCGCAGTTGGGGTTGAGCAAGCCTTGCCAGTTGCTGAAGGTTCTGTTGCAATTGTTGTCGTTCTCTAAGAGACAGACTCAGAAACGCTTCCGGATAGACTTGGGTGCAAAGATAATAACTCGCCACGATCAACTGCTGCCGCATGGCTTGTCCTAAGGCAGTCAGATAATCGTTGTAGGTATCGTGGAATTCTATAGCGATCGCTTTGATTGCTTCTTCCAGCGCTGCCATATCCCGCTCAATTTCCTCTACTCTTCTCGCCATTGCTGCTTACATCTGTCAATCGGGACGGTACGGGCGTACAGATGTACTTCCCTACTTTAGAATACCGATTCCTCGTCATTCGGTCATTCGGTTATTCGTCTATCGCTCAGGAGCAACAGACGAATCCCTATTGACTAACGACTCATAATAACGCGATGTAGAACTAACTTTGAGATCGACCCTAAACCACTTCCCTGGTATCAAAGAGCCTCTAATCGCCCCTCTCCTTGCCGCCGATACCCTACTCCCCTATAACCTTTGAAATGCCTACCTAAAGAGCTTTAAAGCGATCGCCTTTGTGATAATTGATTCGTGAAACGGTATCCGATAGATAGGCAGTAGTGTCAGGGCGTGGCAAATAAAGCTACCGATTCTCCATTTCCCTCCCTGCCGGTTCGCTGAAATTCGCCGATAGCCGCCTCTATTCTGATAACGCTGCTTCTCCGATCAACGGCAGCGTCACCGTAAAACTCGTGCCGACTCCGACTTCACTCATCATGGAAATCTCGCCCCCATGTGCCTCCACACACTTTTTGACCATCGCTAATCCCAACCCAGTGCCAGGAATTGTGCCGACGTTTCTAGCACGATTGAAAGGATGAAACAGCCGAGGTTGATCTTCTTTGGGAATGCCAATTCCTTGATCTTGAATCTGAAAGATGACTGTTTTTTCGTGGCTTCTTAGTTCAAAACGCACTGTGCCGCCTTCCGGTGAATACTTAATCGCGTTAGCGAGTAAATTGTCTAAAATATGCCGCAGTAGGGTTTCATCCCATAACGCCTCTCCCAAGTCCTCTTGACAAGTGAAAATAAGTTGATATTTGTCAAGTGTAAAGAGTTGCAACTCTTCGACCAATTTGTGACAGAATGATTTCAAATCAAGGGGAATCAGTTGGCACTGAAGTTGCCCTGAATCAGCTTTCCCGATAAACGTAATTTCATCTAATAGCTGAGCCAGATTTTTAATTGCTGAACGAATCAGTTTGAGATGAGTATTTTTTTTCTCATCGCTCAGTTTTTGATCGTAGTCTTGGAGCAATCCAGCAGAAAGGAGAATCCTATTCAGGGGATTGCGGAAATCGTGAGAAAGCATAGAAACAAATTCAGATTTAGACTGATTGATTTCTTTGGCTTTCACTAGCTCAGCCGTTCGTTCCTGAACTCGGATTTCTAACGCCTCATTAACTGTTCGTAATGTTTCCGAAACCTGCTTTCGCTCAATTGCATAGCACAAAGAGCGCACTAGCACCTCTACATTAACTTGGCGCTTAACCAGATAATCTTGTGCCCCCTGTCGGACTGCTTCTATCGCTAATTCATCGTCATTCGTATTTGTCAGTACAACAATCGGTAAGCCAGAAGCGTGGCTGTTTAGGGGAGCTAGAGAACACAAACCTTCACTGTCAGGTAGGGTCAGATCCAACAAAATTACATCAAAGCAATCTTCATTGAGTCGATTGAGCGCTTCCCTCAATCGTTTGACATGCACCAGACTAAACTGTTTGAACTTGGCTTGTTTCAGAAGCTCTTGCAGGAATCTGGCTTCTGCCAAGTTATCCTCAATCAACAAGATTTTTATTGAGCTTCCAGGCATAATTTTCTGGGATCTCCCCTCCCCTCCTGTTCCCGCTCGGCAACTGCTTGCATTTTAACAAGATACGAAAATTTCTTGTCATCATTCCGATGGCAGGGTAACAGTTTCCAGCCAAAACTCTTCAATCCCCTTAACAATTTTGAAGAGCTGGCTGAGGTTGCGGGATTTGGTGATGTAGCAATTTACGTGCAAGTCATAGCTGTGGAAAATATCATCTTCATTTTTAGAAGTTGTCAGTACTACTACTGGGATGCGTTTCAGCTTGGGATCGGCTTTAATTTCCGCCAAGACTTCTCGACCATCCTTCTTCGGCAAGTTCAAATCCAGCAAAATCAGGTCAGGGCGAGGTGCATCAGCATACTCGCCCTCTTGGCGCAAGAAAGCCATCGCATCCACACCATCTCTGACTGTCACGACTTGGTGTGGGAGCGAGCTATTTTTTAAGGCTTCTTGGATTAAGCGGATATCGGCTTTATTGTCCTCGACTAAAAAGATTGTTTTGTGGTTTTCTTCCGTTTCTACGCTCACGATCGCGTCCCCCTAATGGAATCGTAAAGTAGAATGTTGCACCCTGACCTAATTGGGACTCGACCCAGATGCGCCCTCGGTGACACTCAACAATCTTTTTGCAAATTGCTAAACCCATTCCTGTACCTTGATACTCATCCCGCGTATGCAGACGCTGAAAGATAACAAAAATGCGATCGCTAAACTGCGGATCGATGCCAATCCCGTTATCCCGTACTGAGAATAGCCACGCATCCTCTAGTCGAGAAGCTCCTACATGGATTTCTGGCGGTTGCTCGCTGCGGAACTTGATAGCATTGCCAATCAGGTTCTGGAACAGTTGCATCAACTGGGTGCTATCTGCCATAACCGTCGGCAAGGGATCGTGAGCGATCGCAGCTCCCGTTTCCGAGATGCGTCCTCGCAAATTAGCCAAGGCACGGTCTAAAGCCGTGTCCACCCCTGTCATTTCAAACTCGATAGCCTGCATATCCACCTTAGAGTATGCCAGCACGTCATCAATTAGCGTCTGCATTAAGCTGACTCCCTCAACAGTGAAGCCAATGAATTCCTTCGCGTCTTCGTCGAGTTGCTCTAGATAGCGCATCTCCAAAAGTTGTACGTAGTTCGCTACCTGATTGAGTGGCTCTTGCAAGTCATGGGAGGCGACGTAAGCAAACTTTTTCAGCTCAGCATTGGAACGTTCTAAATCTTGAGCTAATTGGGCAAGTTCATCAGCTTGGCGCAGCACAATGTTAATAATTGCCTTTCTGAGTTCAAGTGCAGCTTTAATTTCTACCTGTTTCCAGGGTAAAGACGTTAAGCGAACCGTTTCTTTCCACAGATCAAATGATTTGCGAGGACACAGACGAATATTTCCCTCTGACTGGTTTACTTCAAACGCCTTATTTGGGTCGCCACCCCAATTCACGGTTTGAATTACTTCCGGTCGAAACCACAAAACATAGTTATTTTTAGAAATCGGAATCGCTAATAAGCCACTGGCAACGTTTTTGAAACTTTCTGCATCTGGATAAATCTGAGGTAAGGAATCGCTATAGAAGACTTCTTCCTCGACGTTATTCTTTAGCCATTGGACTAAAAAGTTGAGTTCTTCTTCTGTGGGAGTCTCACCAACCATCGTGCAATCCCCACCAAAGCACACGGCGGCACCTTTAGCGTTAGCAAGCTCCAGCAGATTCGGCTGGTGTTTAACTAAACCATCAATAAAGTTTTCTTCTTGAGACATATATTCAACCAAGGCTGATTGGATATATGTCAGCTTCATGCGATAGCCGTAATCTTCAGTTTCTTCTCTGGTTGAGATTTCTGAAAAGATGACGCGCCCCAAGAATTCGCAAGCTTTTCGCAGCTCATAAGAAACATACTTGGGGGACTGATGATGGCAAGCAATCAGTCCCCAAAGTTTTTGATCTTTCATCAAAGAAATTGTCAGAGAAGCACCCACACCCATATTGTGCAAGTACTGGATATGACAAGGAGACGCGCTTCTGAGAATAGAGTTCGTTAAATCAAGCGGACGCTGATTAACTGGATTAAGAATCGGAAAAAGTTCAGCAGATTGAGAAGTGGCATCCGGGATTAACCTGATCCAATTCGAGGTAAATAACTTTCTAGCTGGTTTAGGAATATCTGATTCTGGGAAGTGGAGACCTAAGTAAGGCTCCATACTTTCTAGTTTTTCTTCAGCGAGGACAGATCCATGCCCATCGTCATCAAACTTATATAGCATCACCCTGTCAAATCCGGTGACTTTTCGCACCTCTTTCACAATGATTTGACAAAAGTCACCCAGAGTTGATGTTTTTTCTAACTGGTTGATAGAGGCTCTGGCTAGATGATAAAAGCTTAAGAAGGGGATGTTTTCTTGGGAAATTGCAGGTTCTAATTCCAAAATTAAAAATCCATCTGCATTCCGCTGGAAAATGCCATCAAAGACTAAATACTCATCGCCTTTTCTTCTAGCCCAAATCTTGATAGGGTTGATAAAATCAAGATTTTCTTCTAATAGTCCTGCTTTAATTCTGTCTACTTGGAACGGGTCGAGAACTTCTTCTAATTTCTTTTGCAGCATATTTTCGGGGGAGATTCCGAAAACTGTGGATATATTGCTGCTAACTTGTAATATTGTTAACTCAGGTTCTGCGAGAACGAAAATTATTCCGTGAGGCTGAACTTTACTAGCATTATGAATGGGTGCTTCTTTCAAGCTAGTTATATTAATCCCTGGCACTTGTAAATTGATTTCCATTACGATCCTTCCTTTTTTCTGGAACTATCAGAAGTAGATTATCTATAGGATTGAATACCCTAAAAGGATTTCCCGCACCAGCTAAATGTCCCTTTCGTAGCGCTGTATTACTGGCAAATAGTCAGCTCGATCCTGAACTCCAAGATACAATGCTTGTCTATTTAGGGGCTGAAAAATTTCGTTACTTTTCTAGTGAGTTTGCACTCCTCAACGGTGTTTCGCAGTGTCCCCTTAATCTGCTCGCGCTCAAAAGTCTAGCACAAGGATCGAGGCAACACTCCTAAGGAGGATGTTAAGAATTCCACCCAAACAAAAAGTTTTTCTGCTTTTAGTGTTTCTGTCTTTATAAAGGGTTTCCAAGGTGTTAATTTGTTGAGATATATAGAATGGGGATATCGTGCCTACAAGCGCTGAAAATCTCTTGAAAATAAAGATAAAAAAAGACAGGTTTCCATCATGGAAACCTGTCCTTCCTAGGGATTCAGCCAGAAAACTTGCTGATTAATTGCCGCCCATTTGAGCTGCAACTTCCTCAGCAAAATTGCTTTCTTTCTTTTCCAGTCCTTCACCGAGAATAAATCGGACGAAGCGACGGACTTGGATGTTTTCACCTAGCGTCGCAATATTTTGCTTGATCAACTCTTCCACCGTGATACTTTGGTCACGAATGTAGGGCTGATCGACCAAGCTCAACTCTTGCAGGCGTTTGTCAATTCGACCCTGAACAATCTTTTCTTTGATGTTCTGTGGCTTGTTGCCTAGGTCATCCCGGCCCATTTCGATTTCTTTTTCCTTCTCAACGATTTGAGCGGGAATGTCGCCAACCTTCACGTATTCAACGTTGGGACAAGCTGCAATCTGCATGGCTATGTTCCGCACCAGAGTTTGGAAGGCTTCGTTGCGGGCGACAAAGTCTGTCTCGCAGTTCACTTCCACCAGGACGCCGACTCGACCTCCGGTATGGATGTAGCTGCCAACCAGTCCTTCTGAGGCTTGGCGATCGCCTTTTTTCCCAGCGCTAACCATTCCCTTTTGACGCAGCCATTCAATGGCTTTGTCCATATCGCCATCGGTTTCTTTTAGCGCTTTTTTGCAGTCCATCATGCCGACACCAGTTTTTTGGCGCAGCTCGTTCACGAGTTTTGCAGATATTTCCGCCATTTCCTCAGTTCCTAACTAAGAATTGATGTTTCTAACGCTGAATTATCCCTCGGTTTCTTCTTCCTCTTCATCAGGAACCGAGTCGATTTCCTCGTATTCGATATCGTCTTCAGCGCCTTCGTAATCTTCGTAATCCTCTTCTGCTTCTGCGTCTAGCTGACCGTGACGACCTTCATAGATAGCGTCTGCCAACTTACCCACTATTAGCTTAATGGAGCGGATAGCATCGTCATTGGCTGGAACGGGAATATCCACTACATCCGGGTCGCAGTTTGTATCCAGCAGCGCGACGATAGGAATCCCCAGTTTTTGGCATTCTTGAACTGCATTATATTCCCGACGCTGATCCACGATCACCACGATGTCGGGAACTTTCCGCATCTGCTTAATACCGCCGAGGTATTTCTGCAATTTGGTCATTTCCCGGCGCAGCATCGAAGCTTCTTTCTTGGGCAGTAAGTCGAGGACTCCGGTTTCTTCCCGGCGTTCCAAATCTTTTAGGCGCTCTACCCGTGTTTTAATGGTCGTCCAATTGGTGAGCATTCCCCCCAACCAACGTTGGTTGATGTAGTAAGAACCACAACGAGCGGCTTCTTGAGCCACAATTCCTGCGGCTTGACGCTTAGTACCGATGAAGAGAACCTTCTTGCCCTGTTCTGCGGCGGTTCGCATATAGGTGTAGGCATCTTCCATCAGCTGGGCAGTCTGAACCAAGTCGATGATGTGGACGCCATTGCGGGACGTATAGATGTATGGAGCCATTTTTGGGTTCCACCGGCGGGTCTGGTGCCCAAAGTGAACACCCGACTCCATCATCTGAGCCAAAGAAACAACTGACATATTTATTTTCCTTTCGGGTTAATCCTCCATCCAGGCGTATTTCCAGCGGAAACACCCGAAACCCTGAATGTGCGGAATGTACGAATTTAGACAACTCTTCCAGTTTATCAGAGTTATAAGGGCTTTGATGGGAAAATTTGCAGGAAAAACATTGAAAAATAGGCTAGCACAGTTGCAGTAGCCGATTTCTAGACAATTGGCAAGGAAAATATTAAAAGATTAGCGATCGCGCAAAATAAATCGCTCGCATCTTTAGCAGTGCAATCATGTAAATTAACGTGAGTTCGGGATAAGGAAGGGTGGAACAGATACAGTTGAAAGTACCTAATTCTCAACCCATCTGACCACCCTATGCTTAGTCTAGAAGCCTTGTTTTGCCATGTCGA
>NZ_JAMPKA010000028.1:0-73852 GCF_039961855.1 Trichocoleus sp. Lan | reverse complement strand
TTTGGCAAAGCGATTAGGCGGCGAAGGCGAGAACTAGATTTATCCCAAGAAGAACTGGCTGAAAGGTCAGGGCTTCATCGTAACTACATCTCAGGTATCGAAAGCGGAGAGCGTAACCCTTCATTAAAAAATGTCGTCAAGCTAGTGGCAGCTTTGGAAATCTCTGTTTCTGGTCTTTTTGTCAACTACGGTATCGAGGTCAAGAGCGAACTGGAAAACGATTCCTGAAATTCGCCGCTTCTGACTAACACACCAACGGTTGCGCTGGTTACGCTTCCGTTTGTCATAGAATCAGGTGGGAGTTTAAAAAGAGGCAAAGGTGCGTAGCCGATTGCTGAAGTATGAGCAATCGCCACAAACTAAGTTTGCTCTCTGAATGCCCTAACTGTGGGGAGAGGTTCAACATTCCAGCTTTGTGAGCAGATGGGTGGTATGGTCGTTGTTTTGTGACTTTTGTAGATATAGTGAAGTGGCAGAAGCCTTATTAAATAATGATTGCGGATACTGTCTGGTTCACGCTCCAATAAATTAGCTAATGTTTGGATCTTGGCAGTAACGACAGCAAGGTTGGTTATTGGCTCTGGCTTGGCAAAAAGTAAATTGCAATAGATACACTCAGAATGGTTTAGTACATTTTCAGTAATAAAGAGCATCCAATTTACAATTTCTCTTACCTTAAAAATTTTTGATATTAATATATTTATTTAGATTAGTTTCCACTACCATGATGTACTTTAGATTGTATTAGAAAGTAGTTGAATGGCTGATTTCTAGCCCACGGAAACAACCAAGTGCCTGCAATTTGATGTAATACCTCATCATTTATTCCCAATTTTTGACATATAGAGTTCCAGAGACGAAACTTTGGAACTATTGCTTTTGTGATAAAGAGGGTTAAAAAATTCAAGATGGAGAGCATTAAAGCAGAAAACGTCGCAAAAAGAGCCGTAAAATCATTACTAGAAGCTACTGTGAAATTAATGCCTTTTTGGTTTGCCGAAACTTGATAAACCAAAAATATCAAGCTATAACAAAGAACTATTAATGGGTTGGTAAATAAAAGAAAGGTACGTTGAATCGGCTGAAGACTTCTCCTAGATGCATTATATGAAAGGCTTAAGAGACCAAAGCGTAACATAAGCCAGTAATACGAATTATTTTTTGTATAAAAGATTACCTTTAGAAGACGAATAGAAGTCGTACCTTCTCCTTTAGAGCTAACATTATTAGTGCTATTAAGTTGCTTCGTAGCAGGATCAGTGCCGATCATCTCAGCTAGGAAATCAACTGATACAGGAAGATCAAGAATAGCTTCTATGGGAAAAGAGGTTACTTTCCTAATAGCTCTGGCTTTCTCTAAACTAGAATCCCAAATATACTCTTTAACGGTTGTCGCAAAAAGATACTCCATAAAAGACTTGTGACCAAACTTCAATATTCCTGGAGCTGATGGATCATCTACCAATAATCCACAAGTACGTACATCAGTTATGATGTGTTCCATATCTTCTTTAGGATCTTGGATGCGTGAACGTAGCGGTCTTATATCCTCGCCAAGAATTTCAGATGAATATGTTGATATTGACTCAGGAATAGCTTCAGTTAAATTCCCAATCAAATAATTAAGCTGCTCATTTGAAATCTGGTTGCTAAGTTCTTTTGCTACCATATAAGATGCAATACCACACATAAAGTAATCACGTTCTGAACTATTGAGAGCCATAAAGTTTCTGGAGCCTAGTGCCTTAAGTCCTTGACGACGATAGCTACTTCTAACAAAACATTCCATCACATATGCTGAGTTGAGCAATGCAGTCTTTTCGTGTAGTTTTTCTTTTTCCCATAGAAGGGAGACTACATGGAGTAAAGAGGGTCTTGAAACTATCTCTAGGAACCGAGGTTCATTTTGAGCAAGAGAGCAAATTTGATCTCGTACCACCGGATTCTGCTCTCTCAATGCTTCTTGAATTTGATTTATAGTAAATGGTGCTAACCTTATTGATTCACAATAAGGTTCTTCACTAATTGGTTTAATAATTCCAAGAGCTGTTTTCATTTCTCTATCATCCAAAAAGAAATTAGGACGACCAGTAATTATAATTTTTGCATTTGGGTAAGTAAACTTCCATAGTGATCTAAAATGCCTGAGCCGCAATTCCGAGTTTCCGATTAGTGCCATTTCGTCAAAGCCCTCAAAAATAAGAACTAGACGACCGGCAATATGAAGACGCATTAGAGCTTGTGGTTCTATTCTGTATTGGGATGCCCACGCTCCAAGAAGTTCAAGTGGTCTCATATCTCTTGGACTTTTTCCACGCAACTCGATTAGGATTGGAATTCTTTTTGGTGGTTGATTACTCTCGCACAATAAACGGTAAGTAAACATCAATGCTGCGGAACTCTTGCCTTGTCCATACTCTCCTAACAAAGCGATATGGCGTTGGCTAGATTCATCAAGCCACTTTTGCAAATAATCTTCAACATTATCATTTGCTCTCTTTCCTTTAGATACATATAGCTGCGAAGGTACATATACATCATGTAATGTAAAACCAGATTCTGAAAGCTTATGACTCAAGACACGCTTCTGAATATCATTGCGATAATCTGTAAAATTAACTAACTGTCCAAGCAGGTTATCTTCTGTTTCAAAGCGAATCTTTCTATGCGAATCAATTGGAGTGGCTAATTTGTCTTTATCTTCCCGAAAAGCAACTATCAATTCACCAACTTGGCAATTTTTAGAGTTAGCTATTTGTTTGGAATAACGCACAAAATTGTCTAAATCCGTTTTGCTTAAAGCAGCTTGAGCAGGATAAAGAAAAATTAAATTTTTTGTATCTATATTCTGACCTACCCAATAACCCTGCCTATCATGCCATCCAGAGTCTGTATCAATATCATAAGATGAAGAAGAAAGCCTTAATAGTTCACGTGCTTGTTCCTTCCAGGCTTGAGATATGAAGTCCTCTGACTGTTCCAAGTGACCCAATAGCTGGAGGGGATCAAGTTCTGAATACTTTTCTAAAGTACTCTTACCATAGAAAGTTCTTTTAAATTCTCCGAAGCCTTCAAAAAATACTTCGCTAGCTTCACTTCGCTGCTCGCGCTCATATTGTTGAACACTTCTAAGCCCATCCCAATTTTGATGACGAATAAATGCAAATAAATACAAAATTCCTATTAATGTAGTTAAGAAAGCATATCCTTCCCATGAGGGCTGAGACACAATTATCTTTTGATTTGATACTATATATAATGCTGCTAGAAGTGAATACCAAAACATTAGTTTACCAGCTACAGATACAATTAAGCCAGCAATTAAAAAAACAATTGTATAAAAAACCGCCAAAGAGAACTGTTCTCGAAAGTAATCCTGAGAATCCAATGAAATACGTATAAAATTTATGACAGATATGATAAAAGCCACAGTGATAAAAGTAGCTATACCTGACCATAGTAAAGATATAGAATGATTTGAACTGCCTTGGGGAGCTTGGAAAAGACCACTTTTGTACTCAATTAGTAATAGAAAAATGCCTATAATTATTCCTGTAATAATAGAATTATGACGTAGATTATGAAGGGAGTTCTTTATCTTGCTTCCTTGCTCGTTGGTGTTTTGAGTATTTTTATTCACAGAAAACTCCTTTTTTACCTAAAGTTCCTAAAAAGCTTTTGCTCTTCTGGGATGGTGCGATCGCTACAAACTAAGTTTAGATGCGAAAGTCTTGCTAATTAAACTTTCCGAAATGTCAAAACTTCCGTAATGTCAGTTAGCATAATTCGATTAGCTTTAGCATGATTGTTCATTCGCGCCATGCTGGGGTTTTGATTTTGCTGAATTCTGCGGCTCGAATAAGTTTTGTCGTAGAGAATATAGCCAGCAGATTCCCACAACATTCGGATTGTGTCTGTAATCATCACAATTAATCCTTTTGATACATCTCGATAATTAGGAGATATAACAGTACAAAGGGTTCCTGTCTGTTGCGCCGAAGCACAATTTTTAGCAATTGTACCGATTGCCCTCTGCCAATTTTCTAAATCCATATTAGCTAAATCTTCAGGCTTATTAGAATACTGTTGGGCAGCCATTCCATAATAAGGAATGTCCATAACAATATAATCAGGATTAACAACCGGACAACTTTTTATTAAGTCATGTTGACTAATTAAAATTTTGTATTTTCCACGTGGAGTTAGATCAAACATTTTTAATTTAAAATCATAAACGTGCTGACCCATCCACTCTTGACGAGCTTCATACACTCGCCAAACCTGACCTGAGCCAGCCATTGGTGCAATTACTAAATCTCCTTGTTTAACGTAGTACCAGAAGCAGTTAGCGTAAATTTCGCCAGGAATGTAACCCCTTCCTTCCCTAACTTTTTCATCAATTCGACCGTATTGAACCGTGCTAAAATTCCAGTTGTCAGAAGGCTTGATAATAGGGCTAAATAGTGGTTCCTTATCTTTTTTGTGTTCATTCCGAATAGTCCGTAGTATTCCTTTTGTGGATAAAGCTGTCTTCCTATTAATGGCTGCTTCAGTCCTCAAATCCGTTATAGCAGCCTCAAATACTTCGTCCGAAATGCTTGCAAGTTGCTGGAATTTCAACGACTCATTTGTTGTGAAGCTCAGGTTTGAACGAACACTTTTAATATCCTCGAAATCAAAATCAACATTAACTGAGTTTTGACTCTGTTTTCTTATATCTCCCTGTCTTTTTTTAGTGTTTTTGCTTAACATTTCTCCCAATAGGCGTTCAATCCGAATCCGCAATTCAGTAGCGTCAAGCTGCACCTCTTTACTTAATCGAAATTTTTTAGAGAGAGCTTCCAGCGCATTGACTGTTTGCCAAAATCCCTGCATTTCTTCTACTGTTTTAGCTTGCCTCAGTAAGTCTCTCACCGTTTTCAAAGATTGGGCTATAACTGTTTCTTGATTGCCGATAACAATAGTGGGTATAATAGCAGATTCGTGTTTAGACGAAAGCTCTTTCATTGCTCGATTTCCTCCTGACTACCCACGACCACAGTTAGGACGATAGAAGATGAAGCTAGCAGTTCTAGCTGTTGATGTGGTATTTTTTGCATGGGATAGATTTTATCCGTCAAAGAGTTTTTATGATGTCCTTCCAATTAAAATGGTATGTCTCCTTCTGGTGCCAATAATTCTTGGTGTGGCTGCTGTTCTTGCTGCATCTGTTGTTCTTGCTGCTGCAACAACTCCTCAGTAGTAAGCTGAAAAGGCGATAAACGCATTCTGGCATTAACTACTGCGGAAGCACCAAATAGATCGACAAGTGCCTCACCAGGCCCAAAATTCTTAGTCATGGAAATTTGGGCATCTGCGGCTTTCTCTAATGCTCTTTGCGCTTCACTGGCTCGGTTATGCCGATGAATAATGCGAGTGTTTAAATTATTCAAAATATCATCAGGTATCTGAGCAGCGCTCTGAACAGCAACTGTAAAAGCAATTTGTCGGCTTCTGCCTTTACGGACTCCTTCACTAAGTACGTTACCTATTGCAGAGGCAAACTGCTTACTCCCATTAAAGAGGTCTTGAGCTTCATCAATATGGTGCAGCACTGGGAAAGTAATCTGGCGTTGCTCCTTGAGATCGTAAACTCGCTTAAGCATATAGTTGAGGAACAATCCATAGTCACGTCCTCCACCTGCCTGTCCCACGCGGATAACTAATGCTCTTCCAGATTGTAATAGATTAGTAGGATCGAACCATTGTGGTTGCTGAGGGGTTCGATCTTGACCAAATACAGCCGCACTTGGACTGGATCTTCTGCCTCTAGTACCGTTAGGATTCGCTATTGGACGGATTGGGAGTCCACCGTCAACCCAAGCCGGACGACGATTCCGGCGGAGCATTTTACTCACCATAGTTGTGTAAGTTCTTCCTTGTGCTCCTTTGAACCGTTCTCTAGCGTGTCCAGGTGCCTGCCAAGGATCTTGGTTGCTAGTGACCCATTGAAAAAAGTCACCGAGCGTCCAAATTACTGGCTCGTTACCATTCTGATCTGCGTGTCGTTCGTCGTCAAATTCTTCTAATAAAGTCTCGAATTCTTCACGAGAGTTAGTTTCATTAGGAGGATAGTACATTACTGCTGCCAGAACTGCCGGATCGAATTCTGAAGCAGGAATAGCAATTGGAGTACCTTGAAAGGCAGTTGAGTCCTCTCCCAAGTAGTAAAAATCAGCATTAACTCCTTCAATCCAGGTTGTATCTTGGTCTGTTTGACCATTTTCATTTAAAATGTTTATTGCATCCTGATTCGATCTATTAATATGCTGATAATCAGGCTTATGATCGTAAATAATAACCGCAAAACCCATTTGTAATGCAGCGCGGATGTAATTGGCACAAGAGTTAGTTTTTCCGCTCCCAGTTGCACCAGCAATCAAGCTTTGATAGAAAAGAGTTCGGGGATTGATATAAATGCCAATGTTTGTATCGATAATCTGTCCAATTCGATATCTTTCATCAGCATCGGGCAAGTTTAAGTATCTGATGATCTCCTCTTCAGTGGCTTGTCTGGCAATAGAGCCAATTTGGGGTCGCCGACGAACGCTACTGGGTGGGTCTTGGGTAATGTCTTTAATCAGGTTTACCTGATAAAAATAAACCTCCTTAACTACAACTTCACGAGTGTAGTGATTCTGCTCTAACTGCTCAAAAGCATTGATTGTCGCATTATCTTGCGGGCCAAGTGCCGAGCGATTCAAGTTAGCCTGTGGCCCAACAACTTGCCCAAAATACTTTCTGTGACTTGCGCGATCTTCAACAATAACGAAATCGTTGGCTGATAACTCTGGTTCATTAAATGTATAGCCAGATATTAAACTTAAATCAGAATTAATTGTGTCAGGAATTTGAATTAGTGTCATCGATAGTTACCTTCATTTGTAATATCTACTCCCATACGATAGTTATTGCGCTGGATTTCGCCAATAAAGGAGTGTTTAATAGCCTCGGAGTTGTTGCTTCCTCTGAGATGCCAATCAACAGTTTCCAGCAAAAGCGGTATTTCGTGGTTAATTGTTGGACTAGCATTTTGTCTTAATAGGCTGACTGCGTATGATAAATCAGCTAAAGCACACTCAAAGGCAAAGGCTTTCTCAGCAGGACGATAAACAACCCGAACATACTGTCCAGGTAATGCACCAACCCAGGTATTAATAGTTCTATTATCTCCAAACCGTCGTTGATATTGGTCTTGGATTGGACAGAGTACAAATCCTTCTCCTCGCTCTAAACTCATAGCTGTCCACTTACTAATTGCCCATGAACTTCCCAAATCTTTGATTACACCAATAAAGCGCTTCCCTTTTTCCATCATCTCAGAATAAAGTTCTCGTCCTGAATGCTGGGTAATCAAGTTTTGAGTAAAAATAGGACCGTCTAGCAGCACGGTTTCTTGCTTACACTTGTCATCATCAATTGCGACTTTTCGTTCTTGGTGTTCTCGAAATGTAGTTGCCCAAGATCCTTTCGTCTGCCGAGCATTATCTAAGTCGTCGCATAAATTCCACAAGTCTTTATCATTCGCGGTAATCTTATCAGGTGTTGCATATTTAGCGTTTGTCCAAGTCAAAACAAACTCTGGGTTATGGCGATTCTGGCTCGTAATACATCCAACTCCAACAGCATAAAACGATGTGGTCATTAAGTCAGTAATCGGTAAAATATCTGTAGAGTCAATGGCTGCAATTGCCCCAGTGCTTAAATCTGCTGCGACTTCTTCATCGAAATTATTACCGTATGTATTGAAGTCAAATAAAAACTGAGTTGGACTGTTAGCGTCTTCCATGAATTGGCGTATCCGACGCTGCACCGCTTCATCTGATTGGTGAAGATTCTGGGCAATTGTTTGGTCGGCAGAAAAATCAATGAAGAAGGTTTCTGATACTGAACGTTGGTTAGCCAAAGCAGAATCAAATACCCCCTCATCAGGTTGTGTATTTCTACTATTGACCATTAAGCATTACCTCCCATACAGATTAAGCATAGTTATTCCGATCGAGTCTGTTATTCAACTGCTGATGAATTACATCTAAGCATACTGGAATTACAGGCTGACCTTTATCTAGGAATGCGATCGCCTCTTCCCTTTCAAACTCCTCCAACCGAAAATCCTTCCTCTTTCTATTCCAGACCAACATAAACCGCTTCGGCACCCCTGGAGCGGAAAAATCCGGTGCTTTCTGCTTTAAAGCCTGCAAGGCCCTAGCTGCCACCTCAAAACTTAATCCTACCGATAACCAGTATTCCATCACTGCCAACTCAGCCAACTCAGAACGAGAGTAGTAAATACTCCGTCCCGTTCCAGTGGCACTAATCGGAGGTACAACAACTCCCCTTTCCCTCCAATACTGCAACTGGCGCAAACTACAGCCTGTAATCTCAGCCGCTTCTTTACTGCTAAAAAATCTTTCTGACATACCTCTGATTTTACAGAAGGCAGTTATAATACATTTGTGTGCGTATTGAACACTAATGTTCAAAAAGTATGAGCCAGATAACCGTTCAGTGTCATTTAGTTGCAAGCGAATCAACTTGCCATCATCTCTGGAAACTGATGGCAGACCTGAACACGCCCTTAATTAACGAATTACTGGCGCAAATGGCTCAACATCCTGAGTTTGAAACGTGGAGAAAAAAGGGCAGACTTCCGGCTGGAATAGTCAAACAATTGTGCCAACCCCTCAAAACTGACCCTCGCTTCACTAATCAACCTGCACGGTTCTATGCAAGTGCGATTGCCGTCGTTGAATACATCTATAAATCCTGGTTTAAACTTCAGCAACGCCTAGCACAAAAACTGAGTAGGAAAATTAGTTGGTTAGGAATGCTCAAAAGCGATGAAGAATTAACCGCAGAAAGTAACACTTCTGTTGAGGTAATTCGCACCAATGCCGCCGAACTCCTCAACTCCCTATCCTCTGAAGAGGGTAGTATTTATACCAAACTTTGGAAAGTATATAACGATGCAGACGACATCCTTACTCGCTGCGTCGTCTGCTACTTATTCAAAAATAGTAATGAAGTTCCTGAAAAATCTGAAGAAAACTTAAAAGAATTTGCTGAAAACCGTCGCAAAACTGAAATTCAGATTGAACGAATAAAACAGCAATTAGAAAGTCGCATACCCAAAGGTCGAGATTTAACATGGGAAAGCTGGCTAGAGACATTAGCGATCGCATCTACAACTGCTCCCACAGATGAGTCAGAAGCTAAATCCTGGCAAAATAAACTTCTAACTGAACCAAAGCCAATACCCTTTCCAGTGGGTTATGAAACTAATGAAGATTTGACTTGGATTAAAAACGAAAAAGGTCGCCTTAGTGTTAGATTTAATGGCTTAGGCAAACATACGTTTCAAATCTACTGTGACCAACGCCAGCTTAAATGGTTTGAACGCTTTTACGAAGATCAAGAAATCAAAAAAGGCAGTAAGAATGAATACTCTAGTGGTCTTTTTACTCTGCGCTCAGGAAGGATTGCTTGGCAAGAAGGCACAAATACAAATAAAGGCGAACCTTGGAAAATTCATCAACTCATCCTCTACTGCACCGTAGACACCCGTTTATGGACGGCTGAAGGCACAGAGCAAGTTTGCCAAGAAAAAGCGGAAGATATTGCCAAAACCCTTACCAACATGGAGCAAAAAAGCAATCTCAATGACAACCAGCAAGCCTTTATCCGCCGCAAACAATCAACCCTAGCTCGACTTAATAACCCCTTTCCCCGTCCCAGCCGACCCCCCTATCAAGGTCAGTCTCATATTCTTATAGGTGTGGCATTAGAACGACATAAACCTACCACAGTAGCAGTTGTTGATGGGACAAAAGACAAAGTAATTACTTATCGTAGTTTCAAACAATTACTCGGAGATAATTACGGGCTGTTAAACAAACGACACCAGCGTAAACAAAAGGAATCTCATCAACGCCACAAAGCTCAAAGAGATGGAAGCTCCAATCAATTCGGAGATTCTCAATTAGGCGAATATATAGATCGTTTAATAGCCAAAGCTATTGTCACATTTGCTCAAACCTATCATGCAGGTAGTATTGTGTTACCAAAGCTGGGCGATATACGTGAGTCTTTTGAGAGTAAGATTCAAGCGCAAGCAGAGCAGAAATTTCCGGATCTTATGAAAAACAGAAAAGAATACCTCAAGCGCTATCGAATTCAAGTTCATCAGTGGAGCTATGGAAGATTAATAAACGATATCAAAGCCCAAGCCAGCAAATTAGGTATTGTTGTTGAGGAAGGACAACAACCCATCCGAGCAAGTCCCCAAGAAAAAGCTAAAGAAGTAGCAATTTCTGCTTATCGCAATCGTCGTAAATCTTGAAACCTAATTTAGACTCAGTACCTTGACAATAGAATATAATTATAAATGCGCCACAGGTCATGTTCGTTTGAACCTCTGATCTGGAGACAATTATGGGTTTGTTTGACTGTCGGAAGACAGTTGTACTTTCTATTCCCTAGTAGCTGTCCGTCCAGGATGCTGATATCTAAGGTTCCGGCTGTAGAAATGATTAACTTGTAAGTTGAAGTTCACTAGGACTTTAATCTTATGGGGTAGGAGCGCTCCCATGCAAACTGGATGTGGGTTTACCACAGTGATGGCTACTGAATTACTCTTGACCAAGGGGATTACTCTTGACCAAGGGGGCCACCCTAATTTTTTATTTTTCGTGAACCCAAGCGGGGGCAAAATTCCTGGGAGGTTTACGAAAACTGTGAATCCCTTATGGAATATTGATTCCAGTATTTCTGTGGGATGGTTGCTCCTATAAATACAGGACAGATAAAGCGAAAATTTTAGAGGCTTACGAAAATCGCCTCTAAAAGCTCCTCCAGGTAACTGTTGTAGCGATCGCTGTTTCAACGACCATCCCAACTAGGGGTGGGTTGAAAGCCCATTATTTAGCTGCCTCCTTTCTCTGATTTTTTGTTTCAACGACCATCCCAACTAGGGGTGGGTTGAAAGGAAGAACGTGAGCTAACGCGCAGAGAAAAGGCGATCGCGTTTCAACGACCATCCCAACTAGGGGTGGGTTGAAAGTTGGTTAACTATTTTTTAGGGGGTTGAAAGGATAGAGCATCAGATTCTGCTTCAAAAAGAAGTTTTTAAACTTAAAAAATAGCAGAGAATGCCTAAAGCATAGATATGCTAGGTAAATCATTAGCAAGTAGTCAAATCAAGCTAACTTCAATGAGGTCAAATAACTTGACAAGACGACATTAATTTGACAACGATGACAAATAATTAGTCAATCGACATTCAACGAGCATGGAGGGATTCGAACCCCCGACCCTCAGAACCGGAATCTGATGCTCTATCCACTGAGCTACATGCCCTAATAACTTGAATAGTATAACATTTTTTGGGATTTAGCAATTCGGGCATTCCAGATGCTGTTACTTTACGGTAAATTGGTCAGCGGTTGGGCGATGCCTCTCAAAGAAAATGATTCGCTTTGCACCTGACGCCAGAAGTCTTCATTTTGATTGCTCCTGGTCTATATCAGCCTTTTTTTTGCTGCTGAATCGGAATCTCTATAATAAACTCTACGCCCTGTAAGGGTGACGAAATACAGCGAATCTGTCCCCCGTGACGTTCCACCACAATCGAGTAGCTGATAGACAATCCCAAGCCAGTGCCAGCTCCCACCGGCTTCGTCGTAAAGAAGGGGTCAAATATCTTCTTTTGCACTTCCTCTGTCATGCTAGGCCCATTATTCCCAATCCGGATTGCAACCCGATCCTCCTCTACAACAGAGGTGCGAATCCAAATCGTAGGTGATTGTTCATGATTCATGGTTGATTGTTCATGGTCATGACCCGCGAACGATAAACCACAAACCTCTTCTAAGGCATCGATTGCATTACTGAGAATATTCATAAATACCTGATTCAACTGACCTGCATAACAGGCCACTTTAGGCAGGCGAGCAAATTCTTTAACCACCTCAATCCCCAATCGGTTTTTCTGGGGTTTGAGCCGATGCTGCAAAATTAACAAGGTAGATTCAATGCCTGAATGAATATCTACTGGCTTCATTTCTGCTTCATCCAAGCGCGAGAAGTTTCTCAATGACAGCACAATAGATTGGATACGTTCGGCTCCTACCTGCATAGAAGATAAGATTTTCGGGAAGTCTTCTTTCAAATATTCCAATTCAATTGTCTCAATCTCCCGCTGAATTTCTGGAACTGGATCGGGGTAAAACTGCTCATACATCTGTATAAGATTGAGCAAGTCTCGCGCATAGTCATTTGTAGGGGCAAGATTGCCGTAAATAAAATTTACTGGGTTGTTAATTTCATGGGCTACTCCTGCCACCAGTTGCCCAATACTAGACATTTTTTCTGCCTGAATCAGCTGGGCTTGGGTGCGTTGCAATGCGCTTAAAGTGAGTTCTAGCTGTTGTGCTTTCTCTCGTTCTCGCGCTTCTGCTTGCCGCAGCGCCTCCAGATTAGATAACTGAAGATGAAGGTTGATGCGTGCTAGAAGTTCATTTTTCGAGATTGGTTTAATGAGATAATCGTTGGCACCAGACTTAAATCCTTCTACTAGGTCTGATACTTGATTTTTGGCAGTTAACATCAAAATGGGAAGTTCGTTCAGCGAATACTGTTCGCGAATTTTCTTGCAAACTTCATAGCCAGTCATGCGCGGCATCATTACATCCAATAAAATGATGTCAGGTCTTAACCCCTGCGCGATCGCTGCCAATGCTTCTATGCCATTAAAGGCTTGAGTTAAGGAATAGTTTTGCTCCGATAGATAGTTGACCAGCACCTGCACGTTAACTGGCTCATCATCCACTATCAAAATCTTGACATCGCCACTTTGGGTTGCAAATTGCTGTTTAGCAGGTTGCAAGTTTCCAAGTCGAGGTTTCAATTCTTTAAACTTAAACCTTTCTTCAACCTTCAATTCTTCAACCTTCACCTCTTTTGAGAGGGGTAGGGTAAACGTAAATTGGGAACCAACGCCCATTTGAGATTTTACGCAAATTTCCCCATTGTGCAATTCCACTAGCTTTTTAGTAATCGCCAGACCAAGACCAGTCCCTCCATAAATTCTTGCTGTTGAGCCATCAGCTTGTTCAAAAGATTCAAAGATTTTGCCAAATTTCTCTGGGGGAATACCAATTCCCGTATCGGCAACGGTAATCGCTAGATAAGGTAAATATTCAGCGTTAGAAGAATCTTCCTTCTGCTCCTCCTCGACCACAGATGCCGACACTTCTACCACACCAGAATCAGTAAATTTAATAGCATTGCCGACCAGGTTGTAGAGAATTTGTTGCACCCGATCTTCATCAGCATTAACAGACGGTGTATTGGGAGCAATTTTATTGATCAGTTGCAAAGATTTTTTACCAATTAGAGGCTGGCTGAGAGTCAGCACCACATTGGTAATTTCTCTCATTCCCACCGGCTTGATTTTAAGCGGTAGATTTCCATGTTTCAGTTTAGAAAAATCAAGAATATCGTTGATTAAATTGGATAGCCGGTGAGCGCTCGATACTACCATCGATAGATTATAAATTGTCTTCTCAGGCAAATGCCCCGTTACACCATCTATCAAAGATTCGGTAATGCCAATGATGCCATTAAGCGGGGTGCGGAGTTCGTGGGAGGTATTTGCCAGAAACTCGTCTTTTAACTCCTCCATCCGTTTGCGTTCGGTAATGTCTTGGAATCCACTCAGCATTGCTTGCTCGCCGTTGAATGCGATTGGCTGAATGGATAAATTAATCCAAAATGGCGTTCCATCTACCTTTTTTGCCTGAAATTCGTAGTTGCGGACGTACCCATTTTTAGCCAGTATCTTCAGCAACTCTTTTCGAGCCTCAGGATCGTAATGAAATTCTTGTGCCTGACGACCTATCAATTCTTGCGTGGATAGACCCAAAGTTGAGCTACACGCCATATTCGCATACAGAATTTGGCTGTCAGATACACGACTTATCAGTAGAGGAACCGGAGTAGTTTCGGCAATCAATCGAAATCGCTCTTCGCTTTCGCGTAAGCGATTTTCTGCCTGCTTGCGCTCGTCAATTTCTTGCTTGAGGTCAGCATTTAATGCTGTCATCTCATCATAGAGTTTGGCATTCTCTAGAGAGATAGCAATTTGAGAAGACAGCATTTCCAAAACTTTCAATCGGTCAGGTGTAAAAGCATTAGTCGTCAGATTGTTTTCAAGATAAAGCAGACCAATTAGATGCGTTTGCTTAATAATGGGAAGACATAATATAGATTTAGGCTGATATTGTAAAACGTAAGAATCTGATTTAAATAAGCCTTGGTTAGTGGCATCGTTTAAAACTAAATTATTCTTCGTTCTTTTTACATAATTGACAATAGCAGGAGAAACCTTATGACTGGATTCTACGGGAATAAATTGGAGAACAGTTACCTCAGCCCGATCGACTTCTCCCTCAGCAGCGATCGCTAAGTTGCCTGATTCTTCCAGAATGAGAAAGCCTTTCTGCGCTCCAGCATTCTCAATCACAATTTTCATCAACTTTTCTAACAACTTGTCTAAAACGATCTCACTCGCTAAGGTTTGGCTGGCTTTCACGACTGTCGTTACATCCAACAATCCCGAATCGCTGCCAGTACTAGAAGAAATTATGTTGCTCAGACTCCCAGCTTTGCCGGTTACAGATACTCCGGAAAAGAACTGCGGATATTTTTCTTCCACATCATTCACTTTAGCGATCGCGCCCCATTTAAGATAGCCATAGTGAGCTTCCAGAATATGGGCTTTTGCCAGCACAGTGTATCCTTTACCGAAAAAGAACTTTGCCGCTAGTTCATTGGCTATCGCTTCGTTCTGGATATAATCATTTTCTCTAGCTGAGTTAATTGACTTTTCATATAAATCCAAAGCCTCCCCCTCTTTGCCGGTAATTCGCGCTATTTCAGCGGACATTAGTAAATATTTGTGCAAAAAGTTGTCTGGGCAAGCTTCAGACCACTTCCTCATCTTTTCTAGATTTATCAATAGATTTTGCATTGCCTGCTCTTTCTCTACTTCCAGCAAAGTAGGATAAAGAGCTGTTTGAATTAAAGTAGAATAAAAATAATGTTCTGGTATCATGATGGTCGCAAAGGGAATCGAGATCAGTGTTTCCCCTTCTGCGATCGCTTTCATCGCATCATCATATTCTTCGTATAAATAAAGTAGTTGAGCCTTTAAAATACAATAAGTAACATAAAGAGCTGGAACTTTTTTCAATTCATCCCAATGCTCTTCTTCTTTAAAATTATTATCGTTAAAACTTGTTTTTTGTTCTGTTTCTCCTTTTAAACTTAAAACAAACTTCTGGATAACTAAAAACATATCAATAAAAGAGCGTATTTTCTTTTTTGATGTAAATTCTAAACATTTTTGGGCTTCTTGATATACTTCATCCAAATTATCTCCTTTAAATGTTAATTTAACAGATCGGTAGTAAGCTGAATAAGTAGCCCATTGAAAATCGCCAATTTCAATTCCGTCCTGAAAACCATTTTTTAGATATCCCTCACACTCTGTCCTCAAATGATTTTTCCAATGACTAATATACGAACCAAAAATCATGTTAAGTTTACATTTAAAAGTTAAATTATTAAATTTTTCATTCACTTTTAAGGCTAATTCACCATATTGATAAGCTGATTCAAACTCATCTCTTCCTGCCAGAGTCCATCCATAGGACATATAAGCAAAAGAAGTGACATTTGAATTGCCATATTTTAAAGATATATTCACCATTTTTAACATTATTGAATCAAATATATGCTTACCAATAAATCGGGCAGGCGGAGTCATATTTATAAGAATCTTGGTAGCAGCTACTTTCTCCAAATCGGTCATATCTGGCGCATCAATCAAATCTTTAACCTCTCTCCCTGCCAGATTAGCTTTAACCTTTTGGGTCTCAGATTCTATTAGTTTCCTTAGTTCCTTTTCACCATCGGGGAGAGAGATACCAAATAACCTCAATCCTGCTTTACCGATTTCAATCGCTTCTTTAGTTTTCATCAAGTTAGTTGTATATATGATGATTTTCATGATATATACACTTGCTTTTTCTAAATTAGACGCGGCTTTATTTAAAATAATTTCAAAAAACTTTTCACATTCATCAATATTTCCGTTCAGGTATTCGCATTCTGCGCGTTCTTTATAAAGAGATAGTATTAACGGATACTGGAATTCCCAGTCTTTCTCGCAAAGCAGTTCCATTCCAGCAGTTATATATTTTAATGCCGGTTCAAAAGCTGTAGATAGCTTTGCTTTTTTACCAGCCGTTAGATTTAAATTTGCTAGTTCATATTTTGCCTCTTGATTAGTTATGATATCTTTGCCGCAATTAAGCTGATTAACTATATCAAAAATTTTATCTTCTAGTTCTTCTCGATCTGTATTTTTAAGTAATAGCTGACCTACTTTGAGATGAACCTGTTGTTTATCAGTTTCTGGGATTAAGGAATAAACTGCCTGCTGTACGCGGTCATGCAGAAATTTGTAGGCAACAGCTAAATCATTATTGAGAGAAACATTTAAAGTATCTTCTGTATAATCTTGAACGTATTTATATGCATTCCCAATGGGTAGAATCAGCCCTTCCTTAAGGGCTTCCCTAAGTTCAACAGAAGTTTCTACCTGAGACTTTTCATTAACAATCGATAAAACTTTTAAATTGAATTCGTTGCCAATACAAGCTGCAAGTTTTAGGGATTTCTGAGTAGACTCAGAAAGCTTTTTAACTTTTATCACCATTAACTCAACTACATTATCCGTGATTTGCATTCCTCGAATTTTTTTAAGATCCCACTGCCAACATCCCTGTTTTAAGTTAAAGTTAAACAAATTTTCTTCATAAAGAGATTTTAAAAACTGAGTTAAAAAGAAGGGATTACCATTAGTTTTATTAAAAACTAACTTTGCCAAAGAATTTGTTTTTGTTGATTCAGATTTAAATGTGTCGGCAATCAGTGAATTAACATTATTAATAACTAAAGAGTTCAAAGAGATATTATTTACTGCAATATCGCTCTTTTTCAGTTCGTCCAATGTCAGCATTAAAGGATGAGTTGCACTCACTTCATTATTTCGGTAAGCCCCAATCATGAGTAAGTATTTACTATCCGGATCGGTCATTAGCAGATAAATTAATTTTAATGAGGCTGAATCGGCCCATTGTAAGTCATCTAGAAATAAGACTAGGGGATGGTCTTTTGTCGTAAAAACACTGAGAAACTTTTGAAAAACTAAATTCAATCGATTTTGGGCTTCTGTCGGAGCAAGTTCTGGAACTGGTGGCTGTTTGCCGATAATGAGTTCCACTTCTGGAATTACATCAATAATGACTTGACCGTTGCAACCTAGAGATTCTAATAGTTGTGTTTTCCAAAAGTCTATTTTTTCTTGGGTTTCTGTTAAAAGTTGTCGAACTAATTCTTGAAAAGCTTGAATTAAGGAAGCATAGGGAATATTCCGTTTAAATTGGTCAAACTTGCCGGAAATAAAATATCCTCTTTGCCGTACAATTGGTTTATGAATTTCATTAACTAAAGCTGATTTACCAATTCCAGAGAATCCTGAAACTAGCATCATTTCAGTCGAGCCAAGGCTGACTCTTTCAAAAGCTGCCATTAGAGAAGCAATTTCAGAGTCTCGACCATAAAGTTTTTGGGGGATTTGAAATTTATCAGAGATATCGTGTCTACCGAGTGGGAAATCGCTAATTTTCCCTGTACTTTCTAGATGGGTTAGACAAGTCTCTAGATCGGCCTTGAGTCCAAAGGCACTTTGATAGCGATCTTCAGCATTTTTAGATAATAATTTCATTACGATGTCAGACACCGCTGGTGGAATGTTTGGATTCAGATGATTGGGTGGAATTGGAAGGCTGGCAATATGGCAGTGAACTAACTCCATCGGATCGTTAGATTGAAAAGGCACCCTTCCAGTTAGCATTTCGTAAAAGGTGACACCTAAGGAATAAAAGTCGGTACGATAATCAATTGAGCGATTCATTCTCCCCGTTTGCTCTGGTGATATGTATGCAAGGGTGCCTTCTAGCAAATTGGGGTTGCCAATCATCTGGTTTTCTCTGGACAGACGCGAGGCAATGCTAAAATCGGTAATTTTTACCAATCCCGTTTCCGGATTAATAAGGATATTTTGAGGCTTAATATCCTTATGAATAATGTTATTTTGATGGAGTTGACTAATTGTTTCTGAAACATTAATAACTATTTGAATATTTCTTTTTAAATTAATTTTGTTTTTTAAGAGAAAATTTTGTAGTGAATCTCCTCCAAAATCTTCCAAGATTAAAAACCAATATTGATTATATTTTTCTAGTTCTAAAGGTTTAACAATTCCTGGGATAGGTAAGTTATAAGCAATTTCATATTGATGTTTAAGCTTGGCAATTTCCGTGAGAGCTGGATACTCTTGCCAAAGACTCTTAACAATAACAGGTTGCTCATCATGATGGCGATATCCTCGATAAACAACGGTTTTTGTTCCCTCGTAAATTTTTGATGTGATTGTATAACCTGGAATTTTTAGCATAATTTGGTTTGTGTCTCAATTGGTAACTAGAGTCAAATACAGTGTTCGACTGGTCAGGAATATGCCAGGGTATTTATACAGTAATCGTTCGCCAAAGTGCAAAGTTAATAATCTGGCTACAAATGTTGCTGTCAGCCTATCTTTGGTATAAGGTTAGCCACAAAAGTAATGACGCAGACTAAATTTAAACGGGGAATCAGTGTAAGAACTTCTGTATTTAAATGTTCAATCTGCTGGCAACACAGCGTCAGAATCGCTGATTCTGCTCTTGATGCCTGAAAAACAATCCAGCTTTGCTGTTTTCTGGGCATAGTGGTCTACCAAGGCCGTGAGTATTCTGATTGTACAGAGTGACGGCTGTGGCATCACTCTGTAGTAGAAACAAGCAATATTAAAACTCTTAATATAACCAATCTTTACGGGTAAACGGCAATTTCCACGCTTTATCTGCTCGTCGCCGCAATAGGACTTGATAAAGCCCCATGTGGTTCTGTTCAAAGGCAAGAGCGAAACCGATGAGATAGAGCCGCCATAATCGGACTTTACGTTCGCTGCTGAGGGCGATCGCTTTCTCCATCACTGCATCCAAATTAGCTGCCCAACAGCGCATTGTTTTGGCGTAATGCATCCGCCAAGCATCAACATCGACAATCTCCCATCCCGTCTCTTCAGCGACAGCTAAAGAATCGGACAACCTGGACAGCTCTCCGTCTGGGAAGATATAACGTTGAACAAAGCGCTCGTTGAGGCTGGAACCGTCCCATTTTTCTGAGGCGGTGATGCCGTGATTGAGAAACAAACCCCCAGGCTTCAAGGTAGATAAGGCACTCTGAAAATAAATGGGGTAGTTTTTAATTCCTACGTGTTCAACCATCCCAACTGAAACAATTTTGTCAAAGGTTGGCGTTTGGGGTAAGTTGCGATAGTCGAGAAGCTCGACTTTTAGCTGGGTGTCCAAATCTTCTTTGGCGATCGCTTGTTGGTTAAAAGCCAGCTGCTCTTTACTCAGAGTAATACCATATCCCTTCACTCCGTAATGAGTTACAGCCCAGCGTAGCAAAGCTCCCCAGCCACAGCCAATATCTAATAAATATTCACCGGGTTTTAATTGGAGTTTACGGCAGATCAAATCAAGCTTTGCCTGCTGAGCTTCTTGCAGGCTCATCTGAGGATGTTCAAAATAGGCACAAGAATAGACGAGTAAAGGATCGAGCCAAAGACGGTAAAAATCATTGCCGACATCATAGTGATATTGAACAACTGCCAAGTCGCGATCGCGACTATGAGCGATCAATTTCTGCCAAGGTGATTTCTCTGGCTGCGATAAAGGCAATTGGGGTAGACTCAGTGCTTCCATCCAAGCTTTGATTGCTTTGCTGCGATCGCATTGGGAAAAGGAAAGCGCTTCTAAGAGCATCAGATCGTCGATGTTACCTGTAAAGTCTAAAAAGCCCCGAAGGTAAGCTTCCGCTAGAACCAAAGGATCTTGACTCAGAATTAGCGTCCGGATGACTCCGGGATGATGAATCTGCAAAGTGAGTTGAGGAAGCGAGTCATCAAAAGTTTCATTGGTCATTATCTTGTCTGTCCCCCAGCAATCGATGCAGAATTTCAGAGGCAGTAGAGAAAACCGTTCGCTCAAGATATCTCGGATGCCGGTAGGAACAGAAGAATATGACATAGTTGATTTAGCGTGTTAATGGTTATGTGTCAGTAGCAATTGGGGATTTTGGATTTGCTCTCACCCAACGGTGAGGCAACCTTAGCCTGACGATGTAGAGCAACAACGCCGAAATGGTACTAATGATGAGTTTTCAACTCAGCACCATTCATATCTACAGAGGAATAACCATTAATCACTAACAGCGCGTGAAATTTTTCTACACTTGTCTAATCGCAGGCGAGACGACTGCGCGATCGCAGATTCGCCAAAGTTGCATAAACATGGCGGTAGAAAATCTAGCAATTCTCTATTGGATACAGTATGGTTTAACCCCACCCCAACTCCTGCCCGCTTTTCCGGGAGGGATTCAATATTCCCTCTCCGTTCACGGAGAGGGGTTGCGGGTGAGGTTCTTTATATTGCACTAAGAGTGAAAACTCCTATAAACCTAATTTGTAGAGGCAGGTAATCTCCACTAAAAGTAGGGGCACGGCATTGCCGTGCCCCTAGGAAATTTTCGGATATCAGGGTTTAACGCTTTCTAACAACGCCTAACAACATTTTTGAGTTAGTCCAGGCGTTTTATATCAAAATGAGATGCTTTCAGCGGCTAATGGATCAAATTCACTCACTATCCAACTGAAGAAGTGATGCTTTTCAGTTCGATTTCGCTTGAGGATGGAACTTTGACATTCCAGACAAGCCCTAAGCGATTGAGGGCGAGGATACCTAACCAACCGAAATCAAGTTGCCACCATCTGAGTCCAAACCTTGCCGAGTGCTGGAAAGCATGGTGGTTATTGTGCCATCCTTCACCGAGGGTCATGATGGCGACGAAAAGATTGTTCTTACTTTGATCTTCTGTGGGAAATTGGCGTTTTCCCCAAAGGTGGCAGACTGAGTTGACGCTAAAAGTAAACTGGTGCAAGAGGAAAATCCGGATACCTCCGCCCCAGATTAAGCCTCTCAATGCTCCTGACCACGACCCGGTTAAGACTCCACCCAGAAGCGTCGGAATTAACAGAGAAAGTAGCACCCAAAGGATGTAGAGCTGGTCGATTTTTTGGACAACTTTGTCACGATTGAGATCCGAGACATAGGGGTATGGGGGCGTCCAATCGACGTTTAGCAGCCAGCCAGTATGGGCGTGCCAAAAGCCTTGAACAACTCCCCAAAACCCTTCTCCGTGAATATTTGGTGAGTGGAAGTCTTGTTGAGTATCTGAGTAGAGGTGATGACAGCGATGGTGGCTCACCCAGCTGGCGACTGGGCCTTGACCTGCCATGCAGCCAGCGATCGCTAAAAAAGCACGCACAAATGCCCCTGCCTGAAAAGCACGATGGGTGAAAAACCTGTGATACCCCACAGTGATGCCAAAGAAAGTCAGGGCATACATTCCTACGAGTAGGCTCAGATCCAGCGGCTGGACCCCACGTTCCCAGAAGATGATAGCCAGGGTCGCCGCGATAAATCCCACCACAGGCATGGCGACGACGATGACATTCAGTGTTTTCTGAAAATTGCTGATTTTAGAAGGATTAGAGAAAGAGATTGACACTTGTTTGGTTGAAATAGACTACTCGCGCAATAAAACTAAGAATATCTGATTGTTTGCCGTTAAATTCCCGAATAATTGTCCATTTTAGGGCTGATACAAGTCTGTTTCCATAAGCCTAAAGGAAGGTAATCGGGTCTACAGGTGTGCCATTTTTACGCACCTCAAAATGGAGATGGGGGCCCGTAGAAAAGCCAGTAGAACCAACTGCCGCGATCGCATCGGCTCGGTTTACAGATTGTCCTTCCGAAACATAGATTTCGCTGGCGTGACCATATAAGGTAGTAATGCCATTGCCGTGGTCGATAATTACCGCCTTCCCGTAACCTCCATACCATCCGGCAAAAATTACCTCTCCGCTGTTGGCGGCGCGGATCGTGCTGCCATAACTTCCCCCAAAGTCAAGACCAGAATGGAAACGGCGGTAGCCCAGAATCGGGTGGACTCGCCAACCAAAATTGCTTGTAATTCCCGCATCGCTGGGGTAGCTGAAAATACCCGATCCGCGAATAATGTCCCTCCCGCGAAGAATGGCTTTGCTCGCTGCCGCTTCTCTTTCTCTTTTTGCCTTCGCTTCTGCAACTCGTTTTTGAATGAGAGTGCTAATCCCTGCGGAATCCTCTGCTAAAACGTTCTCGGCGGCTTCTAAGGCTTGCCGGTTAGTATTCAAGCGTTGAATGAGCTGCTGCTGAGCCTGTGTCTGAACTTCAAAGTCGGCTTTTTGTGCCAGCAATTGCTGGGTAATCAGAGCAATTTGGTTTTTCTGCTGTTCGATCTCGGTTTTTTGGCGATCGATTTGGTCAGCTTCCGCCTTCAAGTTTTTCAAGATTTGTTGGTCGGCTTGAAACACCAATTTGATCTGGCGACGCCGGTCGGAAAATTGACTGAGATTTTGGCTAGAAAGCAGGATTCCCCATCCTTGGTGAGAGAGTTGCTGGCGTTGCAGGAAACGCAAACGGGCAACTGTGGCGGCTTGCTTTTGTTGATAAGAGCGTTCCGCGCTCGCCAGATCCTCTTGTAACGTCTTTAATTCCTGAGTGGCTCTTTGTAATTGGTACTGGTAGTCATTAAGCTGGGTACCTGTTAATTCCAGGTTTTGCTGCAAGCCACTGAGTTGTCCCTTCGCGGCTTTTTGGAGTTTTGATAAGCGATCGCGTTCTTTAGAATAATTAGACCGCTGCCGATCTAGTTGTTGCTGCATCTGTCGCAGCGTTTCTATTGTGACGGGTGACGGCGATGGTAAATCTTCAGCGAGCACCGGCATCGCTAGCAAAAGCCAAAGGAAAATTAGGCTACAAATTAGGCTACCAACAACCGGCAATCGGCACTGATGCCAAAAATTTTTCCTTTTTCCTGAAGATGGTGCTTTCATCCTTTCAAACTCAGTCGTGCCAAAACGCCGAATTTTATCATGATGCCACCAGAAATTTTATTCACCTAATATTCCAGTCGGCTTGCCGAACAAGCATTGCCGAACCACTGCTTTTCCTGTCCCTCTCCACCCCAACCCCTAAGCGAAAAGACAGAGGCATTGGGCGTGAGGTGTTCTAATCACGGGCAATTATCCAGGCTTAATATGACTGCAAGCTGCGGCAGTTTAACAATTTAGCATTTAGCTAGAGTGTCGATGCTGGACACTGGCGACGATTTGTTTTGACAACCGAATGAGTTGATAAGCACCGGCTTTGCCTAAATTTTGGTACTCCTTGGGCTGTATTTTTGTGTTCTCTAAATATTTAGGCTCAGTCAAAATCAATACCGAAGGTGGCTTGGGTTGAGTCGCCGCGATCGCTTCAATGTATTCCATTGCCGAGCTAACTTTGGCAAAGTAATTCACCGGGCGCTGCGTGTAAAATACGACACTCGGTTTTTTGAAACCAATCATTAATATGGCTTCTCCTGGCTGCTGGACTTGGGCGATCCGTGCCGATAATTCCCGCAGCGGCATCTGACGTGCTCGATCCATCATGAAGTAGGCAGGCGTTACCACAAAGATGATAAAAGCCATAAATCCGATTAGATTTGAAGTCCACAGCCAACGCCACCGCCGTCGTTTCAGCAGCAACCACCCTGTCCAAATAGCGGTTGCTCCCCAGATGATGCCTCCCCACACCGTCAAACCAGATCGTTGAACCATTTGGCGCAGATCGGGCACGGCAGGGTCATATCCTAAGAAGTTTGGGCTGTATAGAAGCGCACCTGCCAGAACTGATAAAAACACCACATTGACAACGCCACTCCAAAACAAAGGACGGAGGAATGAGGGCTGAGGACTGAGGACTGAGGACTGAGTGGGGAATTCTCCTTCCGGCTGGTTAACTGCTAATTCTGAACTACCGACTTCTTCCTCAGTTCTCAGTCCTTTCACCCCAGTCCTCAATTGGTCGCTGAACAAAAGTGCCACCAAAATTCCTGCTGCTGGCATTAAAGGCAGCACATAGCTGGGGAGTTTTGTCACCGCAACGGTGAAGAAGCCAAAGATCCCGGCAAACCAAAATAGAGCAAATAAACCTAAATGAGTGGAACGGGGGGAGTTCCGCCATTTGCTGCGCTGCCAAAAGCGGAGACGGGCGATCGCTACCGGCAAATAAATCGACCAAGGCGCAAAACCCAGCAGCACCACTAGGAAGTAAAAATACCAGGGTGCCCAGTGGTGATTAACAACGCCTGTGAAGCGTTCCAAGTTGTGATAACCAAAAAACTTATTAACGTAGTTTTCGCCGTTCCGCAAAATCACCAAAACATACCAAGGCACTGCCAAAACCAACACCAGTGCCAAGCCCCGAATCGGAAACATCTCCCGCAACACTTCCTGAGCCTTGCCCAGGTAAAGTAGAAAAGCCCCAATAATCAGAACGGGTAAGACAATGCCGACCGGCCCTTTCGTCAAGATTGCCAAGGCAACTAGCACGTAGAAAGCGAGATACCAACGAGTTTGGATCGCGGGTTGGTTGGTGTTGACATAGCCAAGAAAAAAAGAAAGTAGCGCACAACCCACGCAGCCGGTTAGCAGCATATCAGAGACGCCTGTGCGTCCCCAGACAATCATTTCTGGATTTAGAGCGATCGCAGCCGCACCTAGTAAAGCCGATAGCCACAACTGACGCTGCGATATCATCCCATCCCTAGCTTGCCCCGTCACCGCACTCGGAGAAGGAAGCCCATAGTAGCGCAACGTATAGAAGCCTAATCCCGTCACAGCGATCGCAGACAGCGCCGAAGGCAATCGCACCGCCCATTCATTGACGCCAATCAGTTTATAAGCGATCGCCATCAGCCAGTAAACTAACGGCGGCTTATCAAAGCGCGTCTCCCCGTTAAAATACGGTGTAATCCAATCTCCCGTCACCGTCATCTGGCGGGCAGCTTCAGCAAACAGCGGCTCAGTTTCATCAACCAGACCGATATTCCCTAAATTCCACACAAAAGCCAGCCAGCAAACCACTAGCACCCACAGAATCGATAGACTCACCAGCACGCTGGGATGCTTCTCCCAAGATTTCCACCAACTTCTAACCGTTCGCTCAACCCTAAATTTCATGAACCCCCGAACCGTCCGTCAGTAATGGGCAACCTCAAAAGGCATTTTCCCAGACCTTAATCTAGCTGGAAATGCGACGCCAGCGCACCCATTGCAAGATGTCATGACTCCCACCTACCCAGCAGCACTTCCTGACTCTGGCAAAACCTATGTGTTCCCTAAATTGTCAGCGGTGAATGGGTACTTGATAAGAAGTCATGGGTAATTCGTCCGTAG
Organism: Trichocoleus sp. Lan; assembly: GCF_039961855.1. NCBI lineage: Bacteria > Bacillati > Cyanobacteriota > Cyanophyceae > Leptolyngbyales > Trichocoleusaceae > Trichocoleus > Trichocoleus sp. Lan. The sequence goes on along the minus strand of NZ_JAMPKA010000028.1, from coordinate 48,255 downwards.
AGGAGAAAAAACAACTGACTCCTAACTGCTGACTATAAACGAATGACCCCTGACTATCTACGACCTAAGATTGCAAAACCAGTTGCCATTCCGACACCTGAGCATTCCAGACAGGCAGAGGCGTCTCACCCACAACGTACGGTCCCCAATACCGGCGGGAACCATCTTGGGCAAATGCCACCAAAATATCCCCCTTTTTTAGCTGCAAATCCCCTCCAGGCAACGATAAGGTCACGCCCTGACTCCCCCCTTCTCCTGGGGCAAAATCCCAGTGTGCTGGCTCCCCATAAGATGTCGTTGGGGGCTGATAAGTCAGCAACGCCAGCCGTAACGGATACTCCGTTTGATTCGTCACCCGTAAAGGTCCCTGACGAGTCGTAATGAGCGGGATTTGTCGATCGTCTGTGGGCGAGGCAACTGGTCTAGAGTTCGGCAACTTTCCTGCGCCGGGGGGATTTTCCCGCAGTGAAGCATTCGTTTTTGAGAGCAACGAAGCATCTAACTTTGCCCAATTGAGTTCCACCCGCTCCTGAAGCAGTCCCAGCCCCAACCCGATGAGTCCTAAAAGCACAGCAATCAGAAACCCAGGGTAAACCTTTAAAATCATAAGCTTTTGGATAGTCTTTCAGGAGTTTACCTTCCTTGATGGCAAAAAGCTCCGCCAAAGACGGACTCTTCGCGTGAGCGATCGCGCCAATCGCCATTTTTCATCTACGCCACAAAACAAGAATCTTGGGTGACGCTTCTAGACACTCAAGCTTTGGGCGTTTCCTGCCCCTATAACACTTTTGAGAGGGCTGCCTTGAGCGGAATCTCAATCATAAACTTCGTCCCTTCTCCTGGCGCTGAGATACAGCTCAATTGCCCACCATGTTTATCTACGACAATCTGATAGCTAATGGATAAACCTAGCCCCGTCCCCTTGCCTACCGGCTTCGTTGTAAAGAAGGGTTCAAACAGACGTTGCCGAACTTTTTCCGGCATTCCCGGTCCATTGTCAGCAATCTGAATCGCTACTTTCTCACCATTGATTACTTCCGTGTGAATCCGAATCTTTGGCAAGGGGTAATTCGCACTTTCGGGTCGATTATTGATTCCCCGTATCTTCTTACTCATTACCTCATCGATTGCATCAATTGCATTCGCCATAATATTCATAAACACCTGGTTAAGTTGTCCGGTGTAACATTCCACTAACGGCAACTCACCATTCTCTTTCACCAGCTCAATTGCCGGACGCTCCGCGCTCGCTTTTAGACGATGCTGTAGAATCATCAACGTGCTTTCTAACCCAGCATGAATGTCCGCAGGCTTTCCGATTGCTTCGTCAACCCGCGAGAAGCACTTGTTAACGTTACGAGAGTAATTCCCAGCCGTTCCAAAACTTGTAGCCCTGTATCGACGGCTTTAACCATCTGAAATTGACAGCTATAAATCTGGATTTGTAGCTCGTTTACCTTTACTTCGTCGATTAAACTTGTAGATTGTTCTAGGGCAACTTCAGCTAAAGTAGCTGCCTGCTCAAAGTTGATATTTAAGTATTCTGCTTCCGCTGGCTCAAGATGAAGTGTAAGCGTTAAATCGTAGTGGCTTTGCCAGCTATTTTCAGTAAGCAGTCTTAGTCCTGCAGTTAAGTATCTGGCAGATGCTTCATAAGCCGATGCTGCTTTGGCTTTTTTCCCAGCCATCAGATTGAGTTGGGCAAGTTCATCTTTGTCTGCTTGGTGAACAAGCAACTCCGCCCCAATATTGAGCTGGTTGACAATATCAAAAATATTCTCTTCCAGTGCATATTTAGCTGTTTTTTGTAACAACTGTTGACCAACTTTTAGGTGGGTTAATTTTTTCCGCTCCTCCGGAATCAAAGAATAAGCCGCTTGCTGCACTCGGTCGGGCAAAAATTTATAACTAATCCTGATATCTTCAAGCAGAAAATCTCCTTTTTCTGCTTGATCAAAAAATAGAGGGATTTTATAAGTATTGCTCAAAGGTAAAACTAAACCAGCTTGAAGCGCCTCCCACAAATCATCAGCAGTATTGATTAAAGATTGCTTATTGACAATAGATAGAGCCTCTAAGATAAATTGGTTTCCAATGCAAGCAGCTAATTTTAGAATTTCCTGGGTTTTTGTCGACAATCTTTGAATATTTCTGGCAACCAGTTCGACGACGTTATAATCTGTAATCCCAATCCTTTGGATTCGATCGAGATTCCAAAGCCAGCGACTTTCAACAAAGTCGAAATGTAAAAAACGTTCAGAGTAAAGTGTCTGAAGCAGTTGTGTTAAAAAGAAGGGATTACCTTGAGTTTTATGAAAGACAAGCTCAGCGACTTCCTTCGATCTTTCGGTTTCTTGAAGGGTATCAGCTACTAATTGATAGACATTTTCAATATCCAAAGGACGAAGAATAATGTTATTGACAATCGCCTCTGTTTTTTTTAGTTCGTCCAAAGCTAGCATCAACGGATGAGTTTGACTAACTTCATTATCTCGATAGGCTCCAATCATTAACAGATATTGACTGTTGGGGTCAGTCATCAGTAGTTCGATGAATTTTAAAGAAGCTGAATCTACCCACTGTAAGTCATCCAGGAAAATAACCAGCGGATGTTCTGGCTTTGTAAAGACATGAATAAACTGTTGAAACACCCGGTTGAAGCGATTTTGAGATTCACTGGGTTCTAGTTGTGGAACTTCTGGCTGAACTCCAGTAATTAGTTCGACTTCGGGTATAACATCAATAACAATCTTACCTTGCGATCCCAAAGCATTTTCTAGCTTTTCTTTCCAAAAAACTATCTGTTCCTGACTTTCTGTTAATAGTTGCCGGATTAATTCTTGCAAAGCTTGAATCAGAGCAGCATAAGGAATATTTCGCTTAAACTGGTCAAACTTACCCGCAATAAAATATCCGTGCTGACGCACAACGGGTTTATGAACTTCTTGAACCAAGCAAGATTTACCAATACCTGAATAACCCGAAACTAGCATCATCTCAGTAGTTCCAGCACTGACTCGGTCAAAGGCATCCATTAGGGTAGTTACTTCAGTTTCACGACCATACAGTTTTTGAGGGATGAGCAATTGCCCAGATTTATCTCGCTGACCTGGAAGAAAATCTTCAATTTTGCCATTTCTTTGCAGTTGAACGAGGCATTCCTCTAAATCTACCTTTAATCCTTGGGCGCTTTGATATCGATCTTCAGCGTTTTTAGCTAATAATTTCATTACAATCGCTGAAATTGATGCCGGGATATTTGGATTGATTTGGTCAGGAGAAGCAGGTTGTTTAGCAATGTGAAAATGAACGAGTTCCAGCGGGTCAGTAGAAGAGAAAGGTAAATTTCCCGTCAGCATTTGATAAAAGGTGACGCCTAGCGAGTAAAAGTCGGTACGGTAGTCAATCGACCGATTCATTCTGCCTGTTTGTTCGGGCGACATATAGGCAAGGGTGCCTTCTAGTAAAGTGGGATTACCTTGTGTCTGAGTTTCTCTAGAAAGACGCGATGAAATGCTGAAATCTATAATCTTAACTTGACCAGTTTTAGAATTCATTAGGATATTGTGTGGTTTAATATCTTTATGAATAATCTGGTTTTGATGCAAGGCGGCAAGGGTATCTGCTAGCTGAATAGCAATCGGAAGAAACTGGTTTAAATCAGTTTTCAGGGGAGATTTGATAACTTTTCTAGAGATTCTCCGTCAAAATATTCTAATACTAACGCTAGACCGTTGTTATAGTTTTCTAATGCCAGTGATTTAACAACCCCTTCTATATCCAAAGGGAGTAAAATTTTATACTCATGTCTCAATCGAGAAATTTCTTCAAGAGTGGGATATTCGGCTTTAAGGGCTTTTACACTTACAGAGATTAGTTCAGCCTCTCTAGTCCCCTGATAAATAACTGTTTTAGCTCCTTCATGAAGAGGTAAAGTGGAAAGCTGATAACCCGTTAGGTTGATGCTCATTTTCGGAAGTTTAATAAGTATAGTATTGGCGTGTGATGTTGATAGATGCTAGGAGAGGAGGCTTGCTTAGAGGAATTGATCTAGGATAAGTTATCGCGAAATTAACACAGGTTGAATTGATACTTTTTTCTATAAATTTTTAATTCAATCTTTAAATCTCATAGAGCGTATGAGAGTTGTTGAGTTTTGGTTGTTGCGTTTTATAAGTTCCTCACAATTAGAAAATGTAGAAAATGATTTGGAGGAAGTGCAAACCTATGCTGAATATGTAAAATGGAGCGATCGCTACCCCATTGCCGCAGCGCGATCGCTCCAATCCTAAGTTGTCTCCTGATTACCGTTGCCAGGGCTATCTGTATGCTGGTTGGCATAGGAGAAGGCACGGACACATCATCTCATCTGTATTGAGAATGCCCTTACTTTTAAGAAAATTTTTGATTCTAAATAAATCTCTATATTACAAACACAAATCTTTATTAAGGCGGCGATCGCGCTTAGCGCCGCCTCCAGCTTTATAAAACTTCCCAATCGAGGAAGTGGTAGGAGCATCAGATAATTAAAAAAAGCTTTTGGAAAGCAGGACATTACTTCGGAGTCAGCCTCAACGATGCAAAGGACTCGTCTCAACAATCTCTTTGATGTTGTCAGCCAACAGCTGAGGCGATGGTTTCGCAATCCCTGGCGACGGATATCGCTGGTGGTGATGAGCCTATTAGTGGGCGTGTTTCTAGGAACCGCTATTCCCACAACAGCGGGACAAACCGCTAACTGGGATGTGATTGCCGCTGGATTTTTAATTTTTTTCACCGAAACCGTGAATCGGTTCGTTTACGGCAGAAACCGGCGAGTTGTGCCAACAGGTGAAGGCGTTCCCAACCGCTTATTAGTGACAGAAATGTTGAATGCGCTGAAAATTGGTCTGACTTACAGTTTATTTATTGAAGCCTTTAAACTTGGTTCGTGATGGACTCTCTTCGCCAAATTTTTAACGATTGGATCGCTAGAAAAACGCCGACTTCAGCACAGTTGGAACATTTGGCAGCACAGGCGCTAGCGGATGACTTCCGGGCGAAAGCTTTTGGGATCGCACCCGCCAATGTGGAGGAAGTCATCCGCAAGCGATCGCATTTGTTCCTCTTAATCTATCCCCATCTTTCCTCAGTCCTTAGCCCGCAGTTCCTATCCCTCAGTTTAGAAACGCTGTGGAACCTCTGGCTTCCCCTAGCCACAAAACTAGCGCAGGATCGGCAACAGTTAGGACGCCCCCTCATCCAGGGAATTTTAGGGGGACAGGGAACTGGCAAAACGACTCTGGGAGCCGTCCTTACCTTAATTCTCAAACACCTAGGGAACTCGACACTCAGCCTGTCTCTAGATGACCTCTACAAAACCTATCGCGATCGCCTTGCCTTAAGAAAGCAAGACCCCCGCTTGATCTGGCGCGGGCCACCCGGAACCCACGATATTCAATTGGGTTTAGACGTTTTGGACTGTCTGCGTCAGCCATCCGGGCAACCGATTCCAGTCCCTCGCTTTGATAAATCTGCCTGGGAAGGTGCCGGTGATAGGACGCAGCCAGAAATTGTCCAAGACATCGATATCATCCTGTTTGAAGGGTGGTTTGTCGGCGTCCGTCCCATAGACCCTGCTGTCTTTGACAATGCGCCACCGCCGATTCTAACCGCTGCTGAGCGAACGTTTGCCCGTGACATGAATGCCCGATTGCAGGACTATGTACCTTTGTGGGAACGGTTAGATCGGCTGATGATGCTGTATCCCGTTGATTATCGTCTGTCTGTGCAGTGGCGACGGCAGGCAGAACACGACATGATTGCTGCTGGTAAATCTGGCATGACAGATTCGGAAATTGATGAATTTGTCAAGTATTTCTGGAAATCGCTCCACCCAGAGTTATTTATCAAACCGCTGACGAGAAATCCTAGGACGGTAGACTTGGTGATTGAGATTAATCCCGACCACTCCCCCGGTGACGTTTATCGACCGAGCGATCGCACTGATTAAAACCAATAGCAGCCTAACAAGTAAACTCGCGGCTACTTCTGAAAAAATCTAGAACAAGTGCTGGAACTGGAGATTCACATGAATAATGGATTCGAGCGGATAGAAGCGGACAATGTTTTGTGTGTTAATACAAATACTCAGAGACTTTTAATTAATCACTCCACTTTCCAAGTGGGTGAATTCATTAACCGGATGCAGGCTCAGGTAGGAGCAACTGGTGAGCAAATAAAGTGGTTTAGTGAGGGTATAGATTGCAAGGTTCTAAGACCCGGTGCTAACTGGAAACAAGGAAAGGTTAGAGTAACTCTAGAATTTTGCCCGGATGAGCCAGAATCACCACTAGAGGATATTCGTCAGCAACTCAAAGAAGATGATAGCTAATGCCTAATCTTCCCCCTTGGACGCCTCTCCATGCTCAATTGCATCGAATTTTACGCGATCGCCATCTCTTACCGCGAAACCAGCCCCTATTAGTTGCAGTCTCTGGGGGACAAGATTCTCTCTGCTTAATCAAATTACTGCTAGATTTGCAGCCAAAGTGGGGATGGCATCTAGGAATTGCTCACTGCGATCACCGCTGGCGTCCGGATTCCCAAGCAAATGCTAACCATGTGGAACAGTTGGCGAGAACCTGGCAAGTCTCCTATTACTTGGAAACCGCCCCAGAAACGCCATCTATCACCTCAGAGGCAGCGGCGCGGCAGTGGCGTTATCAAGCCTTGAGTGCGATCGCCCAAACCAACAATTTCCCATACATTGTCACAGGTCATACAGCGAGCGATCGCGCCGAAACCCTTCTCTATAACCTGATGCGCGGCAGTGGTGCCGATGGATTACAAGCCCTAACCTGGCAGCGTCCGCTGACTCCAACACTGCATCCAACACTGCAACTGGTGCGCCCTCTTCTAGAAGTCTCTAGGGCACAAACCGCTCAATTTTGCCAAGAATTTCAGATTCCCGTTTGGGAAGATTCCACCAATCAAGACTTTAAGTATGCTCGTAACCGTATCCGCCAAGAGTTATTGCCATACTTACAAACTCACTTCAACCCCCAAGTTGAGCAAACACTGGCGAAGACAGCGGAACTTTTACGGGCAGATGTGCAATATCTTGAAGAAGCCGCTCAGAAGCTGCTGCAACAAGCCCTAGAAAACGAAGACTCGCCACTCAGCCCTGAGCATAAGCAGGAAAACCCCGCCCCTACAGCACTCAGCACTGACTACAGACGTGACCCAAGACTCAATCGCCTCGTATTGCGTCAAGCCCCCCTAGCCCTGCAACGTCGCGTCATGCGACACTTTCTCGCCTCAGTTCTAACCATCACTCCCAGCTTCGAGCAAATCGAAAAACTGACTGCCTTAATTACAGCCCCCAACCGCTCTCAAACCGATCCCTTTCCTGGGGGCGCGATCGCACAAGTCGATGGAGCTTGGATTTCAATTAAAAATTAACAATCCAAAATTAAAAATTCAGAACGACTCATTTTTAATTTTGGATTTTTAATTTTTAATTCTCATGCCGCATTCAACTAACCACCGATCAAGGTGAGGAGAACTTGCCGCATCTCAGTAATTGATTGCAGCTGATAGTCACCCGTTTCCTGTACCTGAGCCAACGTCCCCACGATTGCCTCCAACTTCTGCCGCATCTCATTCAGGCGATCCTGCATTGGCTGTAGCGTTTCCTGATAGGTATTTACCTTGCCCACGAGTTCCGCCGCCGCCGCCCTCATTTCCTGCAATTTCTGCTCTAGCTGCTTAATCTGCTGGCGCTCTTGCTCCTGTTCGCCAGCTTGATGGTCAATCATGCCTTGAGCTTGCTGAATACTCATCCGCACCTGCTCAATCTGGCTTTCCAGCTTTTGTAGTTCCTCTGCCTGTTGTTGTCGTTGTCCCTCCAACTGACTCAGAACCGGACCCAAGTCAATCTTTTGATTGTCCTGCCCTTCATTGTCCACAATCCCTTGCCGTCGCCGCAGCACCCGCAAGTGTTGATTTAAAACTTCTTCTCGCTCCCGCAGGTAGATGCGTTGACCCACCAGCGTCTCATCCAGCATTTGGTAGCAATCCTGCTCCTCTGCTAGCTCATTTTCCAAACTGAGGCGGTCATACTCGCTGGCTTGCTCGATCTTCGTCTGCAATTCCTCAACCGTTTGACGCTGCAAGGTCAACTCTTCTTCTTGGTCATTGACAAAGCGCATCACTTTTTCCAAATCTTGCTGAAGATTTTGCACGGTTTCTTGCAGCTCGCCTAGGGGCATTTTCTCCAGCGCTTCCAGATCGACCTTTTGGCTAATCTTGACACCCGTTGAAGTTGTTGCCAGACGGTGAAGTTGCTCGTACAGCTCCTCCTGATTTCGCAACTGGAGACTCTGCATCTGAGCATACTCCTGCTTGATCTCCAGGGAATTTTGAAGCACCATCCGCTCTAAACGCACTTTTTCCAGAGCCTCTTGAGCCTGCTTTAACTCCTCCGTGCGCCTTTGCAGTTCCTGAGTTTGCTGGTCTACTTCCGCTTGCTTCTGTTGGGCATTGTTGCGTTGTTGCTCCAGATTTTGCCAGTGCTGGTCTAGGGTTCCCTGCTGCCCGTTGACAATTTCAAAAGCCAGATTCAGTTGTTCTCGCACTGCTTCCGTAGGAGCGATCGCCGAAGCTAAACGATCTAGTAATTCCCGAATCTTTTGACCTTGCTCCTCATCTAATACCGTTCCTTGTTGGAACTCCGCCTGTCGTTCCTCCAAGCGCCGCTGCTCGCCCCGCAAGTGTTCCCACGCTCCCTCCATCTCGATGCGGTTCCGATCGCACTCTTCCCGCAGTCGCTCAATTTCCTCCCGCGAACTGTCAATTTCTTGACGTTGCGCCTCCAACCGTTCAAAGTCTTCCTCCAACTGTTGCAGCTGTTCCACCCGCGCTTCCATTTCCATTTCGCGCCGGTTTAACTCCTGACTCTGATAAGTCAGCGACTGCTTCCACTGTTCAATTTCTTCTTCCTGAGTTTTCGACTTTTCCAGTTGGCGAGAGAAATTCTGCAAAATATTCACCAACTGACGCCCCGCCTCTGTCGGCGGACGCTGCACTTGCCGATTCCCGCTTAGCTCAACCAGCACCAAGACGCCACCATTAAAATTATTGGCTTCTTCAGGAGCGGGAATCACTTCATCAGACGCAGCACGCCAACTCTGGTCATTCTGCTGACAAGCCAGCAGTTTTAGTTCGGCCTTGCCACCACCAAAAACACCGCCACTCTTTTTTTGTACTTCTGCTAGATACAGCACGCTGATGGTCCTCTTGATGTATCTTGTGCCCGCTTGTTGACCGATCTCTGGTCCCACCAGAGCCATGCCGCCATAATTCTCGCCCAGGCTTCATAACCAGAACGATCCTAACCTTTTCAGACCTTGTTGTGGAAGTGCCGACCCACGAGGCGCTTCCACCTTTGAATTCACACCCCGATCTAAAACGCGATCGCCTTTTGGTCAGTTTCTCCCTGAAGACTCCGTAATTTAGCCCCTGTTGGCAGCCACGTCAAGTCTTAAATTAAACTAAATATGTTTCGATTTCTTTCTTATTTAATATTTAACTTGAATCCTAGGCAATCCTGCCACAGACAATTCTCGGCTAGTTCCATTTCTAATTGAACCCAGGCAAAAGCAACCAGACAAATCACTTGCATGGGTTTGACTTCTGCCAGTAAAGATTGCGCCTTCGCCAGAATCTCTTTCCCTGGTACTGTATTATCTGGCTCCATCCTTTACTCAAAGAAAAACTACCTAATTGTAAAGATTTTTATAGCAGGCACCGCGTAAAACTTGACAAATGCAACATTAACTCAGATTCAAACGGTTATTAGGAGCGCATTTTCATTACATGCAGGGAACGTTAAATGAAATTGATATACGCAGCATCCTGCAACTGATCGAATTAGGTCAGCGAACAGGCGAATTATTCGTGGAGGCATACAGCTCACCCGTTCAAGGAACGGGTGAGCATGTAGGGGCGCGACGTACCAGCATCCCCTACCGAGACGCAAAACTCAAAGAACCAGGGCCGTTCTGGTTTGTCTTCTTCCTCAACGGACAAATCGCCTATGCTAGCGATGGAACCGGCAGTTTGTTGCGTTTGCGCGACTACCTACGCCGTTATCGAGCCGAAACCTCCCTCAAAACTCTGGAAGTCCCCTTAATTGATGCGATTAATGCGCCCGAATACGGCTACTTGTGGGCACTGTTGGAAAATCATATTTTGACCCCCGCTCAAGGGCGCAGCATCATCCGCAGTATGGTGCATGAAACCTTATTCGACCTCCTCAGCCTTCATCAAGGCTCCTTCATCTTCGACATTGGCCCAGCGCTAGCACCACAACTTACCACCCTAGAAATTGCCCCCCTCGTCGCCAAGATCATGAAGCAGGTGCAGGAGTGGAAACAATTTCATCCCCACATTCAATCTCCCAATCACTGCCCAGTCATTGCCGACGCAGTTTCTTTACGCGCTGCCCTGCCAGAAAATGCTTTTAAAACTCTAGATCGCCAGCTTGATGGAAAAACCTCCCTACGGCAGCTAGCCCGATATCTAAATCGTGAAATTTTAACTGTGGCAAGAGCCATTTATCCCTATGTACAACAAGGTTGGGTACAACTGCAAAGTTGTACCAGCGACGAAACAGCAGCCAGTCGCCGAGTCGGAATTAGCATAGAATCCGATTCGACCCCAGCCAACAAAATTCCTCGCGTTGTCTGTATCGATGATGACGTTGCCATCGGTAAAACCGTCGAATATATCCTAAAACCACAAGGTTATGAGGCAACCGCGATTAGCAATCCTCTTAAAGCACTCAGTCTCGTCTTCCAACTCAAACCCGACTTGATTCTTTGTGATATTGCAATGCCCGACCTCGAAGGCTATGAGATTTGTGCCATGCTCCGGAAATCAACCGCTTTTCGACAGACCCCCATCATCATGCTGACTGGCAAAGATGGATTTATCGATCGGGTCAGAGCCAGGATGGTAGGCGCAACCGACTACCTAACCAAGCCTTTTGGAGAAAGTGAGCTATTAATGCTACTAGAGAGATATATTGGCCCTGGTGAAAAGGAATCAACGATATCAGAACCTTTAGACCCTACAGAGTTAAATCGAGAGATAGAAGAAACAGATGTACGAGTCGGGTAAAATTGCCCCACCGATGAGGCGGGGCTTCATTCAATGATGAAATTAGGAATAGACTATGGACTAGGGACTATCAACGACGGGCTACCGACTACAGATACTAAGCAAGTCGTGGGGGCAATCGTTTACCAGCGACTCTCCAAAGCAGGGGAGATATTTCGTAAACAGCGCCCGTACAGGAGTCTAAAGTTAGATGGGATACTTAAGTCATGACATGGTTGAGGGGTGAACCAATCGTGGCTTACGAGCGTTCATGTTTGAACCGGCAGACAGGTAGGTAGGGAGTTATGAGTGTAGTTCTGGTTGTAGAAGACAGTCCCGCACAACGGGCAATGATCTCAGACCTCCTCAAGGGAAGTGGGTTAACCGTAACGATTGCCACTGATGGTGTCGAAGCCTTGGAACAAATTCTCAAGTCTTGTCCCGACTTAGTGGTATTGGATATTGTCATGCCCCGAATGAACGGTTATGAGGTATGTCGTCGGCTCAAAGCCGACCCAAAAACCCAGAATGTTCCTGTGGTAATGTGTTCGTCGAAAGGAGAAGAATTTGACCGCTACTGGGGGATGAAACAAGGTGCAGACGCTTATATAGCCAAACCCTTTCAGCCAACCGAGCTAATAGGGACGGTCAAACAGCTGCTACGAGGCTAACAAGCCATTAGCCATTAGCCCAAAACTACTAACCTCCAAAGTTCTAGTAGCTTTTAGGTTTCGAGAAGTAACAAAAGCTAACAGCTAACAGTTAACAGCTAAGGAGATAGAATGGTCGGCAATCCGGACTTTTTAACAGGCAGCGGTCAAGATCACTCACCCGGATTTCAGGAACTGGAGAGTCCTGAAGGTGAATTACACCTGCGGTTTTACGTTCCATCCGGTAACGAATTTGCCCTAGGAGCCAGTGGAATCCGTGAAGTGGTTTCTCCATCACCAGACAGGATTACTCCAATTCCCAACGCTTCTCCCCTCCTGTTAGGAACGCTGAACTGGCGCGGGCAAGTGATTTGGGTCGCAGACCTCGGGCAGTTTTTAGGGGATTCATCTGCCCTGAACACAGACAAACCTGAGATTCCAGTGATTGCCGTTGAAGACCAGGACACCATGTTAGGCTTAGCCGTTGAGCGTATTGTCGGCATGGACTGGCTCGATATCGATCAGGTACAGATGCTTACTAACGTTCCAGACAGTATGGCACCTTTTCTTAAGGGTGAGTGGTTATTAGACAAAGAGAAAAATCAGTTTCTCCGACTATTAGACCAAGTCGCAATTGTTCGCTCAGCGCGATGGGCAGCATGAAATCAATTAAAAATTAAAAAGTAAAAAGGCAAAATGAATTTTTTAATTTTTAATTTTTAATTTTTACTTGTTTTGGGGGAAGCAAATGAAATCAAGTACAGATTACACACAAGAATATCAACACGCATTTTCGGCCTACACGCTGGGCAACTACGAAGAGGCAGCTGCCATCATCGATCGGTTAGTCGAAAATTTTCCCAATGACCCAAATGCTCGGATTCTACGGGGTCATATTTACTGTTATGGATTACAGCAGTACGCGATCGCGCAAGAACAATACGAGTTGGTGCCTCAGCTCACCGACGACCAAGAGTTTATCGATTGTGCCAACAACGGAATAGAATACGCCCTCTCTTGCCAAAACTACTCCGAATCGGTTGGTGCAACTTCCGATCCCGTTGGTGGCGAGTTGGAACCAGACGAATTTGCACTCAACCATGATGATTATGCGATTCCAAAAGCCAACGCAGCATGGCCATCCCTAGAAGAACCAGAGATGGCAACTCAGGACATCTCTTCTCTAGATGATTTCGACTCTGGAGATTTTCAGGATATAGAGTCTTACTCAGCGGCGAATCCGTTTGTCAGCTCGGACTATACAGATAGTGCAACAGCACAAACACCAGAAGCCTATCACGACCCCTTTGCACAATCATGGTCGCCCAGTTCTCTGGATGACGAGACTGGATCGCCCGCAACCAATACAGATTTTGATGCAGAGGCATTTCCGCTCGACGCCTTTACTGACTTCGATCAAACGGCGGATCGTGAATTTCAAATGCCATCGGGCAACTTCGAGAATGACAATTCGACATTTGAAATTCCCAATTCTTCCGACACTTTAGAAGAACCCAATTTCAATTACTTTCCTCTGGAAGACGAAACACTGTTAATGAGATCCGGAGAGCTGGAATCCAGAAGAACAGAGGAGGAAAGTTTCGGATATGACAGTCAGGATGCCTTAGGCGATACCGAACCTTATACCAGTAGCAACGATCCCACTAGATCCCGTCACCGCCCGTTTGAGACTCATCCCTACGAAGACGATGCTACTTATGTCGCCCATTCCGATCAAAACGGGAATACCCGAAATGACCAATTTGACTTTGAAGCCTTTGACGATGCCATTGGCTATGACTCGTTTTCCTCAGAAAATCAACAGCGCAACCGGCTCAATGAAAGTAGCAGCGACTTCTTAGACGAATTTGGTGATTTTGGAGACGATTTAGGGAGCATTCCGGATTTCGATCTGTCCCATTCAGAAGGCAATAGCCAAGGATTCTCCGCCGGAATTTCTGACTTGGGAACCTCTTCAAGACGGGCATCTGGAGATTCCAAGCGGAAGGTAGAGACGCGAACTTTTACCGAATCCTCCGGAAGTTCAAGCTTGGGCGTTCACGATGATGAATTCAGCATCACCGGAACCTCCGAACAAAGCCCCGGAACGATTTCCTTTACTCCAGAAGGCTCCAAAGCAGAGCCAAACGTCACTATCGAACAAGGCCCTTTGGCTGCCTTTGAAAACGCCCCTCTGAGTAAAAAGCCGCTGATCTCTGCCGCCGCTGCCGGAATTGTCTCCGCCGTTGTCGTTGCACTTGTCAGCTTCATCTCCGCGAGTGCTGCTCCCCAAGACAGCAAAAACACTACAATCTCCCATCTCCGTAACACCAGCTGGGTGATGAGTCTGGCAGCGGGTGCCGCCACCTTTGGGACTACCCTGGCTTTAGGACGAATCACGACTCGGCAAATCAAAAAAACCACCGAAGACCTCCAAGCCCAGTTTGAGTCTGTCTCTGGTGGCAACTTTAATGCCCAGGCAACCGTTTACTCAGAAGACGAATTCGGTTCCCTGGCCGCTGGGTTCAACCAAATGGCTCGCGTCATCCTGACCACTACATCCGAAGCTCAACGCAAAGCTGAAGAGCAAGAACAAGCAAAAGAAGACTTGCAACGTCAAGTGATTCGGCTGCTGGATGATGTAGAAGGTGCTGCCCGTGGGGATCTGACCGTGCAGGCAGAAGTCACCGCAGACGTTTTGGGAGCTGTTGCCGACTCCTTTAACCTGACCATTCAAAACCTGCGGGAAATCGTTCAACAGGTGAAGATGGCGGCTCGACAAGTCAGTAGAGGAGCGACTGACAGTGAAGTATTTGCTCGCGGTTTGTCTTCCGATGCGCTGCGACAGGCAGAAGAGCTGGCGGTAACTCTCAACTCGGTTCAGGTAATGACTGGCTCGATTCAGCGGGTTGCCGAAAATGCGAGAGAAGCAGAAGAAGTCGCCCGCGCCGCCTCTGCCACAGCCTTGAAGGGTGGCGAATCTGTAGAACGAACGGTGGCAGGGATTCTGCAAATTCGGGAAACCGTTGCAGAAACGACTCGAAAAGTTAAACGCCTTGCTGAATCTTCCCAGGAAATTTCTAAGATTGTCGCGTTAATTTCAGGGATCGCTTCCCGAACCAACCTCCTAGCACTCAATGCCAGTATTGAAGCAGCACGCGCCGGTGAGGCGGGTCGGGGCTTTGCTGTGGTGGCAGATGAAGTGCGACAACTTGCAGACCGAGCTGCGAAAGCTTTGAAGGAAATTGAACAGATTGTGCTGCAAATCCAGAGCGAAACGGGTTCGGTGATGATGGCAATGGAGGAAGGCACTCAACAGGTAATTGATGGAACGAAGCGAGCAGAACAGGCAAAGCGGAGTTTGGAAGACATCATTCAGGTGTCAAATCGGATCGACGCCCTGGTTCGCTCGATTACTGCTGACACAGTGGAACAGACAGAAACTTCTTCTGCTGTTGCCCAGGTGATGCAATCGGTGGAACTGACCGCACAAGAAACTTCCCAGGAAGCGCAACGGGTATCCACTGCGCTGCAAAACTTGGTCGGAGTGGCACGAGACCTGCTAACTTCCGTCGAACGCTTCCGCATCGAAGCTACGGAGGGGAAATAAATTGAGAAATCAGAAATTGTGGGGCAAAAACGACTGAAAATCACCCTGGAAACGCGATTAATCGGGTTTCTACAAATCGGGCAAAAATCAATGATGTCGATTCTGTATAGATTGGGTACATTAAAAGCAATCTAGTGGAGAAAAAATCTTCTTTCTCCTACTCAGCACTCCCTACGGGAAGCCGCCGTATGGGCGTCAATAGCACTCAGCACTCTCGAAGGATACTGCTATGCAGCCGGAGCAACAACAGCGAATCATGGGCTACTTCATTGAGGAGGCGAAAGACCACCTCAATACCATTGAACAGGGATTGGTGAATCTGCAAAGCACCATTGAAGATTCTGAAATGGTGAATGAAGTTTTCCGCGCCGCCCATTCGGTCAAAGGCGGGGCGGCAATGCTGGGAATCAACAGTATTCAGAGAACCTCCCACCGCTTAGAAGACTGCTTCAAAGTCCTCAAAGAGTGTCCGGTGAAGATTGACCAAAAACTAGAGTCCCTCTTTTTGAAGGTTTCCGATACCCTCAAGGAACTGATAGAACAACTCAGTGGCCCATTTGGTCTGACTGAGGAAATTGCTAACGGTATCATGTCAGGCGTCGAGCCAGTGTTTGAGGAACTGAACCAGCATATGGCATTCCTAGTGAATGGGGCTGGCGGGAATGTCTCCTTAGAGGCGGCTAGCGGCGCTCAAGAGACAGGGGCGGCAACGGCGGCAGGCGGCTACCTTCGAGATGGGCAAGCCCAAAAACGCTTTCAAAGCGACGTACTCAACCAGCTGCGCGAAATGTTGCAGCTATTTAAACAAACCGACCAACCCAGATGCAGACAACAGCTTCAGGAAATCTGCGGCTCTTTGGAACGGATGGGCGAACAATATGAATGCCCGAAGTGGTCAGAACTGATTCAGGCTTCGGCAAGCGCGATCGCAAATCCAGAAAATTCCTATCGCACTCTGGCTACTGTCGTTATTAAAGAAATTAAACAAGCCCAAGAGCTGGTGCTAGCAGGTCGCGCTAGCTCAATTGAGCCGAGTTCCCAGCTCAATGCACTCCTACCATCCTCCGCCACTCCATCGCTTTTGGAGCAACTGGATGCCGAACCCGCGCTCATCTATTCAGCCCAAGAACTAGCTGGAGCAACGACTGCCGATTTACAGACCCGAATTGCGTCTGTACAATCGCAGCATTCTATGACCCCAGCAGATGCCGGAACCCGTCAAAGCCGACCAAAAGCAACCGACCGTTTCAACTACTCAGAGACGTTTGTCCAAAAAGAACGGTTTGCGGTTGGTGAATCGGGGGCTGGGTTGAAGGAACCCTCCCTCACCTCCGCGAATTCAGATACGACGTTCTCTCAACCGAGTATCAAATCAGGTCGGGGTAAGGAATCTGCCAATCATCCAGCCGATCCCAACGGGCCGGAAGTCGGCATGGCAGAACTCAATAGCCTTGCTGATTTGTTTGAAGGGGAAGCCCCGGATCTGGATGAAACCTGGCAAGAAGAACAAGTCATTGGCGATGGGGCAGAGAATATGGGCACAGAGCGTCAGGAATGGTTGAATCTTGAACAAGAAAACGACTTTTCTGACTTACTGGGTGGTGATACAGATGGGTTAGGAAAATCTGCCACTCCAGCAACCGAAGAAGATGATTTAACTTTGTTTGGATTTGGAGAAGACTTAGTAGAGGAAGGCGAAACGCCTTCAGCGGAAAGCGAACGGGAAGATGCCGCACAATTGTTCGCAGGTAACGTGTCAGATGGAAATGGAGATGAAGATGATTTTTCTGACCTGCTGTTTGCGGCAGATGCCCCAAGCGCAGCTTCAGAAGCAACCCCATCAGAGAATTTAGCCAATCTCTGGAGTGACAGTTTCTTAGAAGATGAAGGCTTTGAGCAACAAGAGAATGCCAACCCTTTAAGCGAGTCGCTTGCGGCTGCTACAGATGAAGATTTATTAGGCATTCTTACCTCTGAGAATTTGGACTTGGCACTCTTGGCGACAGAATCTGAAGCGTTAAAGTCGGATTCGGATGAAGATATGTTCGGTGCTGCGGGTATAAATACTAACGAAAATGACTCGATCGAGACAGCAGCGAATCAGGAGTCGTCAGACTGGGAATTGATGACAACAGGAACGCTGTTTGGCGAAGCAGCCGAGAACAGCAACCAGGAAGTTTCAGAAGAGTTAGAAACTCCATCGATCATGTCTACAGAAGGGTCGGACTGGGCTACAGATTGGTCGAGCGAGGATTTGCAGGTACTCGATAGTGTTGCTGCCGCCGAGCCAATCGCCGCGACTGATAACGATTTGCCAGATTTTGTGTTTGAGGATGAGCAGAGTACGAGTACAGCTTTGACAGGCGATTTGGAGATGGGTAGCCTGTTGGAAGATGAAGTTGATTTAACGGCAGCAGGTTGGGAAGAAGAACCCGACTTTAGCAACTTGGATCTGTTTGAAACCCCACACGCCAGAGCAGACAATGGCGATGTTCTCGATGAACTGATGTTGGAAGACAACACAGATCTGTGGCTTGAAGAAACGATGCCAAGAAACGAGACAAACGACCTGCTGGACTTGAGTGCAGCAATAGGAACTCCTTTCGAGTCAGAGGCGATCGCACCCGAAATCGAAGCGGATGCGGTAGGAGATGTTAACCTCGACTTTAATTGGCCTGCCATACCAGGTGTGGAAGATATCGATGCCAGTACAAGCAGCGTTGACAGAGCTTTCCTAGAGGATTGGTCAGCAACAGACTTGGCGTGGGACGAGACAATCCAACCCGCGGGCTTCTCAGAAGTAACAGCAGCTCAAATGCCAGGAACGGCACGAGAAGACCTAGAAGATTGGGAAAACCAACTGGAGTTCAATGAAACTTTGGTTGAAGAGCCATTCTCAGCTTTAGACGATTTAGATATTCCCAGCAATTGGGCGTCTCCAGATGCATTTGCACTGGATACAAGCGCCTCAGACGCAAGGAACGAAGAAGCACTGGACTTGTTGGAGTTGGACAATCCACAAACCAGTCCCTTTAGCCTGGATTGGGAAAGTGAAGCGGAAAGCACTGGTAGCGAGATCGAGAACCTAGCGCTACAAGAAGATGCAGATGCGAATGGGGCGCTAAACTCTGTTCCTAATCTTACCGAAACTGTCTCGGTAGATGAGTTAGGTGATTTCTTTGGGTCGCAAGCAGCAGAGCTAGAAACAACAGAATTCGCATCTTTAGATGAATCTCTTGACATGAATGGGGAAAGCCATGAAGTGCCCCAACTTGACGCATTAGATAACTTCTTTGAGGCAGAGCCAGAAGCAACTGCAACAACTGAGTGGGATAGTTCTCTGGACTTTGCCAGCATGAGCCTATCCGATGGAAATACAGATGCTTTTGATGCTAGCCTAGGCGAGCCGTTATCCAGTTTGTTCGATCCTAGTCAGGAAGAGTCCCTTGTTTCGGCAGACGCCTCCGATGATTTCTTCGCTACAACCGATGCGTTTTTAGAGCTGCCGTCAGAGGAAACATCTCAAGAATCTCTGGATGCCGCAGAAAATCTAGAAACAATGTTGGGCGATGAGCCATCTTCCAGTACCGATGCGCTGGATGCGCTGGATTTGAATGAAGAAAATCTGTTAGCTACTGAATTCGACGCTGAGTGGGGAATCGACTCAGCAGTAGTACCTGTCGACGCAGCTTTCGAGCTTGATGAGGATCTCTTAGATTCCTCGTTGCCTGCGGAAGCCCCAGAGAATCTGGAAGCAATGTTTGGAGAAGCACCTGCACCAACTCCAGAAGCGCTGGAATTAGCAGATTCAGCCCTATTTGGCAGCGACATGGACGATGCTGAGTGGGGAATCGACTTGGCGGCGGTGCCGGTGGAGTCAGACAATTTGGAAGCAATGTTTGGAGAAGAAGCATCATCTGCACCGACTCCAGAAGCGCTGGAATTAGCAGATTCAGACCTATTTAGCAGCGAAACGGAAGCTGAGTGGGGAATCGATTTAGCCGCGATGCCGGTGGAGTCAGAGAATCTGGAAGCAATGTTTGGAGAAGAAGCATCACCTGCATTGACTCCAGAAGCGCTGGAATTATCAGATTCAGACTTATTTGGCAGCGAAACGGAAGCTGAGTGGGGAATCGACTTAGCAGCAGTGCCTACGGAAGCCCCAGAGAATTTGGAAGCAATGTTTGGAGAAGAAGCATCATCTGCATCGACTCCAGAAGCGCTGGAATTATCAGATTCAGACTTATTTGGCAGCGAAACGGAAGCTGAGTGGGGAATCGACTTAGCCGCGATGCCGGTGGAGTCAGACAATTTGGAAGCAATGTTTGGAGAAGAAGCATCATCTGCACCGACTCCAGAAGCGCTGGAATTAGCAGATTCAGACTTATTTGGCAGCGAAACGAGCGAAACGGAAGCCGAGTGGGGAATCGACTTAGCCGCGGTGCCGGTAGAGTCAGAGAATCTGGAAGCAATGTTTGGAGAAGCACCTGCACCAACTCCAGAAGCGCTGGAATTAGCAGATTCAGACCTATTTAGCAGCGACATGGACGATGCCGAGTGGGGAATCGACTTAGCAGCAGTGCCTGCGGAAGCCCCAGAGAATTTGGAAGCATTGTTTGGAGAAGAAGCATCATCTGCACCGACTCCAGACGCGCTGGAATTAGCAGATTCAGACCTATTTAGCAGCGAAACGGAAGCTGAGTGGGGAATCGACTTAGCCGCGGTGCCGGTGGAGTCAGAGAATCTGGAAGCGATGTTTGGGGAACAAGAAGCACCAACTCCAGAAGCGCTGGAATTAGCAGATTCAGACCTAGACCTATTTGGCAGTAACGATACGGAAGCTGAGTGGGGAATCGACTTAGCTGCGGTGCCAGTGGAGTCAGAGAATCTGGAAGCGATGTTTGGAGAAGAAGCATCATCTGCATCGACTCCAGAAGCGCTGGAATTAGCAGATTTAGACCTATTTAGCAGCGACATGGACGATGCCGAGTGGGGAATCGACTCAGCAGCGGTGTCTCAAGAGGCAGCTTCCGAGTTAGAGGATCTCTTAGGTAGCGAACCAGTAGAGTTTGGGGATGGATTGGATTTTGAAGAGAATCTGTTAATTGGAGAAATTCCTTCAGAAAACCAAGCGTCTGACGCAGATGAGTTGAAGGAAGTTGACGATCTCTGGGACTTAGTGACAGAACAACAAGAGATTGCAAATCCTTCAGAGGCTGCTGTTTTAGATGAGTTGTCTTTGCTAGAGACAGTTGGAGAACAAGACCAAGACTTAGCCATCTCATTAGTGGAAAACGATGAGTTTGACGAATTAGAGGCAATGTTGGGTGAGGAAGTGTTCGCAGAACCAGCATCTAACTTGGCAAGTAACGATGAGTTTGACGAGTTGGAAGCACTGCTAGGCGAAGAGGAATCCGTGCCAGCGGCTTTTGATGCAGAAGACATGAATGAGTTTGCTGACTTGGAAGCTCTCTTGGGGGATGATGAACCTCAGCTTGTTCCTCAATTTGCTCAATCGCAGCGTTCTCCTACGAAGCCGATAGCTGAAACAGCTACATCCGCAGACGCCCTTGACGATGGATTTGGGGATTTGGAGGAACTGTTGGGACAGGCTGAGGAGACGATGGGTGGGCCACGTAGTGTGAAAACAAGCCCAGGCCAAGTTCGCCCGGTTAATCGTCCCCGTCCGGTTAAAGTGTTTGAACAGACCATGCGGGTGCCGGTTAAGCACCTAGACAACCTCAGCAACCTGGTGGGGGAATTAGTGGTGAACCGGAACACTTTGGAACAGGATCAAGAACGCCTGCGACAATTTCTGGATAACTTGCTGCACCAGGTACAGCAACTCAGTGACGTGGGAGCGAGGATGCAGGATCGGTATGAGCGATCGCTCCTAGAAAGCTCTCTACTCGCCAGTCGTCAAAGCAATCGGTTCAACGCCCGACCTGACCATACGTCGGCAGCGCAGGAGGCTCCCGCCAACAGCCGTTTTGGTTTGGGTGAATTGGAACTCGATCTGTTTACGCCTTTCCACAGCCTTTCCCAAGAAATCATTGAGCTAATTGTCCGTGTCCGAGAGTCGGCGGCTGACATTGAATTCCTCGTTGATGAAACTGACCAGGTCGCCCGGATGCTGCGGCAGGTGACGACTCAGTTGCAAGAAGGATTGACGCGATCGCGCATGGTGCCTTTTGCCCAAACTGCCGACCGCTTGCCCCGTGCCGTCCGCGAGATTTCTCTCAAGTGCGGCAAACAAGCCGAGCTACAGATTGAGGGTCGGGAAACCTTGATCGATAAAGTGATCCTGGAACACCTCTACGATCCGATGACGCACCTGGTGAACAATGCCATCACTCACGGCATTGAACCGCCAGAAGTGCGTATAGCCGCCGGAAAGCCTCCCGTAGGTCGGATTACCATCCGAGCCTTCCATCAAGGCAACCAAACCGTTATCTCCGTCTCGGATGATGGCGCAGGCATTGATTCAGAACGGGTAAAGGCAAAGGCAGTCGAAAAAGGGCTGATTACCGCATCTGAAGCCAAGTCCATGACCCGTCTGGAAGTCTACGATCTGCTCTTCCATCCTGGTTTTAGTACCAAAGACAAAGCCGATGACTTCTCAGGTCGCGGCGTCGGGATGGATGTGGTTTGCACCAGTTTGAACGAAATTCGCGGTGTAATCACAACAGACTCCACCCTAGGCAAGGGCACTACCTTTACCGTTCGTCTGCCCCTTACCTTAAGTATTTGCAAAGCACTTTGTTGCCTGAGTGACAAAGCTCGCATTGCCTTCCCGATGGATGGGGTGGAAGATATGTTGGATGTGCCCCAAGACCGCATTCAAACGAACTCAGAAGGTGAGACCTGTATCTCTTGGCGCGACTCTCTCATGCCCTTCCAACCTCTAGAGGAACTACTGACCTACCAGCGTCACCTCAGTCGAGGCACCGTTTATGGTGGAAACAGGGAAGATGACATGATTTCGATTGTCGTGCTACGCAGTGCTGGCAATTTTATCGCCGTCCAAGTAGATCAGGTGCTGGGAGAACAAGAAATTGTGATTAAGCAACTGGAAGGCCCTGTGCCCAAGCCCCTAGGCGTCGCAGGTGCTACTGTCTTAGGGGATGGTCGGATCATGCCCATTGCTGACGTTCTAGAGCTGATTGACTTAGCGACGGGTAGGATTGGCAAAGACCGTAACGTTTCTCTGTGGGATAAGGCGGGTGTTTCCCTTCCTGTAGAGGCTCCAGCAGTGAAGACCGATCCGATGGTCTTGATTGTAGATGACTCAATTACGGTGCGCGAACTTCTCTCCATGACCTTTAACAAGGCAGGATACCGAGTGGAACAAGCCCGTGACGGTCAGGAAGCTTGGGATAAACTTCGGTCGGGTCTGCCTTGCGAGATTGTCTTCTGCGACATTGAAATGCCTCGCATGGACGGACTGGAGTTGCTCTCACGGATTCAGAAAGACCCCAGCCTCAACCATCTGCCGGTAGCAATGCTAACTTCTCGTGGCGCTAGCAAGCACCAGCAAATGGCAGCTCAGTTGGGAGCCAAGGGCTACTTTACCAAGCCTTATCTGGAAGAAGCGCTCCTCGATGCCGCCCAACGGATGATCAAAGGTGAGGTGCTGCTGAGTATTAACACGAACGCCTAATAGTAGGGGCGGGGTTTCCCCGCCCTTTCTAGATAAAACGGAAGATGAGAGTAGGTAAGGTGGGCAAGTGTCCACCTTTTTTGATATCCGGCTCCGGCGGGACAGTGGCACCCAGCCTGAAACAGGCTGGGAAACATCAATCATGACCCAGGAAACCAGTGAGGTATTGGCTTTCACCAAGCGCTTGGTCAAAAATCTACTGGTTGTTGCCCCGCCGCTACAGGCGCTACAGAATTTAACTTCAACTCTGGATGATCCGCTTGCACCTGCTGACAATTCCATTCGTTTCGGAACAACAGCACCGGACGCCCCCAGCTATCCTTCACCGTCACGGTGTTGAAAAGACGTCCCACTTTTTGCAGAGCCTCCCAGCCACCGGCTACCCAACGAGCCACACTATAAGGCAATAATTCTGTGTGAGTTTCAACACCGTATTCATTCTGCAAGCGAAATTGCACTACCTCAAATTGCAATTGTCCCACCGCTGCTAGGATTGGGTCGCGTTTGCCTTCATCCACGGAGTACATGATTTGCACTGCACCTTCTTCCCGCAATTCCGAAACCCCCTTGTGGAATTGCTTGAACTTAGAAGGGTTGGGGTTTTTCAGATAAGCAAACAATTCCGGAGAGAAGCAGGGAATACCTTCGTACTCTAGCTTCTGACCCGTATAAATCGTATCGCCAATCGCAAAGACGCCAGGATTGTTCAATCCAATGACATCGCCGGGATACGCTTCTTCAATCGATTCTCTATCTTGGGCAAATAGTTTCTGAGGACGAGACAAGCGAACGGTTTTGCCAGTACGGGCATGATTCACTGTCATGTCTTTTTCAAACTTGCCGGTACAGACGCGCACAAAGGCTATCCTGTCGCGGTGCTTCGGGTCCATATTCGCTTGCAGCTTGAAGACAAAACCTGTGAATTCTGGGTAAGTAGGTGGAATTGCACCATTACTGCTTTGCCGGGAACCGGGTTTGAGGGCGTAGTCGAGAAACGCATCCAAAAATAACTCCACCCCAAAGTTGGTCATGGCGCTACCAAAGAACACGGGCGTCATTGTGCCTTGATGAACTAGGTTTAGATCCAGTTCTGAGCCAACGCCTTCAAGGAGTTCTAAATCTTCTTTGAGTTGATAGTAAAGTTCTTGGTCCAGCAGTTCTTCAATTCGAGGATCGCCCATATCTACAACGGTATCCAGCGCTTCACGCTTGCCATGTACGCTGCGCTCGAATAGGTGAATTTGCTGCTGCCGTCGGTCGTAGACGCCCTTGAAGCGATCGCCCATTCCTATTGGCCAGTTTACGGCATAGGTTTGCAATCCCAATTCCTGCTCAATTTCATCTAGCAGTTCCAATGGTTCCCGTCCGGGGCGGTCGAGTTTATTCACAAAAGTGAAGATGGGGATTTTTCTCATCCGGCATACTTCAAATAGCTTCCGTGTTTGCGGTTCCAAACCTTTCGCTGCGTCAATCAGCATCACCGCATTATCTGCTGCCGCCAGCGTCCGATACGTATCTTCACTGAAATCTTGGTGTCCCGGAGTATCCAGCAAATTAATCTGACAGTTGTGATATGCAAACTGCAACACCGTCGAGGTAATCGAAATTCCCCGCTGTTGCTCCATCTCCATCCAGTCAGAAGTCGCCTTTTTTTGCGCCCGACGCGCCTTCACCGCTCCCGCTTCGTGAATCGCACCTCCGTACAGCAACAGCTTTTCGGTCAGCGTCGTTTTACCCGCGTCGGGGTGAGAAATAATCGCAAAGTTACGCCGACGCTCAACCGCTGCTTGTATTTCAGATTGAGTGGTTGCTTCTGGGGACTGGAAATCAGTAAACATTCGGATGCCTGGTTCGGTACTTTCAACAAAAATTATAAAAGGTTAGATTGTGAAACGATGAAGCGTATCCGTATACAACAGACGGAACAACCCAAACCGGAGATAGCCTTTTTACTTTTATTCGTTCTAGGGTTCCGATTGGACTAAGACGCGATCGCTTCTTTCAGTAACATTCCCGATTAACAACTCTCACCCTCATCAAAAATTTAGATTCACTCCTGCTAGCCGCAATTCGCTAGCAGTTTTGTCTAAGGAGGTAAGTCCAATTAACCGGAAAACCTTGCCCATTCGCCTGCTGTGTTGACAAGCTTTGCTCCTCCATTCGCGAGAACCTAATGCTAACAGAGGAAACCTCTGTTTAGACTTTTCGCCCCGAAAAAGGGAGAAATTTTCTCTCTTTCGTCAATAAAAATTCTCACCCTTCTTCCCCCAACTGGTGGGTGAACTGAGAACGCAGGGAAGGTTCGTTTAAGGTTGCACTTTCTTTATATCTATCTACTTAATTTAATTCTAAGCCGATATATTCCGTTAATACTCGTCTCCTATCTAAAATTACGCACTGCTGACGAATCCAAATACAAGGCGCTAAGCAAAGCAAGTTTTTTTTTGAAGTTCTACGCTAAGAAACCAACCGTCTTTTTGCAAGAGCAAAACAACTGTAATTTATCCGGTGCAGACCTACCCATGCCAACTCTCGCAAGCGAGCGATATTCAGCTATAAAGTAGCAACCCCAAGGAGACTTTATGCCATCACTTTTGCACAATCTTTTTACTTCCGGGCAATTTATCCCGCACGGACACTGCTACTTATGGAAAACAGGGCTAGTGTGGCTGCATATTCTGTCAGATGGTTTAATCGCCCTGGCTTATTATTCAATTCCGCTGCTGTTGGTTTACATTGTCCGCAAGCGAGGCGATTTGCCCTTTGATTGGGTATTTCTGTTGTTTGGCAGCTTTATTATCGCTTGTGGGACAAGTCATGTGTTGGAAATCTGGACCCTATGGCACCCAATGTATTGGCTGTCAGGGTTGGTGAAAGCTGTAGCGGCTGTGATTTCTGTGGCGACAGGTATTGTATTGATGTCATTAATTCCTAACATCCTAGCACTGCCCAGTCCCGCTCAGATCGAGGAAGCCAACCGCCGACTGAAATCAGAAATTCAGGAACGTCAGCAGATAGAGGCGCAGCTGCGAAGTCAAGAATACTGGCTGAATACCCTGATTGATGCGGTTCCGAACGTGGTGAATATGAAAGACGGTGAAGGACGCTGGCTGATCTCGAATCAAGAAGGACTGAAGCTTTTTCAGCTCGAAGGTGTCGATTATCAGGGCAAGACAGACGCAGAACTAGAAGAGTATACAGAATTTTATCAGGAAGCTCTTTTTGGTTGTCAAGAATCCGATGAAAGAGCGTGGCGTGCAGAAACTATTAGCCATTACGAAGAAGAGATTTCATTACCCGATGGTTCAGCGAGGAAGTTTGATGTCGCCAAGGTGCCCTTATTCAACCCAGATGGAAGCCGTAAAGGGATTGTAGTCGTAGCAAGCGACATTACTCAACGCAAGCAAGTAGAGGCGGCATTGCGGGAAAGCGAAGCGAAAAATCGCGCCTTCATCCAAGCCCTACCGGATATGTTGTTTCGGATTTGCAGTGATGGGACTTTTATGGACTTTCAAGCGCCCAGAGAAGATGCTCTGGCGATGCCTCCCAGTCACTTTTTGGGGAAAAGCGTGTGGGAGGTATTACCTACCGAGTTGGCTGAAGCTACCATGTACAACGTATCGAAAGCGATCGCTTCCGGTGAAACACAACTCTACGAGTATCAAATGACTTCCATAGACGGCAACCAGCACGATTATGAGGCTCGGTATGCGCGTAGCTTAGAATCAGAAGCTTTGGTAATAGTACGCGATATTAGCGAACGGCAAGCCGCGCTTCGCGAACGCAAGCAGGCAGAAATTGCTTTACAAAAATCGGAAGCGCAATTAAGACAACAGACACTTCATCTAGAAAAAACCTTATGTGAGTTGAAACAAACCCAATCTCAATTGATTCAGAGCGAAAAAATGTCTAGCTTGGGTCAATTGGTTGCTGGTGTTGCTCACGAAATTAATAACCCTATTAACTTTATTTACGCCAATCTAATTCACACCGACGAATATACAAAAGAATTACTACATCTGATTCGCCTCTATCAGCAACACAATTGCGAACCTGTTCCTGAAATTGCCGCAGTCGTGGAGAACCTTGACTTAGATTTTCTTCAGGAAGACTTACCCAAAATGCTGTCCTCAATGAAGGCGGGGACGAACCGTATCCGCGGAATTGTCTTATCGTTGCGAAACTTCTCGCGCTTGGATGAGGCAGAGGTGAAGGCGGTTAATCTCCACGAAGGCATTGACAGTACGCTGCTGATCTTGCAAAACCGCTTGAAAGGGAAACTGGGACGCCCAGCGATTGAAATTATTAAAGAGTATGGCAATCTGCCCCCCATCGAGTGTTATGCGAGGCAACTGAATCAAGTATTTATAAATACCATCACCAATGCAATTGATGCCTTAGAAGAGGCAGAGGCACAGAGGCGCAGAAGTGCAGAGGAGAATTTGGTACACTCTCCCCAGCAGCTTTGTTCCCCAGCGTCCCTGCCTTGGATTCGGATTCGCACTGAAGTTCAAGACGATCGTCAAGTTGTGGTTCGGATTTCTGATAATGGTCTTGGGATAACGGAGGAGGTACGCCAAAAGCTTTTTGACCCCTTCTTTACAACTAAACCTGTTGGTAGCGGCACAGGTTTGGGGTTATCTATCAGTTATCAAATTGTAGTCGAAAAACACGGCGGCAGCTTGAAATGCATTTCAGCACCGGGACAGGGGGCAGAGTTCGCGATCGCGATTCCAATTCGGCAGCAACATCAGCAAACGACTGCGGTCAGTGACCGAAATTCTGCGGCTGTTTCAGGATAACTTCTCTCTGCTTTAGTACCAGAAGCTTTTGTGCCTTTCGGGTACGGAAAGCCGTTCGCTAGCGTGCGGCTCACCCCCAGCGATCGCGTGTTAGAGTCTTGACTAGAGGCAACGCAAGAGAAGCATTAGGGGGTTTTGATGTACGACATGGACAAGCGGAAGTTGTTGTCGGTACTATCTCATGGCTCGATCTTTTTTAGCACGACACTGGTGTCTATCGGCATACCTGTTGCGATGTTATTTGTATCCGATGATCCAGTTGTGAAAGACAATGCCAAAGAAGCAATCAACTTTCACTTCAATGTTTGGTTCTATGGAGCGATTATTGCCTTCTTAACTTTTATCACCCTTGGTTTATTGGGCTTTATCCTCGGACCTATCGGGTTTGTCGTTCATTGGGCACTGACGATTCTGGCAATTACTCACTGTTTGGGGAATCCGGATCAACCCTACCGCTATCCCTTCACCTTCCGCCTGCTTTAAAAAAAGGTTCTAACGTTTGATAGGGGATTTTTGATTGCCATGCCCCTACAGATGTATGGCTCCCAAACCGGAATTGAACTAGAGATTCGTTGGGTTTTAAAAGGTGCTTGAAGTCAAGAATGCTGTAGGTTGATAATCGTAATTTTCCAATAAAAACCCGTTTTCTTTGAGAAGGCGGGTTTTGCATATTTTTAAAGTTTTGTCAATACTGCGATTAATTTTACGATGAACAAAGTGCGATCGCTTCCGGTTCCCCAATCCAGAGCGATGTGCGATCGCTAGCAAAATTCTAGAGCCTGAAGAGGTTAAAATCCTAATCTGACCCGATCAAACTCCTCTCCTCTACTGTACCGATGGCAGAAACTTTATTCTTCAACGCCCTCCGCGCAGCCATAGACGAAGAAATGGCCCGCGACTCAGCCGTATTTGTCCTTGGTGAAGATGTCGGTCACTATGGCGGCTCGTACAAAGTCACCAGAGACCTGTACAAAAAATATGGTGATCTGCGCGTACTCGACACCCCCATTGCCGAAAACAGCTTCACCGGCATGGCAGTAGGTGCTGCAATGACAGGTCTCAGACCGATTATTGAAGGCATGAACATGGGCTTTTTGCTCCTTGCCTTTAACCAAATTTCTAACAACGCTGGAATGCTGCGCTATACTTCCGGCGGCAACTTCAAAATTCCGATGGTGATTCGGGGGCCAGGTGGCGTCGGTCGTCAATTGGGTGCCGAACACTCTCAGCGCCTAGAAGCTTATTTCCAAGCAGTACCGGGTTTAAAAATTGTCGCCTGCTCCACACCTTACAACGCCAAAGGATTGTTAAAGGCAGCCATCCGCGACGATAATCCGGTTTTATTCTTTGAACACGTCCTCCTCTACAACTTGAAAGAAGATTTACCAGAGGAAGAATATGTGCTGCCCTTAGATAAGGCAGAAGTGGTGCGGCAAGGTAAGGATGTCACGATCCTGACTTATTCGCGGATGCGTCACCATGTTATGCAAGCGGCAAAACAGATGGAAAAAGAAGGTTTCGATCCAGAAGTGATTGACCTGATTTCCCTCAAACCACTGGATTTCGATACCATCGGCGCTTCCGTCCGGAAAACCCACCGGGTGATTATCGTAGAGGAATGCATGAAAACCGGCGGGATTGCGGCAGAATTGACAGCCTCAATTAACGATCGGCTGTTTGATGAGCTAGATGCACCTGTTCTGCGGCTATCTTCCCAGGATATCCCCACACCTTATAATGGAACGCTGGAGCGGTTGACGATTGTCCAACCCGAGCAAATTGTGGAAGCCGTGCAAAAGATGATGGCACTCCAAGTGTGATCGGTCATTAGTCCTTAGTCCCTAGTCTGAGTCAATTGCCAATGACGAATGACTAATGACTAATGCCCGCTGACAATCAATCCGGATCGACCAGCCCAAAAGGGATTATCATAGCATTTGTTTGAGCGGGTCGTGGTATGCAGAGACAGCGTTCTTTATTAGCCTTAATTCTGGTTCTGGTGATTGCTTCTATCACCGTGCTTGCCAGGATTCCAATTCGGCTGGGATTAGACCTTCAAGGGGGATCGCAACTGACGCTTCAGGTGAAACCCACTGAAGGCAAAGAAATCACGCGAGAAGATTTAGAAGCAGTTCAGAAAGTCGTAGAGAACCGGATTAACGGTCTTGGAGTCTCTGAAGCAATTGTGCAAACGGTCGGACAAGACCAGGTTTTGGTGCAGCTACCGGGGGTCAGCGATCCGGAGCAAGCAGAACGGGTGCTGGGTGGCACTGCTCAATTGGATTTCCGCGAACAAAAACCGGGTTCGGAAACCCAGTTGCAAATTGAACAACAGCTGCGACGGGAATTAAAAGCGAAGCAGGATGAGTTGAGAAAGACGAAAGACGAAGCGGAGATCGCTAAAAATCAGGAAGCTCTCCAGCGGAGTAACCAAGCGATCGCAGCTTTGTTTGAGCGCACCAACCCCCCACTTACAGGCAAAAACCTCACAGGAGCCACCGCTCGACCTTTTCAGACGAGCGACAACTGGAGTGTCAACATTTCCTTTGATCCTGAAGGAGGCGGACGCTTTGCCCAGTTGACCAAAAATATTGCTGGGACGGGACGCACTTTGGGAATCTTCTTAGATGAAGAACTGCTCAGCGCTGCTACCGTTGAAGTGAAGTATGCCCAAGAAGGCATCAGCGGCGGCGGTGCCGAGATTACAGGCAACTTTAGCTTAGAAGAAGCCAACGAGCTGGTCGTCCAGCTGCGGGGCGGTGCCCTACCCTACCCAGTGGAAATCATTGAAAACCGTACCGTGGGGGCAACCCTGGGGCGAGATAGTATCCAAAGCAGTATTTACGCCTCTATCGGTGGTCTGATTTTGGTATTGATCTTCATCGGCGTCTATTACCGCTTACCGGGGGCAATTGCTGGGATAGCGCTAGTCATTTATTCGCTATTGTGCTTATCTGGCTTTGTTTTACTCGGCGTTACTTTGACTCTCCCTGGGATTGCTGGTTTTATTCTCAGTATCGGGATGGCAGTCGATGCCAATGTACTGATTTTTGAGCGGACGCGGGAAGAATTAAGAGCCGGGAAGAGTTTATATCGTTCGGTAGAATCTGGTTTTTATCGGGCATTTTCCAGCATTTTGGACGGTAACGTCACAACGTTAATTGCTTGTGGGTTTATGTTTTGGCTGGGTTCGGGTCTGGTAAAAGGCTTTGCCCTGACGCTAGCAATCGGAGTCTTAGTGAGTATGTTTACAGCAATTACCTGTAGCCGTACCCTACTCATGACAGCGATCAGCTTTCCAGAATTACGCAAGCCACAATGGTTTTGTCCGAATTTGCAGGCGTCAAGGAAGTCTGAGCCAGAGGTAGGGTCATGAAATTAAATCTAATCAAACGGCGATCGCTCTGGTGGACGATTTCTGCCGTCCTGATCCTGAGTGGACTGATTGCGATGGTAATCAACTGGACGCAGATCGGTGCGCCGTTACGTCCCAGTCTAGATTTTGTCGGCGGTACGCGGTTGCAGTTTGAACTCGATTGTTCTAAACCAAACAACTGCGATCGACCGATTGATATCGCGACGGTTCGGGAAGCGATCGCAGCTCAGGGTTTGGGTGACAGTAGCATCCAAGCGTTAACCAGGAACGCTCAAGGGCAAACTCAGCCGGGTGTGTCTATTCGCACCAAAGCGTTGAATGTTGACCAACGCACCAAGCTGCAAAATGCCTTAAACCAACTCAGAGCCTTCGATCCCCAAAAGACTCAGATAGACACGGTGGGGCCGACTCTCGGACGCCAGTTATTTGCCTCTGGTTTACTGGCGATCTTGCTCTCCTTTGTGGGTATTTTTGTTTACCTGACCTTTCGCTTCCAGTTCGACTACTCCTTGTTCGCCTTTGTTGCCTTGCTCCACGATGTTTTGATCACCCTAGGGTTTTTCGCCATCTTGAGCTTGGTGTTCGGTACTGAAGTCGATAGCTTATTTGTCGTCGCTATCTTGACGATCATCGGTTTCTCAGTCAACGATACGGTGGTGATCTACGACCGGGTTCGGGAAGTCATTAAACTGAATCCTGGAGAGCATATTAACCAGATTGTCGAAGACGCGGTTAATCAAACCCTGACTCGCTCGATCAACACTACATTTACGGTGTTGTTGACTTTGTTTTCCATCTTTTTCTTTGGTGGAGAAACGCTGAAAAACTTTGCTTTAGCGCTGATTGTTGGGTTTGCCGCTGGTGCTTATTCCAGTATCTTCATTGCGAGTACCCTTTTAGCTTGGTGGAGAGAACGGACGGGTCAAGCGATCGCTATTGCGGCAACGGAACCCAAAGCTTCTGATGAAATCTGAAGGGCATAAGGCAAGAAGCAATGAATCAGGCAAGAGACGATCGCTGGGAGCAAGGGCGCAGAGGAGCTGGAGAGCCGGAGAGCGGGGAAGTACAGGATAATCTAGATTCAACTTCTCCTCTACCCCTGTGCCCTTCTGAACCTCTGACCCGCAACCCCCTCAGCCATGCCGATGATCCAAGCTTCCAACAGCAAGTGCAAAGGTTACACCGGCTGACTGTCTACGGCAGGTGGTTGGTCGCCGGGTTGCTTTGGATTACCATTGGTCCCTTGAGTCTCTGGGGCTTGCGCTACCCAATTTTTCTATTGCGGGAATACTTTACCTGGGCGGCAGTGCGATATGGACTTTATTACAATCCACTGCCAGCTCTGGGACTTGCTTTGTGCATTGGCATGACAGCTTCTGTATTGGTGTGGCAAAGCCGGAATATTTTACTAGGAATATCCAGTCGGGAACAACATCGCTTAGAGCAACAGGTATATCGGATTCGCCAGCAAGGACAAAGTCACCCGCTTTGGAAGTGGGTTTGTCAAGTCAATTAAAACTTTAATTTCTAACTTTTAATTGTTTCTCAGGCGCACCGAGACAGAGCTGGTTCCGAACGAGTCTGCCGAATCGGAATTTCAATTAAAAACTCTGCCCCCTTTCCCGGTTCGGAAACACAAGTCAATTGACCGCCGTGCTTTTCGACGACAATCTGATAGCTAATGGACAAGCCGAGTCCCGTACCTGTGCCTATCGGTTTCGTGGTAAAGAAGGGGTCAAATAACTTACGACGGACTTCCTCGTTCATCCCAGGGCCATTATCAGCAATCCGGATGGCGATGCGATCGCTGTCTTTGACCTCGGTACAAATCCGAATACAAGACTGAGGAGCCGGGGAGCCAGAAAGCCAGGGAGATACCATCTCCTGTGCCCCTTTGCTTCTGGGTCCCTCTGCCTCCTCCAGGGCATCAATCGCATTATTGAGGATATTCATTAATACCTGGTTGAATTGACCGGCATAGCACTCCACCAATGGTAGGTCGCCATATTCTTTAACGACCTCGATCGCCGGATGGGTAGCGGTAGCTTTTAAGCGGTCTTGCAGCAATCTCAGAGTGTTGTCAATGCCTTCGTGAATGTTGACCGACTTCTTTTCTGCTTGGTCATGGCGCGAGAAGTTCCGCAGAGAGGCGACAATTTGCCGAATGCGGTCAGCCCCTAACTTCATTGAGGAGAGCAGTTTCGGCATATCTGCGATCACGAAATCGAGATCGATTTCATCTATCAGATCCTGGATTTCCTCAGGGGGTTCGGGGGAGTGTTTTCCATAAAGTTGCAACAAGTCGATCAAGCTTTGAATATAGTGAATGGCGTAGTCGAGATTCCCGTAGATGAAACTGACGGGATTGTTGATTTCGTGGGCAATACCAGCCACCAATTGCCCCAGACTGGACATTTTTGCACTTTGAATCAGCTGGGTTTGAGTTTGTTTTAATTCGCTTAAGGCTTGTTTTAGCTTTGCTGCTTTTTCTCGCAATTGCGCTTCTGATTGTCGCAAAGCTTTCTCCGCTTGCTGACGCTCTTTAACTTCCCTCTTTAGAAGCTCATTGGCGGCTTTTAATTCAGCGGTGCGTTCCTCGACTCGTCTTTCTAAGTCGTTATTTGCTTGTTCCAGCGCTGCTTGCGATCGCTTGCGTTCGGTGATATCCCTCGTTATTGTGGCAAAGCCGCGCAGCCGTCCATCTTCACTTCGTAAAGCTGTCACGACAACATTTGCCCAAAACTGCGACCCGTCTTGGTGTAAGCGTAAAGTTTCCCATTCACACCGACCGTCTAATGCTGCCTTTTGTAGAACTTGCTCAGGTTTGCCGCTCCTGCCCTCGCTGGAAGGAAAAAAGCAGGAGAAATGCCGACCAATAATTTCCTCTGCCTGATACCCGTTCAGCCTCTCCGCCCCTTTGTTCCAACTAATAACTTTCCCGCTGGTATCGAGCATATAAATTGCATAGTCTTTGACATTTTTGATTAACAAGCGGAAACGCTCTTCGCTTTGCCGCAGTTCCTCTTCTGCCTGTTTGCGCTCGGTAATGTCACGGGCAGCGGCGTAAATTAATTGTTCTTCCGCGCACAGGGCGGCATTCCACAGCAGCCATTTGTAAGTCCCATCTTTGCAGCGAAAGCGGTTTTCAAAAGTGACCGTCTCCCCGGTGCTGGATAGTTCCTGCAATTGAACCAGAGTAGATTCCCGGTCTTTGGGATGAATAAATGCAATCCACGGCTTGGCTAGAAATTCCTCAGATGTGAACAGGAGCGTTTTTTCGCACATCGGGTTCAGTCGCTTGAAATAGCCGTCGAAACCAGCGATGAAAAACATATCCAGTGAGAGCGTGAAGAAACGATTATTCTCTGCTTCCACTTTGCTGCTCTCGGTAATTGGGGATTCTGCCGCTGGGATTGCCATTTTTCACTTTACCTACCTAGTTCGCTCAAATCATCTCCTTGATGCTTTCCCTGATGTTGACGGAGACTCTAGTCCTGATTAATTCTCAAATCTGGCGATGCATGTTTACACATCATATAGTTTTTTATTTATTACTTGACAGTTATTAACAATTTTTATGCGGAAGATTTAGATTTTGCATGTAAAATGCCTTGCCATATATTGCTGGCAAGAAATTTTTAATCCTTTAGCAGAGGATAGCAATCTTCTGTGAAGAGTTCCAGGAAATATAGCTTCTACAAGCTTGGGTGGGTATGATATCGTCTAGGCAACCTCTGTCTAGCTCCAGGCAACAGGGCTTGTCGGGTATATTTTCAAGCCACGAGGAGGCACTATCCGCAAGCGGAGATACAAATAATGAGTTTCCCGGTTTATTTGTGGCTGGGTTCGGTGCGGATTCACCCTCATATTTTGTTTGAGTCGTTGGCGTATGCGATCGCATTCCGTTTATTAATCAATAATGCCCGCAAAGACGCGATCGCACCCACGCAGCGCAGTTCGGTAATTGTCGGTGGCTTGGTAGGGGCGCTAGTTGGTGCGAAAGCGCTGGTTTTACTACAGCACATCGATTTAATTGGGAATAATTGGCAACTATTCTTTTTGGTTCTCCTTCAAGGAAAAACGGTCGTAGGGGCGTTACTCGGTGGATTGATTGGTGTAGAAATTACCAAGAAAATGATTGGTGTCAATCGATCTACCGGCGATGTTTTTGTTTATCCCTTGATTGTGGGAACGGCGGTGGGACGGATTGGCTGCTTTTTGACGGGATTAAGCGATCGCACTTACGGCATTTCCACTCATTTACCTTGGGGAGTAGATTTTGGTGATGGCATTCCCCGGCATCCGACTCAATTATATGAAGTTATTTTTTTACTAATTTTAATGATATTTTTACAAATTCGCAGCCGCTACCATCGGCAAGAAGGCGAATTATTTAAGTTTTACATGGTTTCTTATTTAAGCTTTCGTCTATTAATTGATTTCATTAAGCCAGATTTTCATCCCATCTACGGGCTAAGCGCCATTCAGATTGCTTGTTTATTGGGAATTTTATATTATCGGAACAGCATTCTAAAATTGTTCGTTTTTGAATCATCTAATGCAATTTACTGTCAAGGGAAATCAAGAAAAAGTAATCATTCGCATTCAAGGGATAAATAATCTCATTGCAGACGATTATTGGGATAGAAATTGGATTAATTCAGAAATTGAGATAATCTTACCTGGCTATCACGCTAATTTTTGGGTGATATACGGACTGAGGAAATATTTATTTTCTTGGAACAACTTAAAGAGATATCTCAAACGCTATCTGGTATTGCAGAGCTAAATACAATGGAAGGATTGATAAACCTAAAAGCAGAAATTAATAATTTAGGACACATCCAATGGACTGGAAAAACAACTTATCCAATTGGTAATGGCAACACTTTAACCTTTAATTTCTCTAACGATCAATCTTTCCTCTCAAATCTTATAACTGAGTTGCAAATGATAACGAAGTATTTTTCTATAATTGGAAACCTGTGAATCCATACACCTAGAATCAATCAGGAAAGCTGCTCAACCGATTGTAATCATTTTAACAAAAAAATATATGCCTACTCGAAACTACCTTTTCTATGCTTTAACTAACAGCGTTTGCTCTAAATGTCTCGTCAAAGTAGAGGCAAAAATTATCTTTCGAGATGATTGCGTTTACCTGGTAAAGCACTGTCCTACCCACGGACATCAAGAAGTCTTAATTGCTGATGATATCGATTATTACAAACTCTCCCAGGAATTTATCAAACCAGGGGATATGCCGCTTAAATTTAATACTCCCATAAAATATGGCTGCCCCTATGACTGCGGACTTTGCCCCGATCACGAACAACATAGCTGTTTAACTTTAGTAGAAGTAACAGATCGCTGCAATCTTTCCTGCCCAATTTGTTACGCAGATTCGGGCACAGAAGAAGTTTCTCAACATTCCAGTCAATCCCGGCGTCATCGCACCTTAGAGCAAATTGAAAGGATGATTGATGCGGTGGTGGCGAATGAAGGAGAACCCCAGGTTGTGCAAATTAGTGGGGGCGAACCAACGATTCATCCAGAGTTTTTTAAAATTCTGGATATTACTAAAAGTAAGCCAATTCGCCATTTAATGATCAATACCAATGGTATTAGAATTGCCAAAGACCGAAATTTTTGCGATCGCTTAAGTCAATATATGCCCGGAATTGAAGTCTATCTCCAATTTGATAGCTTTGAGGCGGCAGCATTAGAGGAGTTACGTGGGGCAGATTTGCGAGAGATTCGGGAACAAGCGATCGCGCATCTCAACGAGTTTAACATCTCGACAACTTTGGTCGTTACCCTGAAAAAAGGGCTAAACGACGGCGAAATCGGCAAAATCATTGAATACGCCTTGCAACAGCGATGCGTGCGGGGTGTTACCTTTCAACCGATTCAGGCAGCAGGGCGTCTGGAGGGATTTGAGCATGAGCGCGATCGCTACACTCTCACAGAAGTCCGTCGCTCTATCTTACAGCAGAGTCCCTATTTTAAACCAGAAGATATTCTCCCAGTTCCTTGCCATCCCGATTGTTTAGCAATGGCTTACGCGCTAAAAGTTAAGGGCAAAGTGATACCCTTAACTGGACTTTTGGAGCCAAATAATTTTGTAAAAATCATGCCTAATTCTGTTCTTTATGAACAGGATGATGAGCTAAAGCGAAATATTTTTAATCTGTTTTCCACTAGCCATTCACCCGCATCTTCTGCAACATCTTTAAAACAGTTACTTTGTTGCTTGCCACTACTACCTGTTCCTGAAGGAATTACCTACGAAAATATATTCCGAGTGATGATTGTACAGTTTCTTGACCCCTTTAACTTCGATGTCCGTTCTGTAAAACGTTCCTGCATCCACATTGTCCATCCCGATGGGAGGATTATTCCATTTGATACGTTTAATATGTTTTACCGAGAGGGAAGTGCTGGATATCACTTGGTTAATAATCGTCCGGCATTGGTTTAATTGATATATAACCATTATTAACAACAAATATTAATTTGATTCAGCAGGAGTTTTATGGAACATCAAAATGAATTTCTTGGGGTACTTTCCGGAATGCTGTTGTTATTAGGTATGCATCTTATCGCCGGTCTAGCAGTATTTTTAGTAAGTTTTCCTATTGCTGCTTTGCTAGGAGGAGGATACGCTATTTTAATCGTTTGGGCGTTTTTTGCTATTTCTATATTCTTATGGCAGCTTTTATATGTGATTCCGCTTATTTTTTGGCTAAGACGGCGACAGCGAGGGGCAATGGTGAAAGGGGTGATTATTTGTGCAGTTCTTACCGCTTTATTAAATGGAGCCTGCTATTTACTGTACTTTAGTCCTAAATAAAACGCTAAATTTTATAACACCCTAATATAGCAGCAATAATTTCATGTTTATAAGAACAAAATTATGCGCTCAAGGAATGAAATCACTGAAATGATTAGCAGTATATTCTTACTATTAGGAATACATATTTTAGTTTTGGTTATCTTAGGATTTTTATCGTCTATAATCGTGAATTTATTGTATATTTATACGATCGCTTAAATTGTAGCAATATTAATTTTTTCTATTGGATTGTCTCAACTTCTGTATGTAGTCCCAATAATTTTTTCTCTAAGACGGCAACAAAGATGGGGATTGATGAAAGGAGTTATTCTTGGTGCAGTTCTCACTGCTTTACTCAACGGTGGTTGCTGGCTCTTAATCCTTTCGGTAAGCCGGTAAACATTATAATTCCCCGACCCAGCAGCACTATATTGAGTGGCTGCTATTCGCACCTTTCTCCCTCTTCTTTTCGATTTTGAAAGAAATAGGACGAGGCGATTGAGGCGTGAGGTTCGATGAAGATTGGCTATAAACAGAACGCATAGCTGGCGGCGTCTGGTCTTTAATCGGCGCTGGTTCGTCTTCGTGGCTTCGCAAAAAAGGAAAGCTAGATAGTTTGTCGTAGTTAGATGCGATCGCTAAAAACGCACCTCCCAGAATATACACCGGCAACGGCAGCGTGAACTGTTTCAACCACTGATAGATTTCTGCAAAGCCAAACAGCAGCAAAAAACTGGCAACCCACACTCTCATATTTCTACTCAACCCAATCCCAAAATTTATATCTCTATTAAAACCTAGATACCTAAAATAAAATGCGAGAGCCTTTTGTCAGTCTCTCGCGTCAGCAATTCACTTAGATAGCCCTTGCTAGAAGGCTTTGAACGCAGTCGTAGGGACTCACGAGCGTGCATCCCTACCCTTGGGGGTCTAGTTTATACTTTCGTCGCTGCCAACGGTTGGCTCTTTCCAGACGTTAACCGCTCGTAGGTTGCCCGCATCTTCAGACCGACCAGCACTTGGAACAAGCCAGTTCCGTTATTAGAGCCTGGATATTCCCGATGCTTGAGCAACAGTTCGGTCAGTTCCCCGTGGTACTTAGCCGCAGTCTTGCTGAGGTGGCTTTCAATGTAGATGACTTCCTCTAGCTTGTCGAACTGACCATCTACTTCCAGAACGGACACCTCATGACCATAGTAAGAGTCTGGGCCATAGTACATCTTGATGCCAGGGTAGCCGCAGGTTAGCTTACGACCGCAGGGTCTCCAATCAATCGTAGACCCTTCATCAAATAGATAAGCTGGCTCAAAACCTTCCACGCCATCGCGCTGAAGCAAGCGCACCCGCAGGATTTGACCTACCTTCTCTTCCTTGACTAATTGCGTCGGCAACACCTGGATCACAACGTCAGCGTGTTCCTTCTGCGGCTCGATGTAGGCAGTAAAATCTGGGCGGCGAGCGTTGATGGCAGCGAGTACGTCTTCGTAACGGTGCCCGCGCTCAGCCATATCCCGCTGAATCTTCCAGGCAATCTTAACGTCATCGCTGATGTCGAGATAAACGCTGAAGTCGAGGAGCGATCGCACCCGCTCATCATACAAAGGATGAAGCCCCTCAATCACAATAATATGGTTAGGATCGACTCGCTCTGGAGGATCGATCTCGCCGGTTTCGTGGTTGTAAATTGGCTTTTCAATGGACTGACCGTTCTTGAGCGCTTTGATCTGCTCGGCCATCAGATCGAAGTTATTCGCCTTTGGGTTCAGCGCCGTAATTCCAGTTTCTTTGCGCTGTTTCCGATCCAGGCTATGGTAATCGTCCAGGCAAATCACCGTGACGAAATCTTCCCCAAACAAATCTGTTAATCGGCGCAAAAATGTAGATTTACCGCATCCGGAGTCTCCAGCAACACCAATTAGAACCACGCGATCCAGCTGACTGGTCATAGCTTCCCTCTAACGCAAAAAATTTTTTCTCATTGAGTTTTAAGCAATCTAAATCCTCAGCCCGGAGGGCACCCCGTTGGTTACTCTTGCAGCTCTTGCGACACAGCAAGAAGGCATAACCAGTAGGAGCTTACAGCACCCTAGAGTAAGGCCCGTTGGGGAAGACTCAAGCTTCGTCCAGTAAGTATTTAATACTAGATGTTACACAGTATCTTACCAGAACGGGATAGACGCTACAAGCTAACCCCAGTGGAATCATCTCGCTCAGTATTTATGCTACGGCGTGCCGTGCATTTTTAGAAAGGAAAAATTAAATTGACTCAATGGAGACATTATTTAAATAAATTGCTGGCTACCCTAAAAAAAGCTAGCGAAGGGTTTCCCAATCGCCATCCGGCGAGGAAGAATATCCCTAATATTAGCGACGTTAACTATCCAGAAACTATCCAGATTCAGTCATTGCCCTCTTTTACCTGCCCTCGGTCAGCAGAGCGATATGTGGTGGAAAGACCGCTTTGTAGCAGAATGTTAACAGAAGGTGGGTTCGGAGATATTTAAGAGCAATGTACAATTCCACAGCAGCCAACGGTACTGCCAATTCAGAATCTGGTAGCCGCGTCTTTGTTTATGAAGTGGTGGGCCTGCGTCAGAACGAAGCAACTGACAACGTAAACTACCCGATTCGTCGTAGTGGCAGCGTGTTTATCACAGTGCCCTACAATCGCATGAATCAAGAAATGCAACGGATCGCTCGTTTGGGCGGCAAAATTGTCAGCATCCACCCTCTGGGTGCTGACAACGGAGCAAATGGCTCTAAGGGTAGCTCCCCCAGCTCCCCTGCTGCCGCAAGCGTTGAGTCAAGTGCAACGAATGCTCCTGCCACTTCGCAAACCGTCGCACAGGACACTCAAGCACCAAAAGAGAGTAAGCCTATGACTCAAGCGAAGGAAAAAACGGAAAAAGATATTCCCGTTAATATCTACCGCCCGAATAATCCCTTTATTGGTAAGTGTCTGAGTAATGAAGAGTTAGTTGGTGAGGGTGGGATCGGCACCGTTCGTCACCTGATCTTTGACATCTCCCAAGGGGATCTCCGTTATTTAGAAGGTCAAAGTATTGGCATCATCCCGCCGGGAAATGACAACAAGGGCAAACCCCACAAACTAAGACTGTACTCGATTGCCTCGACTCGTCATGGCGACAAGGTTGATGACAAGACTGTATCGCTGTGTGTCCGGCAACTAGAGTATAAGCATCCAGAAACGGGCGAAATGGTCTATGGTGTTTGCTCCACCCATCTGTGCAATCTCCAGGTTGGGGACGATGTGAAAATTACCGGACCAACTGGTAAAGAAATGTTGTTACCAGAAGATCCGAATGTCAACGTGATCATGTTGGCAACCGGAACGGGTATTGCGCCATTCCGCGCTTACCTGTGGCGGATGTTCAAGGAAAATGAAAGAGCAGTTAACACCGACTACGAATACAAGGGTTTAGCTTGGCTCATTTTCGGGATTCCCACCAGCCCCAACATCCTGTACAAGGAAGAACTTGAAGAACTGCAACAGCAGTACCCTGAAAACTTCCGCCTCACCTATGCCATCAGCCGGGAACAGAAAAACCCCGAAGGCGGCAGAATGTACATTCAGGATCGGGTGGCTGAACACGCTGATGAACTCTGGAAAATGATTCAGCAAGAGAATACCCACACCTATATCTGCGGTTTGAAGGGTATGGAAGGGGGCATTGATGAAGCCCTCTCCGCCGCTGCTGCCAAGGATGGGGTGACTTGGAGCGAATACCAAAGAACGATCAAGAAGGCTGGTCGTTGGCACGTAGAAACCTACTAGGTTACTACTGGCTGGAAGTCCTGCCTAGTCGTCTCTCCTTGACTCTCATAAAAACCCAGTTTCTTAAAGAAACTGGGTTTCTCAGTTTGATGGCGCTCGCTTCAAGCCAACTGGCGCGTCTGTCTTACCAGAATTGAAACTGGGAAGCAGGCGCGTCAATCCTTTGGAGGAAGGTTATTTTCCTGATTCATTGCAAGATATTCAGGCGTGGGCGTAGATTCGCACAGATGAATATCTGCAATGATTATTTTCTCTTGACAAAAGTCCTCAAAGGATATAACCAAAGCAGTCAGTTGATCCAATGATGAGAATTAAGTTAAATTTAATTAAGTTCACGTTTAAGGTGCCAATGTTCGCCCTATAGGGACAAGCCTAAATGTCCTGGTGGTAGCAAATCCAGCTTTTGGCTGGGATTTTCTGCCTAAAGT
This sequence comes from Trichocoleus sp. Lan, assembly GCF_039961855.1. NCBI lineage: Bacteria > Bacillati > Cyanobacteriota > Cyanophyceae > Leptolyngbyales > Trichocoleusaceae > Trichocoleus > Trichocoleus sp. Lan. Next base: position 5,956 of record NZ_JAMPKA010000028.1, on the reverse strand, counting down.
CTTGCTCAATTAGGTAAAAAAAGGAATGTTTCAGTTCCTTCAATCAGCTCTCATCCCTTGTTTGTGATAACGCTTTATCTGCGCTGAATCTGCTTCTATTAGCCGTATCTAGAGACAACCGATTTATGAAATTTTCCTGGAGAATATTAGTACTTTGGACATTACCCGCCTTAGTCATAGGGTTTTTCCTCTGGCAAGGGGCATTTGCTGCTGCTCCCACCGATATGGGCAAAAACACTGCTAGTACCCGCATGACCTATGGGCGCTTTCTGGAATACCTAGATGCCCAAAGAGTTACCAGTGTTGACCTCTACGATGGGGGTCGGACAGCAATTGTCGAAGCCGTCGATCCGGATCTGGATAACCGCATCCAACGGCTGCGGGTAGATTTGCCAACAACTGCCCCAGAATTGATTGCTAAGCTCAGAAACGCAAATATCAGCTTTGATACCCATCCCGCTCGCAATGATGGAGCGATCTGGGGATTTTTGGGGAATTTAATTTTTCCGATTTTGTTGATTGCTGGGCTGTTCTTCCTATTCCGTCGCTCTAGCAACATTCCTGGCGGTCCTGGGCAAGCCATGAACTTCGGGAAATCAAAAGCTAGATTTCAGATGGAAGCCAAAACCGGCGTCAAATTTGACGACGTCGCCGGAATCGAAGAAGCCAAAGAAGAACTCGAAGAAGTCGTCACCTTCCTCAAACTCCCAGAGAAATTCACCGCCGTAGGTGCGAAAATTCCCAAAGGCGTCCTGTTAATTGGCCCTCCAGGAACCGGGAAAACATTACTCGCCAAAGCGATCGCAGGGGAAGCTGGGGTTCCCTTCTTCAGCATCTCCGGCTCGGAATTTGTGGAGATGTTCGTCGGCGTCGGTGCATCCCGCGTCCGCGACTTATTCAAAAAAGCCAAAGAAAACGCTCCCTGCTTAATCTTCATCGATGAAATCGACGCCGTCGGACGGCAAAGAGGCGCAGGCATCGGCGGTGGGAACGACGAACGGGAACAAACCCTCAACCAGCTCTTGACAGAAATGGACGGGTTTGAAGGCAATACCGGAATTATTATCATTGCCGCGACCAACCGTCCCGATGTTCTGGATTCAGCGCTGTTGCGTCCGGGACGGTTTGACCGACAAGTGATGGTGGATGCACCGGATCTCAAGGGACGCCTTGCCGTTTTAGAAGTCCACGGACGGAACAAAAAAATTGCTCCCGAAGTTTCCTTAGAAGCGATCGCCCGACGCACCCCAGGCTTTACAGGTGCTGACTTAGCGAACCTGCTCAACGAAGCCGCCATTCTGACCGCTCGTCGTCGCAAAGAAGCCATCACAATGATGGAAATCAACGACGCCGTTGACCGGGTGGTAGCGGGGATGGAAGGCACGCCGCTAGTGGATAGCAAGAGCAAGCGACTGATTGCCTACCACGAAGTAGGACACGCGATCGTCGGTACCCTAGTGACCGACCACGACCCAGTCCAAAAAGTCACCCTCGTGCCACGAGGTCAAGCGCGTGGCTTAACCTGGTTCACTCCCAATGAAGATCAAGGCTTAATCTCCAGATCCCAGCTATTGGCACGCATTACCGGCGCTTTAGGCGGACGTGCGGCAGAGGAAGTCATCTTTGGCGATTCCGAGATTACGACTGGTGCTGGCGGAGACTTGCAACAGGTGACCGGGTTGGCACGGCAGATGGTGACGCGGTTCGGAATGTCTACCCTTGGCCCACTGTCGCTAGAAAGCCAAAGTGGTGAAGTGTTCTTGGGACGCGATTGGACGAGCCGTAGCGAGTATTCTGAGGAAATTGCTTCCCAGATTGATGTGCAAGTGCGGTCAATTGTCGCTAAATGCTACAAAGATGCCTGCAAGATCATGAGCGACAACCGGGAAGTCATCGATCGACTCGTAGACTTGTTGATTGAGAAGGAAACCATTGACGGTGAAGAGTTCCGCCAAATTGTTGCTGAGTACACAGATGTACCAGAAAAAGAGCAATTTGTGCCGAGTCTGTAAATAGTTTTGAGTTTTGAATTAATTCATAACTCTTGAGAATATGGGGATGAGGTGACTCATCCCCGTTTTTTGTTTGTGCTGGGAGGAAGGTGAATGCGATCGCGATATCTTCCCATTAAAAATTTTGCGACTTAGTAGCACCCGCTTGCTTGAGTAATTCAATCACCTCGGCGTGTTGTCTACCTTTGTGATGCCCTTTCATCCTGCCCAACTCAGCATATTCAAGTGCATTACAGTAATCTTCAACTCTCGCATTCACATCTGCACCCGCTTCTACCAAGGCGCGAACGATATCAAGGTATCCCTGAGAGGCAGCATGGAGTAGCGGATTAAAAGAGCCAGCGAAGGCTCTTTTGTTTACGCCTGCACCAGCTTCAATCAGCATCCTCACGATTTCATCATGCCCTCTTGAAGCTGCATTGCATAACGCGGTGCTATTCGTCCTGCGATTAACGTCTGCGCCTGCTTGAATTAACGCTCTAACCTGTTCGGCATTTCCGTCAGAGGCTGCTTGAATTAAGGCAATATCATTCATTCCCCCTTCTGAAGCACCCGCTTGTTTGAGCAGGCGAACAATTTTACGATGTCTGCTAGCCTCTGCCAACATCATTGTTGTATTACCATCATCATCTGTGGCATCAAGGTCTGCACCTGCTTCTATCAAAGCCTGAGTTGAATCGGCATAACCAGCCATAGCAGCACACATCAGAGCGGTACGACCATCCTTACCTTTGAGATTGATATTCGCCCCCGCTTCCACTAACATTTTGACCATCTCAGCGCGTTTTCCTGTTGCGAAAAAGCTTCCAGCTACGTGCATCAAAGCGGTTTTCCTTTCACCGAGTCCATCTTCTTCGCTCACAATATCTAACTCAGCACCTGCATCAATTAGAATTTGAACTACAGGAATACGGACGTAATGAGCCGCATACATTAGGGCAGTTTGACCGTTAGAGCCAATGGCATTGATGTCTATCCCCTTCTCAATGGCTGCTTTTACCGCTTCGACTTTTCCAAACATTGCCGCCTCAATGAAGTCTTCTACATCCTTCTTCTGTAACCGCTCCTTTTTCTTGACCCCTTTCTCAATTTCTCTCTCCCCATACTTGCGGATATCTTCAGAAACCAAAGGATACAGATAGTCGTAAATTTCACGATGCCCGCTATAGGCTGCGTAGAGCAAAGGAGTATTAGAGTGTTCGTACCAAGCATTAACATCAGCTCCTGCTTCTACCAGCATTTGCACCATCTTAAATTGACCGTTGTTAGCCGCCGCCATTAATGCTGTGTAATCGCCTTTGGGGTAGTTGATATCTACGCCAGCCTTGAGCAGAAGCTGCATGATTTCTATATCTCCGTTTGCCGCAGCTAATGCTAGAGAAGTATCGCAACTGCGTCCTCCTCGAGGATTAACGCCTGCCTCTAGAAGAGCGCGAACGATCTCCACTTGTCCACGCTCAACTGCCATGCCTAAAGGTGTGTACTCGCAATCCCACCCACATTTATTGACTTCAGCACCAGCAGCAATGAGAGCGCGGACAATCTTAAGCTGTCCGTGTTTGGCAGCAACTACGAGAGGAACCGGAACATCCCAAGCTGTTGGATTGACCTCAGCTCCTGCTTTAAGCAAAGCTTTTACAATTTCAACATGACCGGAAGCGATCGCTGCTATCAATGCCGTTTTTTCTTCCCCCTCATCAAAATTTTCCTCTTCGTCAAACTCTACACCTTCATCTTGGGAGGAGTTTTGCTGCTCATTGGTACTCGCACTATTGACGTTCTTTTCATTGGAAAAAGCATCAACGAACTGCGTAAAGCCTGCATAAAAGCCTTTTGCTTGATCGGGAGCATCTTCAAGCGCTTCGCTTATCATCTCGCCTAGACTGGCATTTCCCGGTACTGATGACACAGAAATCGTTGGGTTAAACTTGAGACTTTTAGCTATTCCAGACTTAGCATTGACATCTGTCCCTGCTGCCAGCAAAGCCTTAACTATATCTAAGTTGCCAATCCTAGAGGCTAATACCAGTGGATGCTGACCTTTGACATCTTTGCTGTTAGCATCAATTCCAGAGTTTAGAAGTTGACGAACTTGTTCAACATTAGATAACTGAATTGCCGCAAATAATCTTTCGATTTTGTTTTCAGCCTTCACAAGCTTTCTGCACTCCAATATTGCACAGCGGGGGAATTGATGCCGATAGCGTAGCCCTGATTTGAGGCAGCGTCCACCGTGATTTCACCAATAACAAAAAAGGCTCCTGCTTTGACACAGGAGCCTTTTCATTTATCAGTTATAAGTCTCTAATTCAAAACTCAAACTAATTAGTCGAGGTCAGGCATAGATAGCACTGGCTCGGTTTCACGGTCAATTCCTTTCTCGAAACCAGCAGCAGCAGCGCGGGCGCGACCGGCGTGCCACAAGTGACCAACTAGGAAAAAGAAACCCATGACAAAGTGGAAACAAGCCAACCAAGAACGGGGAGACACGTAGTTAAACGAGTTGATCTCCGTAGCAACACCACCCACAGAGTTCAGCGAACCCAGAGGAGCATGGGTCATGTACTCAGCAGCGCGTCGCGCTTGCCAAGGTTGAATGTCGTTCTTGATCTTGTTCAGGTCAAGACCATTGGGACCGCGTAGCGGCTCTAGCCAAGGACCACGGAAATCCCAGAAGCGCATTGTTTCACCACCGAAGATGATTTCGCCGCTAGGAGAGCGCATCAGGTATTTACCTAAGCCAGTTGGACCTTGTGCAGAACCGACGTTAGCACCTAAGCGCTGGTCGCGGATCAGGAAGGTCATTGCTTGAGCTTGAGAAGCTTCAGGGCCAGTGGGGCCGTAGAATTCGCTGGGATAAACAGTGTTGTTAAACCAAACGAAGCAAGAGGCAATGAAAGCCATCAAGGACACAGCACCGATGCTGTAGGAGAGATAAGCTTCTCCAGACCAGATCAAGGCACGACGTGCCCATGCAAAAGGCTTGGTGAGAATGTGGAAAATGCCACCAGCAATGCAAATCAGACCAACCCAGATGTGACCGCCGACGACATCTTCCAGGTTATCAACGCTAACAATCCAGCCGTCGCCACCAAAAGGAGACTTTAGCAGGTAGCCGAAGATCACTGCTGGGTTGAGCGTAGGACTGGTAATGACGCGAACATCACCACCACCAGGTGCCCAAGTGTCATATAAACCACCAAAGAACATTGCCTTAATCACCAACAGGAAGGCACCGATTCCCAAGAGAATCAGGTGAATCCCGATAATGGTGGTCATTTTGTTCTTATCTTTCCAGTCGTAGCCAAAGAAGCCGGAGTATTCTTCCAGAGTTTCCGGACCGCGAATTGCGTGGTAAATTCCACCCAAGCCCAGAACGGCGGAGGAAATCAGGTGCAAAACACCAACGACAAAGAAGGGGAAAGTGTCGATCACTTCTCCACCTGGACCCACACCCCAGCCTTGAGAGGCTAGGTGAGGCAGCAGGATTAATCCCTGTTCGTACATCGGCTTTTCGGGCACAAAGTGAGCGACTTCAAATAAAGTCATCGCTCCAGCCCAGAAGACAATCAGACCAGAGTGGGCAACGTGAGCGCCCAGCAGCTTACCAGACAGGTTGATCAGACGGGCGTTACCCGCCCACCAGGCGAATCCAGACGACTCTTGGTCGCGTCCGGCACCTGATACGAAACCACTATTAAATGACGTTTGCACGGGGTAAAACCTCTATTGTCATTAACCAAACAAGGTACCGACTTTAAGACTTAAGATTTTAGATTTTAGATTTTAGATGAATAACTATCCAAAATCTAAAATCCAAAATCCAAAACTTTACAGTGCGTTACCGCGAGGCAGAACCTCTTCAGGGAAGATAAAGTTCTCGTGGGGTTGATCCTGAGGAGCCATCCAAGCCCGGATGCCCTCATTGAGGAGAATATTCTTGG
>NZ_JAMPKA010000027.1:0-74566 GCF_039961855.1 Trichocoleus sp. Lan | reverse complement strand
TTTCGGACAGCGATGTCTTTCCGTTTTATGGAGTGGGTGAACGCTAATCGAGATGTATTCTCAGCCTATAAAGCTGCTTTGGGTTTTATTTGGGCTTGAAATCTGTTTAAGTCCCGTTAATCAAAGTTGATCCTAGAGTAGAAGTCATTGCCGCTCTCCAAGAAGCCTGCCAAGATGAAGATGAAAGTGTTCGACAAGCGGCTAAGGAAGCGCTAAGACAGATTCAAGAGCAAAGCTAGTGGTTGGGCGAGCGCATAATAATATAAAGGGATTTCCACAGACTTTTCTCTATGACTACCTTGTTAGAAATCGAAGCAGCAATCAAACAGCTTCCAGAAGGTGATATTCGTAAATTAGCAACATGGCTTCAAACCTATTTGGATGAAAAGTGGGATCGGCAAATCGAAGAAGATTTGACATTAGGTAAATTAGATAGCCTCATTGCTAAAGCAGAAGCAGATATTGCAGCAAATAATGTGAGGGATCTTGATGAAATCCTCCACAACACCTGAGTTTTGGAAAGCCTATGCAGCGCTGTCTTTAGAAATGAAACAGCAAGCTCAAAAAGCCTATCAACTTTGGCAAGAGAATCCATCGCATCCATCTTTACATTTCAAGAAAGTGGTCAAGAATCCCTGGTCGGCTCGGATTACCGACAGCTACCGAGCCTTAGCTTTAAAAAAGGGTGACGATTATTACTGGTTCTGGATTGGCTCTCACCAAGACTATGATGCTTTGCTGAGTTGAGTAGCGCCGCAACTAACATGAACACAATCAGACATCATTAGCGATCGCATTCTTTCGCTAAGCCGTATATTAGATGCGATCGCTTCTCGTATCTAAGTAGAGAGTAAGTACGAGCGCTTCATTATACTGAGGTATTGCGTTTTAAAAAATTTATGGGTGTGCCTCTTTGAGTTTTTCTTGGGCGCATGGATTCCCATTCTCAATGAATATACTGTCAAGTAGCAATAGTCAAGTATCAATTATTACAAATAATTAAATGCGATCGCTCTGCACAGATAGCATAGACACAATCAATTCTGTCCCTAAAACCTGTTATTGAAGCAACAGAGGAGTATTTTGGAAAAAGAGCTGATTAACGATTGCAGCGATTAATAGAATATGTCGAAAGCCCCTAGTTCCTTCCAACTCAGCGAGCGAGACCGTGCTAACCTTAGCCGCATGGTAGATTACAGTTCGGTGGAATCTCTACCCGCGATCTGGCCGCTGGCGCGATCGCACTTTGGTAATACCATTGCCCTCCACGACCCCCACGCTCAACCAGAAGTAGTCATAAATTACACCGAACTAGCTCAGCAAATTCAACAGTTTGCCGCTGGGTTGCAGGCATTAGGAGTCCAGCCAGAATCTCGCCTCGCCCTGATTGCCGATAATAGTCCGCGCTGGTTTATTGCCGACCAAGGGGCGATGACCGCTGGGGCAGTTGATATCGTCCGTAGCTCTCAGGCAGAGCGGGAAGAGTTACTATTTATACTGGCAGATAGCGGCAGCACTACTTTAGTGGTGGAAGACCTGAAGACGCTGAAAAAACTTAGGGAACGCCTCAATGACCTCCCGATTCAGCTAGTCGTCTTGCTCTCCGATGAAGAACCCCCCGAAGAATCCACTCTGAAAACGCTGAACTTCTCTGGAGTCATGGCAGCAGGGGCAAATCAATCCTTGCAGCCGGTGAAGCAAAACCGAGAAATGCTGGCGACGCTCATTTATACTTCTGGTACGACAGGCAAGCCCAAAGGCGTGATGCTGACGCATGGCAACCTGCTCCATCAGATTACCAACTTGGGAACCATCGTTCAGCCGCAACCGGGCGAACCTGTCCTGACGATTCTCCCCACTTGGCACAGCTTCGGGCGCACTGGCGAATACTTTTTCCTCTCCCACGGTTGCACCCAGATTTACACGAGCATTCGCCACATCAAAAAAGACTTTAAAGAATTCCAACCCCATTATTTAATTGCTGTCCCTCGACTGTGGGAGTCTATCTACGAAGGCGTCCAGAAGCAGTTCCGCGAACAACCTGCAAACAAGCAGAAACTGGTTAAAAATCTGCTAAGCATTAGTCAGCGCTACATTGAAGCTCGCCGTACTTGGCAAAACTTGCGCTTACAACCTCAACCTCCCTCCATGCAAGAACGGCTATTAGCTGGAAGCCAAATGGTTGCCTTGGCTCCTGCCCATGCGCTTGCCGAGAAATTAGTGTATGGAAAAGTCCGAGAAGCCACCGGAGGCAAATTAAAGTACGTCATCAGTGGCGGCGGCTCCCTTGCCATGCACCTGGAAAACTTTTTTGAAATTATTGGACTTGAGGTGCTGGTGGGCTATGGTCTTACAGAAACATCCCCCGTCTTAACAGCTCGTCAGTCTTGGTGTAATTTGCGGGGTTCATCTGGGCGATTTCTGCCAGGAACGGAAATAAAAATAGTTGACCCCGAAACCCGAAAACCCCTTCCGGCTGGGAGTCGCGGTCTGGTTTTAGCACGAGGGCCACAAGTGATGCAGGGATATTATCAAAATCCCCAAGCGACTGCCAAGGCAATTGACGCTGAAGGTTGGTTTGATAGCGGCGATTTGGGTTGGCTAACAGAGGCGAATGACTTAGTGCTGACAGGTCGGGCGAAGGATACGATAGTTTTAACCAACGGCGAAAACATCGAACCCCAGCCGATTGAAGATGCCTGTCTGCGGAGTCCTTATATTGACCAAATTGTGCTGGTAGGTCAAGATGAGCGATCGCTTGGTGCTTTAATTGTCCCCAATCTGGAAGCTTTGCAAAAGTGGGCAGCAGACAACAATCTGCACTTGCGTCTCCCAGAACAAACTTCCTCAGCTAGCAATATCCCGACTGCATCCACTCAAGAAATTGACCTGAATAGTAAGATTGTTCAGGAATTATTCAAGAAAGAATTAAACCGGGAGGTGCAAAATCGTCCTGGTTATCGCCCAGATGACCGGATAAGTCTCTTTAAGCTAATTCTGGAGCCGTTCTCCATTGAAAATGGCATGATGACCCAGACGTTGAAAATCCGCCGACCTGTCGTAATGGAACGCTACCGCGATATGATCGACGGGATGTTTGCCTGATTTGGTCGGAAAGTTGGAAAAAAGTCTGAAGGATGAAGTGTAGTGCGAACTACACACACCGCCTTCATCCTTTAGCTCTCACCCTGAGCGCCTTTCCTACAAACCTTTACTCTTTAATTTTTCCAAGCAAAACGGATATGGATGTTTCTCAATCACACCTGCTGCTGAAGCGACCCGTTACAATCAAGGCCGTTGTTACTCCTCGTTGGAAAGAGGAAGCACAGCAACAACTCCAGGCGCAAATTAACCAGCTTGACTCTCAGTTGCAACAGCTTGAAATGCAAGGACAGCGGGCAATCTCAGAAATTCAAAAGCAGAATCTGCAACCCCCTGGCCCTCAAGTGATGCAACAAATTGACAATATCCAAATCCAGGTTAATCAAAAGAAAAGCGAACTGCTTGAGCAGAAAAATCAACTTCTGCAACAGTTGCAACAAGTGCAGCTGATAGAACTCAACGACGAAGTGAATCACGGTCAGATTGAAGGCTTCTTTAAAGTAGAGCCGGGAGATAATCTGATTCAAAAAATGCAGGTAGAAATTCTCCTGCGCGATGGAATTGTAGAAGAAATTCGCGGGGAAATTTAATGCGAATGGTTAATGGCGAATGGCGAATGGGTAATTCGGAGATTGCCATTCGCCATTTGCCAATATTGGGGCATCTACTGACAATTTTGAGTTGACCAATCTTGATGACCTCGCCCCACATGACACTTGACTTGGGAACCAGCCCATGCCAATTTCCATTCCTTGGGTGTTTGAGCTGATGGGGAGGTCGGCACTAATTCAACACGATGCCTGATAGCACCGACAGAATCATCTGCAACGCCGGTTTGGGTAATCGTTACAACCGCTAGATTTTGTTGCGGATACTCAAGCGTAACTTCCCGCGTCCCCCCCTCGGATTCAGTTTGACCGAAGTGAGCAATTGCGATCGCTTTGGGGTCAGTTCCCTTCAAAGAGTTAGCGGACTTAATCTCTTGTAGCGGTATCGGTTTATACTTAGTTCGCTCAGCTTCTGCTACAGGTGCATTTTGGCTTACCTGTTGGGAGGATTGCTCAACACTTGGACTGCTGGCAGGCGTGGGAGTTGATTGAGTGCTGTTGCTGATGCTGCAAGCACTCAAGCCCAGTGCCATACCGACTAACACCACGAGGGATTTAAACTTGCCAGACATCGTTATAATAGAGAGTTTGAATTAGTTTTCTCTATCCAATTCTATTCAGCAGCACCAACGTCCGGAGAATTCGGCGTTGAAGGATACAAACTCAATAGACTGTTGTAGAGTCGGATAGTTGTAATGACCATCGGTCAAGATACAATTCAATCTGGCTTTAATCTTGTTTATATAGACTGTCGATTCGGAAGACACCCCATGATTCACGAAGTTTTCATGCCCGCCCTTAGTTCCACCATGACCGAAGGCAAAATTGTCTCCTGGGTCAAATCTCCCGGCGACAAAGTGGAAAAAGGCGAAACCGTGGTGGTTGTCGAGTCGGACAAAGCTGATATGGACGTGGAGTCCTTCTACGAAGGATATCTCGCCACCATTATCGTACCTGCCGGTGAAGCAGCTCCGGTCGGGGCTGCGATCGCGCTCGTCGCCGAAACCGAAGCCGAAATCGAAACAGCCAAGCAACAGGCTCCTGGTTCTGCCCCCGCAACGCCATCGGTAAACGAATCCGCTCCCGCTCCTGCCCAACCTACCGCAGCCCCAGCCACCGCAGCCCCAGTCCCTGTAGAAACGACACCAGCCGCCGCCCGTCGCAATGGACGCAGCATTGTCTCCCCCCGTGCCCGGAAGTTAGCCAAAGAGCTGGGCGTCGATTTGAGTACCCTGCAAGGCAGTGGCCCCCACGGTCGGATTGTCGCAGAAGATGTGGAAGCATTGGCGAATAAGGGTAAACAACCCGTCGGTACAACTGCTACACCGACAATGACGCCCGTGGCTCCGCCTCCAGTAGCACCCGTCGCACCCGCGTCACCTGCACCCGCCGTTAAACCCGCCGCCGCAGCTACCGTACCCGCCGTTGCCGTTCCCGGTAGCGTCGTCCCCCTCAACACGCTGCAAAACGCCGTGGTGCGGAATATGGTAGCCAGTCTGCAAGTGCCTACCTTCCGCGTCGGTTACACTATCACCACGGATAATCTAGATAAGCTCTACAAGCAGATTAAATCCAAGGGCGTCACCATGACCGGGCTACTTGCGAAAGCAGTAGCCGTAACCTTGCAAAAACATCCCTTGGTGAATGCCAGCTTCTCAGACCAGGGAATTCATTATCACAGTGCGATTAACGTTGCTGTAGCTGTGGCAATGGATGGCGGCGGCTTAATTACACCAGTTCTGCAAAATGCCGACCAGCAGGATATTTACTCGCTCTCGCGTACCTGGAAAGATTTAGTCGAACGCTCCAGAACCAAGCAACTGCAACCCGCAGAATACAGTTCTGGCACCTTTACCCTCTCGAATTTGGGGATGTATGGCGTAGACAAGTTTGATGCCATCTTGCCACCGGGAACCGGGGCTATTTTAGCAATTGGCGCGTCGCGTCCTCAAGTCGTCGCCACCGAAGACGGGATGATGGGAGTGCGCCGACAGATGCAGGTAAATCTTACCGCTGACCACCGAATTATCTACGGTGCCGATGCCGCTGCTTTCCTGCAAGATTTGGCAAAATTGATTGAAACCAATGCCCAATCTTTAACTCTCTAATTTAACCTTATAAAAAGGGTGGGCAGTGCCCACCCTTTTTACTTTTTGACTTTTAAAAATTAAATAATCCACACCTCATCCCAATAATTCATCGACTGCCACGCTAAAGCCTTGTAGCACAACTTGAGTGCTAGCAACCTCTCCAGAAATAAATACAAGTCGCTGAATTTGAGTAACTACAATAATCCAACGATTCTCAGGAAACACTAGCCAAACTTCCTCAGCACCAGACTGTAAATATTCTTGAGATTTAGCAATTCCATCTTCAGCAATATCCGTAGGCGAAACAATTTCAGCAATTAGCGGGAAACTCTGGGGAAATACAGCAGGTTCTCCAAACTGGTTAATTAGTTCTGGTGTTAAATAAGCAACATCAGGAGAACGTCCTTGCTTATTAGTGCGACAGGGAGGTGAAATATAGACGCTTCCCCCTTGAGTGCTAGAACGCCTGTAATTTTCCCAGTATGCAGAGAGTCCAGCTTGAATTCAACCATGAGTTAATGTAATTCCGTTTTTCTCTACTAATTTCCCATCCACCCATTCTGTGTTGTTATAGGGGGGATTTTGCATCCAATCTTCTAGTGAGTATTCCTTTGAGATAGTAGAAGTTACCATTGCTATCTACTCGCTTTTATAACACTTGCCTTTATTATTACTTAGCTGTTTCTTTTCCTACTCTGGGCAGCAAAAAAATAGCGTAGGGCAAAGTTTGGAGCGATCGCGATCGCATTCCCTCCATTACAGAGCGATCGCTTCGCCTTAGACTCCGTTTTACGTACACTTCTGATGTCACAGAGCGATCGCCTAAGTTAGGCTGGTGTAGTCTCAACCCCCAGCTGTTGATTTTTCGCTGGAAACAAGAATGCAAACCTCCCCTCCTGCTTCATCCGCTTGGCAACGGCTGAAAAATCGTGAAATTAACTGTGAAGAAGCGCTAAAACTCCTGGTAGACGAGGAAGGAACGCTCCGCTTAGCTCTGCTGGATCGGGAAGTCAGTTACCGATTTTTTCGGGAATTTCCAGATAGAAAGTTTTTACCTCCAGTGGTTCCGCTGCTGCTGTGGCGAAACTGTTACTACCTGGGAAGTCCGATGGCTCTTTCTCTAGATGCGATTAGAGAACTGAGCGATCGCACCTTTACCGAGATCAAAATTATCCCGATTGCAGACAAAAGCTATCGCACCTGGTATCACACCCAAAACCTCGACCCCAAACGCATTTCCTCAACTCCCTTAGTGAATCCTCTCACGGGCGAGCAAGAGCAAGAAAACATCAGCGAAACAACTGAGCTATACCTCTCCAAAGCAGTTGACCAGATTGGACGGCTCAAAACCCTGATTTCCGGGGCATTGCGGAACCGCGCCAGCGATATCCACATGGAACCCGCGCCAGAAGGCTTGAGAGTCCGCTATCGCATTGATGGCGTCTTGCGGGATATTACCACTCTGCCAATCGATGTCAGCCGCAAGGTCATCGTCGCCCTCAAAGTCATGTCTGAAATCGACATCGCCGAAAGCCGCCGCCCCCAAGATGGACGGATTGGAGAGAAATATGCTTCCGGCGAAGAATTAGAGCTGGGAATGGATATGCGCGTCAGTACTCTTCCCTGCGTGGGTGGGGAAAAAGCGGTGATTCGGTTACTACCCCGCAAAAACCCCTTTTCTAAAATCCAAAACTTGGGATTCACTCCCACAACTCTCGAAACCTACAAAAGCTGGTTGGAACAGCCCCAAGGGATGATAATCCTTACCGGCCCGACAGGGAGCGGTAAAACCAGTACGCTGTATACCAGTCTGCAATCCGTCGCCAGGGAACACGTCAATGTGGTGACGGTAGAAGACCCCGTAGAGTACATTTTGCCCCGCATCACCCAAACCCAGGTCAATGAAGCGGCGGGGATGACTTTTGCAGCAGGCTTGAGATCAATTTTGCGCCAAGACCCGGATATCATCATGGTGGGAGAAATCCGCGACCACGAAACCGCAGAAACCGCAGTTCGGGCGGCGCTAACGGGTCACTTAGTTTTTACCACACTGCACACGAACGATGCTCCCGGTGCGATTCCCAGAATCAAAGATATTGGCCCAGATCCTGGCTTAATTAGTGATGCTCTCTTGGGAATTGTGGCTCAGCGCTTGGTGCGCCGAGTCTGTCCTCACTGTGCGGCACCGTATAAGCCAACGGAGAAAGATTTGCAGGTACTGAGTTTAGAGCCAACTCAGGCAAATTCAACCACTTGGCGCAAGGGTAAGGGCTGCGCCAAGTGTTTCAATTCTGGTTATCTGGGGCGAGAGGCAATTGTCGAGTTGCTGGATATCGATGATACGGTGCGCGAAATTATCTATGACGGCACGATGACGCAGCTGAATCGCTACCTACGGGAAATCAAATTTTTCTCTTTCGGGATGGCAGCCGCAGAAAAGGTAACAAATGGGATCACAACGGTTGAGGAAGTGTTGCGCGTCCTACCCCGCAGTGCCTTCTCGCGCCGCAAGTCTATGGGCGGAAGCCGCACGGAACAGTTTACGCCGTTGGGGGTGGGATAGCGATCGCGCTATTGCGGTAAGGCTACATAAGATTCGCTCTCGCGCTTCTCCACAGGTACTATTTTACTGACTTTATGCGGCGCTTTCCTTTCCTAGTAAGCTGCCCAGATAGTCTCGGCGTTTTACCCACAGTTGGCGGAGGTCTTCCATCATCTCTTTGTAGTAGTCGGAGAATTTCTGGCTATCTTCTTTAATCTGAAGTCCGAGTTGTTGCAGTGCGGTTGGGGTGTGGCAAGTTTCAAATAAAAGCGTGATGATATCCCACCAGAGTCGCAATTGACGATAACTCACAAATTGTCCGCCCCGATCTGTGCGATGAACAAAAAGGACATTTTGCCAACACTCGAATCGCCCAATTAAGGATTCTGGTATTTTCAGGTATTTCGCCAAGAGTGCAACAGTGAGTCGAAATGTCTTTGGCGGTTGAATCCGGCGAAACAACGTTGTCATAATCAATTCACTCCAGGTTTAACTATTGAGCCGCTGGTTTCTGGGGTTGTGTCGAAAATGATGGAGTAGGGAACGTTTGGGGTATTCGCTTTGAGGATTTGCAAATGCGCTTCGGCATCGCTGCGACGACGAAAACGGGCGATAATTAGAGATCGCATATTCGGAAGCGATCGCACGATGCACCACGGATGTAGTTTGGAGTAATACGTCATAAAACTCTCCCAGTCATGGCTGCGAGTTACTTAGTTATAGGTTTTGAATGGATATTTACAAGGCTGTCCCTAACAAACCCAGCCAAAGATAGCGATCATGCGATCGCGTGACAGTTATGTAAGAAACTAAAGTTAGGGCAGGCATCTTGTGAAGCTCTGAAGACGACTGAGCCAGATGGTGGCTTTTGAGTGACTTCGTTCGCTTCTGCATCTATCTTATATAAGCAATCTTATAATTCGTTTGTCAATCATCTTTATATAAGAACTTTTATAGTACATGACCAAAGACCAACAACAGCAAGAATACGATCGGGAGTCTCCTCTGAAGCGGCGGAGAGAAGAATTAGGCTTAACGCAGAGAGACATTGCATTAGCTCTGGGGAAGACTGTCCAGACAGTTAGTAATTGGGAGACAGGGCTTTATGAACCAAAGCTTACTCCCCGCGATTTGAAAGCACTTTGTCGGCTGCTGAAATGGACTTTGGAAGAACTGCCCGATTACTTCGGTTCACCGCAACTACAGTAGCGATCGCGTTTTTGGTGCGAAGGATGCGATCTCGCTTTTGGTGCGTGGAATGCGATCTCGCTCAGAACATTATTAGGCAAAAAGCCTTAATCGTAACTAATTAACTTTGGTCTTCAAAGTACCTATCAATAATTTCGATTAATAAAGTATCTGGACTGACTTCATTTCGGATAGCCAGTTTCTTCACTCTTTGAATATCTGTTGACAACATTTTAATCGGAGAAAAACTTTCAGGAAATGCCCAAGGACACTGTAAACAGTTAAGCTGGCAGCCACGACAAGCAGTACTTTTAAAGTTATTGCACTCTGCACAAAGAGGTTGCCAGTTATCCTCTTCATTACCTCCGCCCCTAAGACGCGGAACTTTATGATCTTGATCGAGCCTTACAATTGGGGGTTTTCTAGCACAAACTGCACAACAATTTTGGTATTTGCTCAGAACTCTTTGCCAAACATCGTTACTAAGTTTTACTCTCTGTTCCCGTTTAGCACTGATTTCTAAGCTGACTAACTGATACCTGGTTGTCTTTCCACTACCAAATCTAACTATCCCCAAGAAGCCTTCTTCCCCTTGCAACTCTCGTATCCGTCTGGGTACATCTTGATAGGGTTCGCCTACTCCTCTGAAATCATCTATCACTCGACGTAAACGCGATAAAGGAACAACTGGCCCTGGTATGCCATGCCCAGGAGGCCATAATGTTTCTAGTACCAGTCTGTAGTAATTTCTATTGGCTGGCTTGGTGGTAACAAACCTAGTACAGGCATCTCTAAGCCATTCTTCACGCTCAACCTGTTGAAACGTTTGCTCTGGGTTTTGAGAGGGTAACTGAGGTAGTTGCGCTTCATTAGGAACTTCCCCTTCATTCATGAGATTTTTCCTCTCCACGCAGCAGCCATTCGGGAGTTACGCCCAATAAACGAGCGATCGCATCTAGCTCAAAGTCTTTGACTCCACGCTTTTGTCGCTCTATCTCAGAAATATCAGACTGATCGAGCTTTATCTGAAAATCCACAGACAGTGCAGCAGCCAACTCGCTTTGATCCCAATCCAGTCTTTCACGAGCCTGTTTAATTCTTAGGCCGCTAATATTTGCATTGCCCATTCCAGCCTAGGGAAAGCAACTCCGAATCAAGATGCTATCCTGAATCAGTCTGCTGTTGTAGACGAATATCGTCTAAAAAAGAGGTTGCCCTGAGCAGCATCAATGAAGCAATGTAGGTAAAGAAACCTTTGGGGATGAGTTAATGCTGAGGGTTGCCTCGTTCTTTGCGGGCATTGGAGGGTTCGATCTAGGCTTTGAAAGAGCCGGAATGAAAGCTGTTTTCCAATGCGAAATTGACCCGTTTTGCCAAAAAATCTTAAAACGCCACTGGCCTCAAGTACCGATTCATGAAGACATCACAACCCTCGTTCCTTCAACTATCCCTACCGCTGACTTATGGTGTGCCGGATGGCCCTGTCAAGACCTCAGCAATGCCAACACAGAGAGAAAAGGACTTACAGGCCAACGCAGCGGACTCTTCTACAAATTTATGGAACTTGTCGGAGAAGTTCACCCAGCGTGGTTGGTCTTGGAAAATGTGCCGGGTTTGCTCTCGGCAGAGCAAGGAACCGCTCTTGAGGCAGTTATCGACACGCTCGAAACGCATGGGTATTTGGGGGGATGGCTATCGTGTAACGCTCTCCATACGGGCATACCCCACGACAGAGACCGAGTCTTCTTTATCGCAAGTTTTAGATCGAAACGTGCCTATCGAATCTTTACTGACAGCCGCGAATTGTCTGGGGATTCTTCGTCGCGAAAATCGAGGGGGACGCAAACTGGATCGAGTGTTTGTGAAGGCACTATCCCAGACTCTCCGCTTGTGGTACAACGTCGCGGCGGCTTCGGGTACACCTTGGCAAAAAGCATCTGCCCCACGTTACGTGCCCAAACTGGAGGACATCAAGGAGGTCATTCAGACAGACCAATTCTCTGTGGCGAGAAACTTGACGTGGACAGAGTGGGAAAAGTTAATGGGGTTTCCTCCCGGATGGACGGTCGTAGAGGGAGACTCCTTGGCAACGCTATCGTCCCTGCGATCGCAGAATGGATTGGAAGAAAAATTATAGAGGTCGAAACCTAGGCTTATAAAAATCAAGCGCTGGGCAAAGAAGTTTCGCTATCGCCTCCCCTACAAAATAAAACGCTGTGGCTATCGAGTTATAAGGGGTTTTCCAGCTCTAAGAAGCGATCGCTCTGTTGCCATCTAGTTTTCACAAGAGATCGCTTCTATAAAATAAAACCCCGTAGGTTGATACTTACGGGGTTTTAGTTGTGAAACGCACTCTAACTACTTTTTACCAACTGGGAATTTATCTTGTTCTGGGTTGGGAGTGGGGGGAAGCGATCGCTTTTCCTGTGACTTTGTTTTACGCACCTCCCCATTTTTGTGCCCCCGTTTTCTGCCAAATCCGCGCTTCGGCAATTGCACAAGCCAGCGCTGCAAGTTGTCCACATAGGTGAATAGCACGGGCACCACCACCAGCGTTAGCAGAGTGGAAGTCGTGAAGCCGCCCATCAGGGCAATTCCCATCGGAGCGCGGACTTCAGCCCCCGCACCAATTCCCAAGGCAAGGGGAATCGTTCCCGCAATCGTAGCCAGAGAAGTCATCAAAATCGGTCGCAGACGATCCATCCCAGCAGCGATTAGCGCCTGATACTGTGACTTTCCTTCCTCCTGGTTAATCAAGGTATAGTCCACCAGCAAGATGGAGTTTTTCGTCACAATCCCCATCAGCAAGACAATCCCAATTAGCGCATATAACCCCAACGCTTCTTGAGCAATCATTAAACCCAACAGTGCGCCGCCTAAAGAAAGAGGCAACGCCACCATAATCGTCAAGGGATGGAGGAAATTGTTGTACAGCAGCACCAGGATGGCATAGATACACATAATTGCCAGTCCGATAGCCGAACCAAAGCGACCGAAAATCTCCTGCATAATCTCGGCATCCCCAGAGGATTCCTGCACGACTCCGGGGGGCAGATTTTTGAGAGCAGGTAGCTGCTGCACCGCTTGCACCGCATCTCCTAGAGCAAGACCTTGCAAATTTGCTTGTACCGACACCTGACGAGCGCGATTAAACCGATCGATTTGCGCCGGACCGCTGCCAAAGCGGATATCTGCCACCGACAGTAAGGGAACCAGATTGCCGTTTTGAGTGGGCACCTGAAGATTTTTGAGGGTGTCGATATCCTGCCGTGCATCGGGATTTATCTGCACTCGAATCGGAATTTGCCGATCGGGGAGGTTAAACTTAGCCAGATTCGCTTCATTGTCGCCAATGGTGGCAAGGGATGCAGTACGCGCGATCGCTTGCACTGTCACTCCCAAATCCGCAGCTCGTGCCGCATCGGGAATAATCAGGATTTCTGGTTTCACCAAACTGGCAGTAGATGTTGCTTCCACTAAACCGGGAACGCTTCTCATCTCCTTTTCCAGAGCATCCGCTGCCAAGTTCAAAGCTTCAGGGTTTTCACTTTTGAGGACAATGGATAAATCCTTGCTCGTGCCTCCGGCTCCCTGGCTTTGGAAACTAATCCGCGCTCCCGGCACTTGGGAGAACGCTTGGCGCATTTGTTTCTCAAACTCCTTCTGAGGAAGATCCTCTCGTTGTTCCTTCGGCTTCAGGTTGACAAAAAGATTGGCAGTATTGACTTCTGTCGTTGCCAAGACACTCTCAACGGCTGGGCTTTGCTGAATTAACCGAGTTGTCTGCTGTACAACTTTTTTAGTATCTTCCAGCGTCGAACCGGGAGGGAGTTGCACGGCAACTTCCGAGAAACCAATGTCCCCGTTATCAAATAAACCTTTAGGAATAAACGGGACTAGCGCCAGACTGCCCAGGAAAAATGCCAGAGCGATCACCATCGTTGTCAGGCGATGCCGCAAAGCCCACTTCAGCACAAAGCGATACGGTTGAAATCGATTTTTTTTCCGGCTGTTAGCGCCGTTCCCGTTCCCATTTCCGGGTGCGTGATTGGCGGGTGAAGTCTTCTTCGGTTTGAGCAAATAAGCGCCCATCATCGGGGTAATCGTCCGCGCCACCAGAGTAGAGAAAATCGTCGAGACAGCAACCGTCACCCCAAACGGCTGGAAAAACTGCCCCGGAATGCCACCCATAAACGCCACTGGCAAAAACACCGCGATAATCGTCGCCGCGCTCGCCAGCACTGCCAAACCCACCTCCGCGGAAGAATCTAAAGCCGCTTGGAAGGGCGTTTTGCCCATATCCATATGGCGATCCATATTCTCAATTTCAACAACGGCATCATCCACCAAGTTCCCCACCGCCAGCGCCAATGCCAGTAAAGTCATGTTGTTGAGGGTGTACCCCAGCAAATATTGCACGGCAAAGGTAGGCAGCATGGATAACGGCAGTGCCACGGCAGTAATCAACGTGGCACGCCAGTTCCGCAAAAAGATTAGAATCGTCAGCACTGCCAGCAGAGACGCTTGGATCAAGTCATCAATGGTGCCATCGTAGGATTCGCGGATAAAGTCAGCGCGAGTAAAGATGAGTTTTAGCTGGACATCCGTCCCCAGGGTTTTTTGCAGTTCTTCTACTTTCTGGCGTACCCCTTCTTCCACCGTCACTAGAGTGCTGCCAGTGCTACGCAAGACGGAAAAAGACACCACGGGTTGATTATTCAGCAGTGCCGCCTGCCGGGGGTCAGAAGAGCCATCGCGGATTTCTCCCAAAGCGGATAAGGGCACCGAACCCCCGCCCGGAAGGATAATCTCATAGTTTTGCAACGCCTGGACATTCGGCGCACTGCCTAAGGTACGAATGCTTTGTTCGCTCCCGCCTAACTCCGCTCGTCCGCCGGGTAAATTGACGTTGAGGGCGCGGATTTGGTCGTTGACTTGAGTCGCTGTAATGCCTAGAGCTTTCAGACGATCGGGATCGAGATTGACGCGAATTTCGCGGTCAACACCGCCAACCCGCTTGATTTGAGCGACTCCCTCCACCGACAGCAGGGCGCGGCTAATCGTTTCGTCAACTAGATTACTTAATTCTTCTACCGATTTTTGCTTAGAAATGACGGCGTAGTTCATAATCGGCCCACCGGAGAACTCTAGCCGTTGCACGATCGGTTCGTTGATGTCTGCGGGTAAACTTTGGCGAATTTGGGCGACCGCATTGCGGACATCATTCGTCGCGCGATCGCTATCTGTCCCCAATACAAAATTAACGACGGTGGTAGAGACGCCGTCGTTAACTGTTGAATTTAATTGGTCTATATTTCCCAGACCCGCTACAGCATCTTCAATCGGTTTCGTCACCTGAGATTCCAGTTCCGCTGGTCCCGCCCCCGCCTGGGTGACGGTAATAGAAACCGTTGGTAGATCGATATTTGGGTTGATATCAATGCCCAAACCTGTAAAAGAAAACCAACCTACCACGGTCAAAATCAAAAATAAGACCAGGGTAGGGACGGGTTTGCGAATTGACCAGCCGGAAATGTTCATAAAAGGCGAATTAAAAGATTAAAAGATTGCTGATTGCTCGTGGCTAATCGCTGATTATCCTTCGCGATTAGCCATTGGCTATTGACTATCGACGACTCGAACTTTGTCGCCTTCTTTGAGATATCCGGCACCCGCGACGACGACGCGATCGCCTGGTTTTAACCCGCTCTTAATCTCCCTTGTGTCCCCGCTCGCCACTTCTCCTAGTTCTACCTTCCGAGCTTGAACCGTGTCTTCACCCGATAGCAGGAATACAATTGCACTACCATCCGGCTGAGGGAGTACCGCCTTGGCAGGCACCGTTACCCCAGTTGTCGTAGTAGTCGTAATTGCGGCACGGGCAAACATCCCCGGTCGTAGGGACAAGCTTTCCCCACTTGAAGGTTGCGGCAGGTCAATCGTTACGGTTGCTTCACGCCTTTGTGCGTTCACGAGGGGCGCAATTTCTCTAACTCGCCCCTGCAAGCGAACCCGGCTATCGTTATCCGAGGTGATCGTGGCGGGTGCCCCAACCCGCACTTGCGGCAGTTGGATAGCAGGAAGTTGTGCCTCCAGTTCCAGTTGTCCGTTGCGGATGATCGAAAAGAGCGGTTTACTGCCAGAAGTGACATCCCCAATCCGGGCTATTTGCTGAATTTCATCATCTACTTTTGGTCTGGTAACAATGCCGCTAGCCGGAGCGCGAACCTGGGTTTGCCCTAGCTGAGTTTGCAGTTGTTGCAGATTTGCCGCACTGCTCCTGACCTCGGCTTCGGCACTATTGATATTCGCTTGGGCAAGGCGAACCTCTTCTCTAGCGGTTGCGGCAGTGGTGGCGCGAGCATCTAGCTCTTGACGACTAATCGCCCCTGCCTGAGCCAGTTGCTGATAACGCTGGAGGTTCCGTTGGGCTTCTGCCAGGGTGGCACGGCTTTGCGCTAAGGCAGCTTGTCTTTGCCGGACAGCGGCTTGGCTTGATTCTAGCTGTGCCTTCCCCCGATCGAGTTGCGCTTGTAGGACGGAATTATCCAGAACTGCCATTACCTGTCCAGCTTCCACGGTTTGTCCCTCGTCCACCAGAACTCTCTGGATTTGTAAGCCGGTTGTCTGGGACAAAACGGGGATGAGTTCGCGGGCTTCTACTGTGCCGCTGGTTGTCAGAGTGCGGGCAACTTCGGCGGATTGGGCGACAGTTGCGGTGACACTTTGGCTGGGTGGTGCTGCCTGTTGCGTGGCATCTGGCTTCTTCGCAGTCTTAGGCTGTGAAAGCAGTTTCATTCCGCCTGCGGTGAGGGCGATGCCAAGCCCTAAGCCAAGCGCCACACCCTTCCAACCAGACAGACCTTTTTTTTTGCGGCTCCGCTTCCAGCCGTCGTCGGAGGATTCTTCGTCACCGTCCCAGGTTTCATCTAATTCATCTAATTCATTAACTTCTATCTTTTTTGGGGCTTCGTCCATCACCGCGCTCCCTCCACGCTTTCACCTTACTGGCGGCAACCTTTTGCAAAGAAATGTTGCAAGGGCTACTTTAACTATGATGCAAAATTTCTGGTAAAAGATGCGATCGCAATGTGACGCTAGGAACCCAGACTTGCGGTAGAGTTCTCAATAAAAGACCCTTGGCTTAGCAACAAGAACGACCTGATGAAAGCAGTTTTGATGACAGCATCTGGCGCACCGGAAGTCTTGCAACTTCAGGAAGTCCCAAACCCGACGATTGAACAAGACACAGAAATCCTAGTCCGTCTTCGGGCGGCGGGAATCAACCCGATTGACACCAAATTGCGGCAGCGGGGCACCTTCTACCCAGACCAAATGCCCGCTATTTTAGGCTGTGATGGGGCGGGAGTCGTGGAAGCAGTCGGTTCTGGCGTCCAGCGGTTTAAGGTTGGCGACGAAGTGTATTTCTGCGCGGGTGGACTGGGGGCAAAGCTGGGAAATTATGCTCAAATGGCGGTTGTCGATGAGCGATTTGTTGCCAAGAAACCCGCCTCTATAAGCTTTGCAGAAGCCGCCGCTGCCCCTCTAGTTCTGATTACCGCTTGGGAAGCCTTATTTGAACGGGGGCGGCTAGAACCCAAGGAACGGGTGCTGATTCACGCGGGTGCTGGCGGTGTCGGTCACGTCGCCATTCAACTGGCGAAGCTGAAAGGTGCGGAAGTTTGTACCACCGTTAGTTCTCAGGACAAGGCTGATTTTGTCCGCGAATTAGGTGCCGATGAGGTAATTTTTTATCAGCAAACTGACTTTGTACAGGCGGTTCTAGATTGGACTGGAGGAGAGGGCGTAGACTTAGCCTTTGATACGGTGGGCGGAGAAACCTTCTATAAAACGTTCCCCGCCGTGCGAGTTTATAGCGATCTGGTGACGATTCTGGAGCCAGACCCCGCTTACTCTAATTGGAAGATTGCGCGATCGCGCAATCTCCGGATTAGCTTTGAATTGATGCTAACCCCTGCATTGCAAGGACTTCTGGAAGCTCAACAGCATCACGCAGAAATTTTAGAACAGTGTGCAACCTGGATTGATGAAGGTTCGCTGAAAATTCACCTGGCTAAAACTTTCCCTCTAGAAGCCGCCGCCGCCGCCCACCAACTGTTGGAAGCCGGATCGATTACAGGTAAAATCGCCTTGGTGATGGAGGGTGAATAAAACTAACCCTCGTTGCGTGGCTTCATTAGCTGCAAAAGTGCTGTCAAAGCCTTGTCTTCCGAGGCATTGACCCGGCGATCGAGCAAGGCAATGCTGACCGCTTTGGGAAGTGCGATCGCTGCGATGTCTGGATCGAGTCCTTCCATCAATTGCTCAAGCGACTGGGGCACTTTCAATGCCGATCTGACACCGAGCAGCATGGGTTCTTCTAAACCGAGTGCCTGAAGCTGACGAGACCAAACCTCCCAGCTAATCCTGACTTCCGGTTCCGCCGCCTGAATCAAATAAGCCAGCAACCGCTGTAGCTTACTTTGTTGCTGAGGCGTTAGCTGAGGCTGGGAATGCTCTTTTGGGTCGGTATCGACAGTTTCTTGATTAAGGTTGCTGACAATTTGCTGCCAGTCTTGTTTGTCGCACCCTTCGGGTTGGTCTACCGTCAGAGAAATGCTAATTTTTTGGTCTGAACCAGCGTTGAGGTGCGTAACTTGGGCACGTACACCGAGAAAGCCCAGCCACTGGGCAATCGTCCCAATCAGTGTGGAACGAGTTGCCTGACAGCTAGCGAGTAACCGGATTTGAGTGCGAACCATTGGGCGCACGATTTGCGAAAGCATAGTTTACAAAATTGCCTCGATTATTATCTGGTTATTAACGCTTCATCTGCATTGGGTGCTGTTACCAATCAGACTTTTCTCACCTTACATTTTGCACCGGGAAACTTCTTCCCTACAGGTGTAGGTTTTTGACGATTTGGGAGCGTTAAATATTCAAAACTTACCCTTATAAGGAGGAGTTGGGGGAGAGGTTCGTGGATTTCTGGCGAAACAGATGAGTATGTTCAGGATCGTACAGACGCGAACGACGTTTCGCTGTCGCCAAAGACTCTGGCGTATTTTCCACCGTCCCCAAGGCGGGACTAATCACATAAAGCGTCGTCCGAATCAAATTTTCCTGCTGCGTCACAGTTGCCATTTGATCCAAAGGAACCAGGAAGATTTTCTCATCAGGCCAACCGACTCGAAAGCAAATCGCCACAGGTGTATCGGCGGGGTAGTGCTGCATCAGTTTCGCTTGCGCGTCTTCGACGTGACGCGCCGCTAGATAAAGGCATAAACTTGCCTGATGCGCTGCTAGGGAGGCTAATTCTTCTCGTTCCGGCACCGCTGAAGCGCGTCCGCTAATCCGGGTGAGGATAATCGTCTGCACCAGTCCTGGCACCGTTAGCTCAACTTTGAGCTTGGCGGCGGCTGCCTGGAAAGCACTGATGCCGGGGACAATTTCAAAAGGAATGTCAGCCTCTGCCAAGGCTTGCATTTGCTCAAAGACAGCACCGTAGAGGCTGGGGTCGCCAGAGTGGAGGCGGATCACAGATTTATGCGATCGCACTCGTTCAATCATCACTGGCAGAATTTCTTCGAGGGTTTTATTCCCGGTGCGAATAATTTCCGCATCCGCACGCACCCCCTGCAAAATTTGCACCGGCACCAGAGAATCGGCAAATAAGATTACATCCGCAACCGCGAGTAGTTTCTGCGCCTTAACCGTCAATAAATCTGGATCTCCCGGCCCTGCACCGACAATGTAAACGGCTGGTGCCAGGGGAGACAATGATTCGCCAATAAATTTAGTCGCCAATTCAGACAAACCTCTTCTAGAGTGTGTAACTTATCAGTCATCTGTTGATCGTTCTGCAATTTTGACAAAATTGCAGATTGCTTCTGATTCCCGTACAGCGGTACCTATCTGCGCCTACCGAGTCAAAAAAATTAAATTGATTACGGACACTTTCCGGATTCGTTCCACTTCCCCGGTAATTAAGGAATGGTAGATGCACCCTGGTTTTGCTCTAGAGTTTGACTCTAGAGCATTTTTTTTGGGATTTTTTTGGGAATAATTTCTCCTGAAACCTGGCTTTTTCTACCAATTCACTTGATTAACGCGACACTTCAACTCTCAAAGCCCGATCGGAAAGACGGTTGAGGCATCTGAGGTGTAATCTCACCCCCGTGAAATGGGATGATTCATCGTTGGGCATTCTCGCTGGAAGCATTCTCATGACTAGAGGCTGACACGACATCTGGCAGAGAACGACGCAACAAATAAACCCAAGCCAGACCCGCCAATCCCAACGCCATTCCCAGCAAACTGATCGCTTGTGCCATTCGCAACGGCCCCAGCATCAAGCTATCGGTGCGTAACCCCTCAATCCAAACGCGACCGGCGCTATAAGCCACCATGTAAACCAAAAACAGCGTACCTGCCTTGAGACGTGGTCTCTTCAAATCCCGAAAAAACAAGGTCATCAGCAACCCAAACACCATTAAATTCCAAAGAGATTCATAGAGAAAGGTGGGATGGAAGTAGGCAAAATTTTGGTAATCGGGCGGACGGTTCTCGACCGGAATCAACAGTTTCCAAGGCAAATCGGTAGGTGCCCCGAAGGCTTCAGAATTGAAGAAATTGCCCCAACGCCCGATGGCTTGACCCAAAATGACAGAGGGCGCGACTAAATCGGCAAGTTGCCAAAAAGAGATTTTTTGGATTCGGGCAAAAATCAAAGCTGCCAAAGTGCCACCGATGATCGCCCCATGAATGGCAATGCCTCCTTTCCAGATGGCAATGATGTCACCCGGTCTTTGGGCGTATTGTTCCCACTCAAACAAAACATAGTAGAGTCGGGCACTGGGAATCGCCGCTACAACTAGCCAGAGTGCGAAATCGCCCGGTATATCTGGGTTGATGTGACGGCGGGACGCCAGATATCGAGAAAGGGTGACGCCAATTAATACGGCTGAGGCAATTAATAGACCGTACCAGCGAATGGTAAACGGTCCCAGCTCAATGAGGATTGGGCCTGGAGAGGTAAATTCAAATGCCAAAGGCAGAGAGGAAATATCAAGAAGCATCGGCTTTGATTGAGTTCCAGCGTAGCCCGGACAAGACTCGCTGCTAGCACTTCATAGTTTATCGAATGCTTGATTCAAGTCTTGCATAGCAGCAGCTAGATCGCGATCGCTCACACGCCTCTAGCCAATTCTCAGTCCCCTGGTCTCAGTTCCCTGGAAATCTGGACACGCTGACACCCCTTTCAAAGGGCAATCAACATTCAATCAATCAAATTACTGCTGACCCTTGCAAAAATTGTCAAATTGTGCCAGCAAACAAGTTTCACGATCGCAAGCAGCAAGATTAAGACAAATAGCGGTAGCGAGTACCGATCCGATAGATAGATATTGATATTGCAACTGTACTTATATACGACCGTGATGGCAGCATTCGCGGAACCATCACGCTGAGATCGAACAGAGATGACTGAAGACCGAATTACTCAAAATCCTATCGTTAAAAATCGTAATCTGCGCCTAAATCAGCGTTCATCTATGCACCTGCCGCGCAGCCTGAGTGCCTTAGAAACTTGGGGTTTTGGGTTCACAGGTCATCTAGCCTGGATTGGCACAGCCCCGCTAATTCATGCAGCATTAGGCTCATCTGCCATCTTTGTGTGGTTGCCCGCAGCGATTGTGGGGATGCTGCTGAACCTGCAAGTGAAACGCTTAGGGGAACACTGGCCTGAAATATCGGGAGGAACTCCAAATTACACGACTAAGTTACTCAAAAACTATCCCGGTCTAGCTCGTTATGCGGCGATCGCGTACTTCATCGGCTGGGCAGGATATCTGCCAATCAACCCAATTATCCTCACGAATCTCATCAAGACTAATCTAGAACCTTTAGGGATTGATTGTCCGGAAACGGCTCTGAAAGTTGGATTCACGCTGATTGCTTATATTGTCGCGTTCAGCGGCACGCGAGCTTTAGCAATCTTGCACACGTTTTTCATTCTTCCAGCAGTCGGATTCTTATTGGTGTTTTGTCTTCAAGGTCTAGGATGGTTAGCCTTCTCGCCCGCGAGTCCCGGATTTTTTCCTAGCACCTGGTCAACCTTAAACTTTGTGGATTGGGCAAAGTGGTCTTTTTTCGCAATCTACATTGCCTACGCCTGCGAGACAGCCTCCGCATTTGTCGCCGACAGCCGACGCCCTGGAGAAACGCTGCGATTTCTCAGCTTGGCAGCTTGGCTAATGCCGCCGGTCATTCTGGGCGGTTCTTGGGTACTCATGCGCTTGGCAACTGTACCAGACTTGGGCGAAGACACGTTCTTGAACTTTTTCACAGCAGCAAAGCCCTTCTGGGGCGAGTCAGCTTCCTTAATCGTGACCCTCCTGATCGTCTCTAGCTGCCTTCTCGCTTGCGCGACTGCGGTTTCTAATTCTCCCCGCATTTTGTACCAACTTGCCCTAGACGGACACCTTTCACCCGTCTTCGCGGTCGTCTCCCGGCAAGGCGTTCTGCAACCTGCCCTAATATTTTCCCTTGGCATCAGCTTGATCTATTTGCTTTGGGGAGATATTTCTCGAATTGTGGTAGTAACGGGTACTGGCTATCTTGTCGCCATTATGTCAATCCAGCTGGGCTTGTGGTTGCAGCGAGGCAAACCCGAAGTGCGCTGGCCTTGGTGGTCGCTGGGCTTCTTCGCCCTTGAGGCGGTTGTTCTGGTAGTGGGGGGTTTAAGTTGGAGCTGGCAAGATGTGCTAGTTGGGCTGCTGTCTCCGATCGCTGTTTTGGCTTGTGATGCAGCGATTCGTCGGATCGCATTTGAGCCTTTCCACCCAGCCTGGTGGATTGAGCGTTACCGGGTGAAAAGCTTTCAGGCCAAAGATTTTGTTGCCTTTCAGGTGATCGTCCTGATTCTATTGGTTTGTAGTGCGACGGCGATCGCCTGGGTGCTTCGGAACGGGATTGGGCAGATTTCTGGGAATGCCAGTAACAATCTTTTAGTCATTTTGCTGATGACGCTCGCTTTTGTAGCGATCGCAGTTGCCTGCTGGACTAGCTTGCCTCAAGTGGCTGCGATCGCTGAAGCACGGGAACACGCGGAAAATCTTTTTATCACTGCCCTAGACACGGTTCCGGATACCATTCTCGTTTTGGATGAGAGCGGCGCGATTCGTCAAGCCAACCCAGCCGCTGTTGCCCTTTTCGAGATGGACGCTCATCAGCTGATTGGGCGTCGCCTCAACGATTTCCTCTCTGGGTTAGCTGGGTCGCCTGAGATTTGGCAAAGTCGCAGCGAACAGACATTCCGGCAGGATGAAACAAGCTTACGCACGATTGAGGTGACGCTTTCCCACCGCTCAAATCGCCAACTTCAAGAATATATTGTCATCCTACGCGACATCACGGAGCGCAAGCTCTCAGAAGAAACATTGCAGCAATCGGAAGAGACTGCTAGAAAGCAAGCGATCGCTCTAGAACAAACCCTGCGAGACCTCCGGCAAACCCAAGCTCAATTGATTCAAACTGAGAAAATGTCTAGCCTCGGTCAACTCGTTGCGGGTGTTGCCCATGAGATTAATAACCCTGTCAACTTCATCTACGGAAATCTGACCCATGTGGGTAACTACACTCAGGATCTTCTCGGTTTAGTTAACTTTTACCAGCAGGGTTATTCCTACACTGATCCAAACATTCAAGGCTTGGTTGAAGAGATTGATCTTGATTTTCTAATTGAGGATTTGCCGAAAACTTTGTCTTCGATGAAAGTAGGGGCAAACCGCATTCGGGAGATTGTTCTGACTTTGCGTAACTTTTCTCGGTTAGATGAAGCCGAGATGAAACCTGTCAACATTCATGAGGGAATCGATAGTACCCTCGTGATTTTGCACAATCGCCTCAAGCATAAACCAGAGTTTCCGCCGATTCAGGTTATCAAGCAATATGGCAACTTGCCGCTGGTGGAATGTTATGCCGGACAAATGAATCAGGTATTTATGAATATCTTGAATAATTCGATTGATGCTTTGCAGGAGCAAGATAAAGCGCGAAGCTCAGAAGAAATTAAAAAGAAACCCAGCACTTTAACAATTTCTACCCAACTTTTAGACAAGAATTGGGTGAGAATCGGGATTAAAGATAATGGGCCGGGGATGAGTGCAAGTGTCCTAGGGCAACTGTTTGACCCGTTCTTTACAACAAAACCAGTCGGTCAAGGCACTGGACTGGGTTTATCGATTAGCTATCAAATTGTTGTAGAAAAGCATGGCGGAAAGATGAAGTGTCTATCTCGACCTGGGGAAGGTGCAGAGTTTCAAATTGAGATTCCGATCGGGCAAACTTATAAAGTGAACCCCAGCGTCGATCGAGAGGTTCTAGGATAGAGATCCTAGCGAAAACTTTTGATTATTTATGTCTGCTACGTCCCGCTCTCAGGTTCAGTCTTCTACAGACAGTCAGCATCAAAATCAGTTTGATGAAACTGCTCCCGTTGCTAAACAGGGGGTAACGAATAAAAACCCAGCCAGAACGATTCCTCCTCTTTTAGGGGCAAATTTAGCTGAATTAACCCAATGGGTGCTTGCTCAAGGACAACCGGCTTATCGGGGACAGCAACTGCATCAGTGGATTTATGAAAAAGGAGCGCGATCGCTTTCTGAAATTACTGTATTTTCTAAGCAGTGGCGCGACCAAGTAGCAGATGTCCCCATTGGACGCTCTACGATACATCATCGTTCTGTCGCTCCAGATGACACGGTGAAGTATCTGCTGCGGTTGGCAGATGGTCAAATTATCGAAACAGTCGGCATTCCCACAGAAAAGCGCCTCACGGTGTGCGTGTCTTCACAAGTGGGTTGTCCGATGGCTTGCGACTTCTGCGCTACGGGGAAGGGCGGTTTTACCCGCAATCTCGCACGTCATGAAATCGTCGATCAGGTGTTAACGGTTCAGGAAGACTTCAAGCGACGAGTCAGCCATATTGTATTTATGGGGATGGGCGAACCTTTACTGAATACGGTAAATGTTCTGGGAGCGCTGGAGATACTAAATAAAGATGTGGGAATCGGACAGCGTTCGATGACACTCTCCACCGTGGGAGTACGCGATCGCATCCTCGATTTAGCGAAACATCACTTGCAAATCACCCTCGCAGTTAGCCTCCACGCACCCAATCAGGCACTTCGGGAAAAACTTATCCCTACGGCTCAGCGATATCCCCTGGAAGATTTGTTAGCAGAATGTCGGGAATATGTTCAATTAACAGGTCGCAGATTGACATTTGAATACGTCCTGCTTGCGGGTGTGAACGATCTTCCCCAACACGCGAATGAACTTGCATCCCGCCTGCGGGGATTCCAAACTCACGTCAATTTAATTCCCTACAATCCTATCCACGATGCTGACTATCAGCGTCCGGATTCTACTCGGATTCAAGCTTTTGTAGCAGCTCTGAAAAAACAGCATATTGCTGTTAGCGTTCGCTACTCTCGTGGTTTAGAAGCCAATGCTGCTTGCGGACAACTTCGAGCTTCTAAATAATTCAGTAAAAGCAATTCTTTGAGGATTGCTTCTACAGACGACTTGCATCAAGACCGGGTGCGTATGCTTCGATTACTCTCCCGGTTCGAGAACAAGTCACCATCAAGTAGTCACAAGTACGGCATTGTGTCCGCGTTAGCTGGCTGCTAGAAATGTAATGCCGTTCACCCGGACTGCCACAGTTAGGACAGCGAATTGCTTGGACGAGCTGCATTGTTAAAGTTTTCATGTCAGTAAGTTTTTTAAAACAAGAGAATTGCTAGATTTGACCCCGATACCATCCGGTAAAAGTGTAGCTAAAGTAACAATTTAGCTACATGCAATGAGTGAAAAATCAATTTACCTTTCTAGACTATTATGGCAACCTTTTTGATAATTATCCATAATCAATTGAATGATTTATATGAATCATTCTTTAGGAATATGAGTCTATCTAGCTTTGATCCCCATTGTGAACTTATGCAAATGCGGGAGGTTTGCACAGGCATTTAACATCGTTTAGACATTTCTGACGTGTTGATTTTGTAAAGTTGGGCAGTTCTTTAGTAATAATTTATAGAAGTTCTCAACATCTATCAGAATTAAATTTACAGCTAAAATAAAATTCTCTGGTTAAACTTTATGTGGATTTAAGGTTTAATAAAATTCTGGCATCTGTCTATAGAGATATTTCTTTTTTACAAAATAGGGTTGAGCGAGAAGATTGCAGATAGGGGCATCAGCGATCGCTCTGATGGAAAGTAAAGGATGCCAAAAAAAGCGATTCACCCTCAAGAGCAAATCGCTGACCGTTAAGGATTGAAATTAAATCTGGTTGATCGCGCCTCCCATTAGAAGCACCTCCTCACTCCGGCTCCCCTCTCCGTGAAGGTCGAGGGTCTGGGGGTGAGGTTCTATCAAGCCAATTTAAAAAGTCAGTTGACGCGCCGTACTATCGTCAACAAAACGCTGTTCGCCAACACCCACTAGCTGCACGATAGTTTCGCGGCTGGGTGGCGTCCAATTGCCCTCTCGCGCTGGAATTTCAACCACCGTTTGTTGCCCTTGGGAATCAACGCGGTAAGTTGTAGTGGCAAAAGTACCCGTTTGATATTCAAACGTATGCCCATCATCTTCATAGAGCCTAAACTCGCCCTCTCCAGGCCAGATGCGGAGAGTGAGTTCGTCAATGAGACGCTCATCCGTGTATTGCATCACAGGCTGCATGGGGATAATCGCTCCCGCACGCACATATAGCGGCATTCGCTCTAACGGTGCATGAGCTAAGATATGCGTCGCGCCTTCGTAACGTTCTCCTGTCCACCAGTCGTACCAAGTGCCTTCGGGAAGATACACTGCGCGGTATTCCACCCCTGGGCGATAGATAGGTGCTGCCATTAGGGAAGAACCGAGCAATACTTGGTCGTAGAGTTTATAGGTTTTCGGGTCGTTGGGGAAATGATAGAGTAAAGGACGTAAAATCGGTGCGCCAGTAGTTGCAGCTTCCCAAAAAAGTGTGTAGATATAGGGCAATAGCTGGTAGCGGAGATTAATATATTCGCGGCAGATGGCTTCAACGCGATCGCCAAAAACCCAAGGTTCGTGTCTTGCCGTACTCATTGCCGAGTGACCGCGCATCAACGGGTAAAGCATTCCCACTTGCATCCACCGGGCAAATAATTCCGCCGTAGCGTTGCCAGCAAAACCGCCAATATCGGAACCGACAAACGCCACACCGGATAGCCCCATATTGCAGAGCATCGGCAGGGACATCTCCAGATACTCCCACAGCGATTGATTATCGCCCATCCACACCGACGACCAACGCTGAATTCCGGCAAAACCGGAGCGTGTCAGCACAAACGATCGCTCTGTAGAACGCAGCCGCTTCAGCCCTTCGCAAGCCGATTGAGCCATTGATTGCCCATACAGGTTGTGCGTTTCGGCATGGGTGGTGCGTTCTTCTGGCGAACCTTGGGGCGCATCTAGGGGGAAGGATATTTTATTTCCCGGATCGCCAAAGGGGCGATCGTCTATCGCCGGTTCGTTCATATCGTTCCAGATACCCGCAACGCCGACTTCAGTTAGGCTTTTGTGCAAGTCGCCCCACCACTGGCGCACTTCCGGACGCAGAAAATCGGGAAATACCGCTTTATCAGGCCAAACGTAGCCGTGGAATAGCTCACCCTCTGCCTTACGGATAAAATAGTCATTTTCTATCCCTTGGTCGAAGACGTGGTAATCGGCTTCCGGCTCGTACTTGACGCCTGGATCGATAATTGTTACCGTCTTGAAGCCATCCTGCGCCAAGTCATTGACCAATTGGGCAGGATCGGGGAACCGTTTGGGACTCCAGGTAAACACCCGGTAGCCCTTCATGTAGTCAATATCGAGATGAATCACATCGCAAGGGATGCGACGGTTGCGGAATTCCTGGGCAAGTTCTCGCACCACCTCCTCAGATTCGTAACTCCAACGGCATTGGTGATAACCAAGCGACCATTTCGGCGGAAGTTGCATCCGACCTGTTAGCTGGGTGTAGGTGCTAAGAATTTGCGCCGGTTCGGGACCGTAAATGATGTAATAATCCAGTTCATCGCCCCGCGTTTCCATCCGATAGACGCCCGGTTGTTCCGCACCAATGTCGAACTGGCTCCAAAAAGTAGTGTTAAAGAAGATACCGTAGGCGAGTTCTGGACGCAGCGCTATAAAAAATGGAATCGCCTGGTACATTTCATCGGTAAATGAACTGTAATCCAAAGCGTCAACTGTCCAATTCGTTTGAACTTCGCTGAGTTTGTCGAGTAGCTTGGTGCGTTCGCCAAAACCGTAGAAATGTTCATCGGCTTCGATGCGCTTCCAGGCAGCGATCGCACCCATGCGTCCAGCCATTCCCATTCCAGTATCATGCGCGAAGGGTCGTCCACTTTTATCAAAACACTCGATCCGGCACCCTTGGCGGTGGATGTACACCCGCATCTGCTCGGTTTCAATTTCTACTGCTGCGTCAGTCTCCCGAACTTGGAAGGGGACGACTGACCATTCTGCATCATCCAAGGTCACTGCCCACGAACGACGCGGCATCAATTCCCCATTCGGTGCCCAGCGCACTCGGACTAAGTTCGGTGCCAGGATGCTAATTGCAAGGCGCGAATTCTCACAATCGCCGTAGATTCCTCGATCGTGGCGTTCTATGGTTTTTAGCGTTCCAATTGTTGACCAAGATGTCCCTGTCGTAGGCAGTTTTCCAAAATATTGCGGCATCACCCCTCCCGGTAAACTGTGAATTTGAGTAGAAGCGATTGATGTGTCCCTACAGCTAGCGATCGCTAATGAGCAAAATGCTTTTACTCACCTCGATCCAGCTTGTAACAGTTGATCGGCTGCGGCTTCTTCCAGGGGGAAGGTTTTGCTGCGGAGAAGCAGGGCTTTGAGAAGTCCGTTTAACATAGATCAGGACTTACGCTCTCGTTATGGAAAAACGAACCGCCAAGGACGCCAAGGACGCGAAGGAATAAGAGTTTTAGAGAGTTATTGCGTAAGTCCTCATAGGTGTCAGCATCAATTCAAAGCGTATGGGATATGATTGCGCGATCGCGTTAGCGAAGCGAGGCGTTAGCCTAGCGCTGAAGGCTGCTGCCGAGAACATCGGCAGTTATCCCCGCCCAACTGATGCACAATCTAGACTTGAAGAAGTTTTTTGGAGAAAACTGCTGATGAAATTCACGCGCCGCGAATTTATCATGGCCTCTACGCTGGCGGCAGGGTTTGCCGTAGCAGTTCGCCCCATTTCTGCCCAAGTCATCACTACCGATAAGAAAGGCTTGGTGGCGGGTGAAGTGAAGATACCCGTAGAAGATGGAGCCATCCCCGCTTATCGGGCGATGCCTGCCAGGGGTAAGAATTTCCCCGTCGTGCTAGTTGTGCAGGAAATCTTTGGCGTCCACGAACATTTGCAAGATATCTGTCGCCGCTTTGCAAAACTAGGTTATTTAGCGATCGCGCCGGAACTCTATGCGCGTCAAGGCGATGTTTCCCGGATGAGCGATATTCAAGAAATTATCACCAAAGTAGTTTCTAAAGTCCCCGATGCCCAAGTCATGTCAGATTTGGATGCAACGGTTGCTTGGGCAGCCAAGTCTAGTAAGGGAAACACCGATAAACTGGGAATTACAGGCTTTTGTTGGGGTGGGCGAATCGTTTGGCTGTATGCGGCACATAATCCTACGCTAAACGCTGGCGTTGCCTGGTACGGGCGCTTAGTAGGCGAGTCTTTGCCCCTCATTCCCAAATATCCTCTCGACCTAGTTGATCAGCTGAAAGCGCCCGTACTGGGACTCTACGGCGGCAGCGATACCGGCATTCCGAACGAAACAGTCGAGAAGATGCAAGAGGCGCTGAAAGCAACAGACAATGCTTCGGAAATTATCCTTTATCCGGACACCCCCCACGGTTTTTTTGCCGACTACCGCCCCAGCTACCGCAAAGAGGAAGCAGAAGACGGCTGGAAACGCCTACAAGCTTGGTTTAAGAAGTACGGGGTTGCTTAAGAAGCGATCGCTCATTCTGCGCTTCGGTTGCTTTTAAGTCTACTTAAGCCCTGGCGATTGGAAATCGCGGCTATACAAACGAAGTCCGCCTTCGCGGACTAAGGAAAAATCATTCTTGAACCTGCGTTAGCGAAGCGTGCCGAAGGCTAGGCAGGTTTTGTCTGTATAGCTGCGGTTTCAACCACCAAATCTTAATTTGAAACCGCTGTGCAATGTCATGCCCCTATGGAACTATCTCCAGATTGATGTTTCTTCCCAAGACATTGATAAACTAAGCGATGTATCAGTAGCTGTCAGGTAAAACTTTGCTAGACGAACAAGCCAAAAAAACTATTCTGCGTAAGATTCCTCACGGACTCTATATCTGCGGTGTCAAAGATGGCGAAGAAGTTAACGGCTTCACATCCAGCTGGGTGATGCAAGGCTCGTTTAAGCCACCGCTGGTTGTGAATTGCGTTAAGCAGGATTCTAAATCCCACGCCATGATCAAAGCCAGTGGCGTTTTTGCGCTTAGTTTCCTGGATGAGGGACAGCAAGACTTAGCGGAAAAATTCTTCAAGCCGCAGCGCCGCGTCGGTAATAAATTTGAAGATGTGGAATTTTATCTAGGACAAGAAACCGGCTGTCCCATCATCTCCGATTCCCTTGGTTATGTGGAGTGTAAGGTTGTCGGTGCTGTGGAACACGGCGATCATACGGTTTATGTCGGGGAAGCGATCGCTGCTGGCGTCCACCGGGAGGGTAAACCGCTTTTACTCGAAAATACCCCTTGGCAATATGGTGGGTAATTGGTAATTGGTAATTGGTAATTGGTAATTGGTTAGTAGCAAAGGACTAATAACGAATGACTAATAACGATTACCCATTACCTAATCCCTTTTAAAAGGAATTAGAGTAAAAGATTATGCCGCTAATCAAAGTTCAAACTTCTGTTGATTCTCCCGATCGGGGTACTGTTGAGGGTCTGCTGAAAAGTCTTTCTGCTAAATTAGCGAAGCATACAGGCAAACCGGAATCTTATGTGATGACAGCTTTTGAGCCGAGTGTGGCGATGACATTTGGCGGAACTCTCGATCCCGTCTGCTACGTCGAAATTAAAAGTGTCGGTAGCATGAGTCCGTCGCAAACAAAGGCAATGAGCCAAGATTTTTGCCAGCAAATTAATGAAAAACTTGGTGTATCTACAAACCGGATTTACATTGAGTTTGCTGATGCGAAGGGTTCAATGTGGGGTTGGGATGGATCAACATTTGGTTGATTAAATCCTACTTGATAGTGCCCGCACCTAGAAGGCTGAGGCTACACAAATAAAGTCCGCCTGTGTGGGCTAAGAAATTGGAAATATTGGGGTTTGTAATTAGGTGCAGTACATTGTGACCTCTTCCCAACCTTTCTTCTACAAGGAAAGGGGCTTTTCTGATTGCTTTTTAGGGTAGGGGATTAGGTTCTGTATTTGATTCAAATGACAAGCATTATAGAACCCATTTGAGATCTATTCCTGAAACTAAAAGCCTTGCAGCTAGCTGGTTTTATCCCGGTTCTTACAAAAAACAGTCGAGTTTAAGCAGGCTCTATCATTGATCGCAAAGTAACGGCTTACTTCAAAGCCTTGCACCCCAGCAAAAGATGTCAAATGGGTTCTAAGCCTCTCTATCCCTGCATTATCCTCTTGTGTATGCATGGTCAGCTTATCCCTGCCTTGTCCTCTTGTACATAAATACTTTAGACCCTCTTGTATAGGCATAGCAAAGCTTATCTCTGTACTACCCTCTTGTGCTGGGATGCTGTTTAGGCGATCGCTTCCTGACCCCTTGAAAATGACCTACAAGCATTTGACCTTGGTGTTCCTGCCTACCCCTTCCCGTGGCTCTCGTAGGTTGCTAGAACAGAATCCGGAAACTTCAAGAGCGTCTCCTCTCTATCAGGTTTCTGCGATGCGATCTCTTATAGCAGCAACGCTTCGCGATCGCTTTCAGCCTCTACTCATCCCTACTCAATCTTCCAATTAGGCGTTAAACCCGAAGTAACTTGGCTATACATTTGCAAGACCGATGCAGAAATACGTCCTGAGAGTTTTGCGATCGCCCATAGCGCTCTTGTAAAATCATTTTCAATTGTTGAGAATTCGCAAGAGAAAAAAGTTTATGGCAGATATGTCCGGTCAAGACCCCTCGGAAATCATCATGGCAACGGTTGATGAAGAACGAAAAGGCGTAACTTTCAGCGGTCAGGTCATCCTTGGTATACATCCTGAGGGTGGGCAAGTCGTTTTATTTAGCGACTTTTTAATTGAAGATTATAAAGGCGAACTTACCGCTTATCTGGCAACAGATGGCGATATAAAGAAAAGCATTGATTTAGGCGAACTCGATCATAAAAACCCCAGTTTTTGGCTGCCAATTCCGCCGGAAACGGATACATCACCCTACAATACAGTCGTGTTGAGCGACAAAAAAAGCAAGAAAAAAATCCTGACGATCGATCTATAAAATTTGTAACTTAGCTCGTAGTTCAGCTAAATTCGATTGCCCTCTTGTATAGAACCCATTTGACATCTTTTGCTGGGGTGCAAGGCTTTGAAGTAAGCCGTTACTTTGCGATCAATGATAGAGCCTGCTTAAACTCGACTGTTTTTTGCAAGAACCGGGATAAAACCAGCTAGCTGCAAGGCTTTTAGTTTCAGGAATTAGATCTAAAATGGGTTCTATATTGGGGCGATCGCATCCGTCTTTCCCCCAGCTTGCGTCCAATGTGCAGGTCTTTCCACATTGTCCGGCAATACAGTTTTGCTATCTCCAAATGCTCTTTCGATTTGCTCGTATTCTAGGTTTTCGGCTGACCTGAGGTATACTCCTCGCAGGTTGGCTTCATCTAAGTCTGCCCCTTGCAGGTTGGTCTCACTCAAGTTTGCCTCTTGCAGATTAGCGTTATTGAGGTATGTCTCTTGTAGGTTAGCTCCCCTGAGAGCTGCCTCTTGCAGGTTAGCTCCCGTGAGAGCTGCCCGTTGTAGGTTAGCGTTAGACAGGTATGCCTCTTGCAGGTTAGCTCCAATGAGGTCTGCCCCTTGCAAGTTACCTCCAAAAAGGTCTGCCCCTTGCAAGTTAGCTCGCCTGAGGTCTGCCCCTTGCAAGTTAGCTCCAAAAAGGTTTGCCCCTTGTAGGTTAGCTCCAAAAAGGTTTGCCCCTTGTAGGTTAGCTGCACTGAGGTCTGCTCCATCAAGGTTGGTATGTTGTAAATTTAGCCGTTGATTTTCTGGGTCTTCATCTACGTCGCGCCGTCCGATAACTGTAAGTGCAGCTTGAATATCCGTAGGGATTTTTGGTAATTGCTCCTGCTGTATCTGTTCCTCCTTCAAAGGAGCCTTCTCTCGCACAAAAGCTGTTAGCACCTCCATAATTGTCCAATGGTCTTTTTCGGAATCGTTAGCAATTCGTTCTAGAGCATAAATTCCCCCTAAACGGATAGAGATATTATCAGAACCAAGCTGTTCAACTGCTTTAGTAAAGCGTTCTGTGATTTGCTTATCTTGTGCCGCTTCTGCATTTTTTAGAGCAGCTTTAGCATTATCTAGAGCTGCATCAGCGCTTTTATTGGCAGCGTTCGCGCTATCATCCATCGCTTTAGCTCGCTTCGCTGCGTAGAAAACGTTAAAGAGGATTGCGGCTCCTCCAAAGGTGGTCGCAACAACTTTTAATCCTTCAATAACAGAGTTGACGCCCTGCCTTTTAAGCTCAATAAACTCCTTTGTAGTCAGGATTTTAGAAGAATTCTTAAAGTGCTCAATGGGGACTACATCAATTTGCCATAAAACCCGGAAAACTATCACTCCTATGCCAATAAATATAAATGGCAGAATTATAAGCCATTTTTTTAATCCCTCTGTTTCATCACGCATAAAGTTATCCTGGCAAAGAGTTTATTAGCGAATTAATTGCTCGAATTGCCACTAAAAGCACTAAACCTCCAATCGCTAATAGACTCAAAGGACGCAAGATTCCCTCCAACTGTCTCAAACGTTTCTCTAAGTCGCTTTGGTAATATTGCTCCAATTTTCGCAGCGCCGCATCTAGATTGCCGGTTTCTTCGCCAGTGCGAATATATTGGATTGCAAGTGGCGGTAACTTGGTTTGCAGGCTTTCGGTGAGGCTTCTACCGAGACGAATTTGCCGAGCAGCTTTTGCTACGTGGGTTGCCATCTGAGGATCGGGGATGCGATCGCGCAACAATTCCAGCGCGGCGAGAATTGGCACCCCGCAACTTAAAGGCAATGACAGCTCGGTAAAGTAAAGGAGCGATCGCGCTTGCATGACTTTATCCAAACCGGGAAGTTGCGCCGCCAACCGCTGTAAACCGCGTCCGGGAAAGCGAGAATTTAGGACAGTTACCCCAACCAAAAGCAATGCCAATCCGAAACTACACAACCAGAAACCAGGATGGGAGAGCTTTTGAGGATTTCGCTTGAAAAGTGCGGCGGCGAGTACCAAGAGACTCCAAATCAGAGCGATCGCGGCGATTCCCACCGAACGATAGAGGCGTTCTCGTTTGACTTTGGCTTCCGCCGCCGTTGCCAATCTCTCAAACGTCGCTGCTAGCGATCCGCTGTATTCTGCTAACCGAATAAGGCTAATCGTCCAACCATCAAAATATCGAGCGTCTAGTGTCAAAGCAGAAGCCAAATCTTGCCCAGAATCCACCGCTACACTGACTGTTTGCAGATAGCGCCCGAAGGGAGAATTGCGATCGCGCTCAACCAAATTTAAGCTTTGCTGTACTGAAATGCCAGAATTCAGCAAAGTGGCGAACTGCTGAAAAAATTGAGCCTTTTCCTGGTTTTTCAACTTAATGTGTAGATTCACTAATCGGATTTTAGCTTTTGCTGATTTTCTAACGAATCCCTTGAAAGTTAAGGAGTGGCTCTGGTTGCACTAAATCTAGAGACTCTCTGCGATCGCAGCAGAGGGCGATTGCTGGCTCGTGTATGCCGCCAGAAGAGGCTGCTGACGCAGATGAATCCTATCTGGTTGCGATCGCTCTCGTTTAGTGGTCGGTGCTTCTCGCTAAAACCGGAGACTTTTAACAATTCGTAGTTTTAGGGGTACTGTATGAGTACAATTTCCTTAAGCTAGCTCACACACCTCTTCCGTGATTGCAATCTATCCTGGCAGCTTCGATCCAATTACTCTGGGGCACCTTGACATCATTAAGCGCGGTTGTCGGCTTTTTGATGGGGTGATTGTTGCGGTGTTGCGGAACCCCAACAAAACGCCCCTATTTACAGTACAGGAGCGCATCGAGCAGATTCGTCTATCGACGCGATCGCTGCCGAATGTAGAAGTTGACAGTTTTGACGGTTTGACAGTCAACTATGCCAGAATCCGAGAAGCGGGCGTGCTGCTGCGCGGTTTGCGGGTGCTTTCTGACTTTGAACACGAGCTACAGATGGCTCATACAAATAAAACTCTGGACGACCGGATTGAGACGGTTTTTCTAGCAACCTCTAACGAGTACAGTTTCTTAAGTAGTAGCTTAGTGAAAGAGATTGCCAGATTCGGCGGCTCTGTCGATCATCTTGTTCCCCAGCACGTCGCCTTAGATATCTACCGATGTTACGCCAAGACTCTTCCCGCCTCGAACCCGATAGTAATGGACGCTTCCCCGAAGGTGAATTACCCGACAGTGGATCGGGAAGTGTAGATATTCAGCGGGAACTCGACCGCATCGAAGAAATGATTCTCGATAGTACGCGCATTCCCTTGACTAGCCTGCGCTTAGTCGATGAGAATCCGTTACTCGATCAGCTGGATTTGGTGCGGATCAATCTGCCACCAGCTTTTCAGGAAGCCGAAGAAATTGTTCGGCAGAAGGAAGAAATTCTCCTGCAAGCGGAGGATTATGCACAGCAGATTATTGAGACAGCAGAACGCCGAGCCGATCAGATATTGGATGAAATGGGCTTGATTCGGCAAGCAGAACGGGAAGCGCAAGCGATCCGGCAGGCGGTGCAGCAGG
This sequence comes from Trichocoleus sp. Lan, assembly GCF_039961855.1. Taxonomy (NCBI): domain Bacteria; kingdom Bacillati; phylum Cyanobacteriota; class Cyanophyceae; order Leptolyngbyales; family Trichocoleusaceae; genus Trichocoleus; species Trichocoleus sp. Lan. The sequence continues at coordinate 38,952 of NZ_JAMPKA010000027.1, read as the reverse complement.
AGTGCGACGCCATCCAAGAACAAACGATCGCAGAACTTGAACGGATGCGCCTACAAGCCCAACAAGAGCTAGAGCAGATGCGATCGCTTGCTATCCAAGAATGCGAGGACATTCAAAACGGAGCCGATGACTACGCCGACCAAGTTCTCACGAATATCGAGCAGCAGCTTAACGATATGCTCAAGGTCATCCGCAACGGTCGGCAACAGTTACAAAATGACGCTCCTCCACCACCGTCGCCCCGGACTCCCACGGTTAGAGAAGTGGAGGGGGACAGAGGCAGAGGCACAGATAAGAAGAAGTAAGTGTTGGGTGGGCGGTGCCCATCCACGATACTTTTGTGCTTTAGCTCTCAAACCTTCATATTAGATTTGTGTAATTATCCATAATAAAAGAACCCCACCCCCAGCCCCTCCCCGCAAGCGGAGAGGGGAGCCGGAGCCGGAGCCGGAGCCGCAGGTGAGGGCGGGGAGGGGTTCCTCTTAATTGCGGTTTATCCTTACTAGAGGTAGCCCAGTTCTTCCAGCTTTCTCAAAACTTTTTCTGTGCTTTCCTCTATCGTTTCTTGGTCTGTGTGGCATTCGATTTGAGGATGCAGGGGCGATTCATAGGGGTCATCAATCCCAGTGAAGTTTTTGATTTCCCCAGACCGCGCTTTTTTATACAACCCCTTCACATCTCGCTGTTCGCAAACCGCTAACGGTGCATTCACATAAACCTCAACAAAATCTCCAATACGCGATCGCACTTCTTCTCGAATTTCCCGATAAGGCGAAATTGCCGAAATCAGTACGACCACACCGTTCCGAGTCAGGAGGTGAGCCACAAAACCAATGCGCCGGATATTCTCATCCCGGTCTTCTTTACTAAACCCCAAACCTTTGGTCAGATTTTGGCGCACCACGTCTCCGTCGAGGATTTCCACCTTGTATCCACGTTTCTGCAATTCTTGCGCCACTTCCTGGCTAATGGTGGTTTTTCCCGCACCGCTTAAACCTGTAAACCACACGGTGACACCACGATGCTCTCGATCCATTGTTCTTCGCTAAAACTGACGGTATTCTCATCCGACTTTAAGCGATCTGCGGAAAATGGGAAAGCAGGAGCATCATCGTTACATCTTTTAAACTAAATGAAGAAAGAGAGGACTTCCAGTCATGGCATTTGATTACGATTTGTTTGTCATTGGGGCGGGTTCGGGAGGATTGGCGGCTTCCAAACGTGCGGCTAGCTACGGAGCAAAGGTAGCGATCGCAGAAGGCGATTTAGTGGGTGGTACCTGCGTTATCCGGGGCTGTATTCCCAAAAAATTGATGGTTTACGCCTCTAAATTTTCCCATTTGTTTGAGGATGCCGCAGGCTATGGCTGGACTGTGGGCGAAAGGAGCTTAAACTGGGAGCATCTGATAACGACTGTCGATAAGGAAGTCCACCGTCTCAGCCAGTTGCATATTGGGTTTTTGGAAAAAGCTGGGGTGGAGTTAATCAAGAGCCGCGCCACTTTAATAGATCCGCATACGGTGGAAGTGGATGGGCGCAAAGTTACGGCTGACAAGATTTTAATCGCCGTGGGTGGGGAAGCCATCAAGCCGAATTTACCAGGGATGGAACACACCATCACTTCCCGCGAGATATTTCTCCTCAAAGAACAGCCGAAGCACATCGTCATTATTGGCGCTGGCTATATTGCCGTAGAATTCGCCTGTATTATGCACGGACTGGGATCGAAAGTCAGTTTGTTGCTTCGAGGCGATCGCATTCTCAAAGGCTTTGATGACGATATTCGCGTTGGCATTCAAGATGCCATGTCCCATCACGGCATCAACATTATCACCAATGTTACCGGGAAAGGCATTGAGCAAACCCCAGAGGGTCTAAAGGTCGCCTTCACCGAAAAAGGCAAAGACGCGGATACAACCCTCACCGCAGATCAAGTTCTAGTCGCCATTGGTCGCGCACCTTTGTTAGGAAAACTTGGTTTGGAGAATGCGGGCGTTAAGGTTGTTAATTGTGAAGACGAAGATTTACCCAGGTTGCACGGGTACAGCGTCAACTGTGCCATCGAAGTCGATGAGTACAGCCGCACCAACCAGCCGAATATTTTCGCTGTAGGCGATTGCACCAACCGGATCAATTTAACGCCTGTCGCCATTGGCGAAGGTCGCGCTTTTGCCGATACTGAATTTGGCAACAATCGCCGGGTATTCAATCACGAAAATGTTGCCTCCGCCGTATTTACGCAGCCAGAAGCCGCTACGGTAGGAATCAGCGAAGCCGATGCGCGGAAAAAGTTGGGCGATGACAACGTGCAAATTTATCGCGCCCGGTTTCGTCCTCTGTTCCACAGCCTCACCGGCGCGGATGAGAAAGTCATGGTCAAGTTAGTCATTGACAAAAATACCGACCGCGTGCTAGGCGCTCATATGGTGGGCGAGTATTCAGCCGAGGTGATTCAAGGAATCGCGATCGCAGTCAATATGGGAGCCACCAAAAAAGACTTCGACGCCACCGTTGGCATTCATCCTTCCACCGCCGAAGAGTTCGTTACTCTGCGATAACTTACGCCTAGGGGCAATTTATATAATTGCCCCTACAAAAGCCTGCATTTGCCTTGTTGATATGAGCGATATTTTCTCATCTAACGTACCGCCTCAATCACACTGCCAAATCTTGATAGTTTTGTCATTACTACCACTGATAATCGTTTTACCATCAGGACTAAAGACAACTGACCCAATACTTTCTAAATGTCCCGAAAGTGTATGAATCAATTCTCTTGTTCCCAGATGCCACAATTTAATTGTTTTGTCGTTACCGCCACTAGCAAGAATTTGGCCATCAGGACTGAAAGCAACACTGCGAACAGCGCTTGTATCCTCAGAGAATGTGTGGAGTAGGTTGCCAGTGTGAAAACTCCAAATTTTGATGGTGTTGTCCGCACTGGCACTAGCCAAAGTCTTTCCATCAGGACTAATGGCGACTGCCCAAACATAATTTAAATGTTCAGTGAGGGTTCTGATTGCTTTTCCAGTGATTACATCCCATATTTTGATAGTTTTGTCGTTACTGCCACTAATTAATTTCTGTCCATCGGAACTAAAGATAATAGGACAAACAGCCTCTTCGTGACCCGTAAGAGTAAAAATTACCTCGCCAGTGATTAAATCCCATATTTTGATAGTTTTGTCCTTACTGCCGCTAGCGACAGTTTTACCATTAGGGCTAAAAGCAACAGAATGAAGATTGTCGGAATGTCCAGTAAATGTTACCCCTGTACGTGAATACCACAATTTAATAGTATTATCGGCACTGCCACTAGCGAGAGTTCGCCCATCAGGGCTAAAAGCAAGTGAAGAAACACTACCTGAATGTCCGGTGAAGGTACAAATAGAATCTCCAGTGGTCAAATCCCAAATTGTGATGGTGTTGTCTGCACTGCCACTAGCAATTTGACCATCAGCACTAATAGCGACAGCATAAACATGATTTGAATGCCCAGAGAGAGTATCTACACATCGCCAGGGCTGAGTTTTGCTAGTTTCCCAATCTGCCAGCAATTTTAAGTCAGTATTATAGGCTTTTTGATACTGTTGCTGAGTCAGTTTAAGCTTATCAGTAATTGTTTTTGACCAGGCGCTCGGAATCTCCGACTCTAATTTAAATAGCTGGGGTTCATAATTTGGGTCGATGTTGAGGTAGTACCAATCTGCTAAAAATGCTGCTAACAGCTTGTGAAGGGTGACAATCGTCTGCCGAATGATGCGAAAGCTTTGGGTTTCATCATTCCCGGTTTCCAGTAGTTGCTTTTTTGCCTCTTCCCAGTTCCAAGGCTCAAACGACAAAGAAACTGTATCTCTTAATCCCCAGAACCGAACATTAAAGTAAACTTCATGGTCAGTAATGTCGCTGTAAATAATTGCCGTAGGGACAGCAGCCAAAATAGTCTCCAACTGTTTGACTTCTGCATCAAAAATCGAACGCTCAAAATACTTCCCGTAAAACTCAACAGGGCAGAGTTCGCCCTCTAGGGAATAATGCCGTTCCAGAAATCCTTTTAATTGATTACGAACCTCTTTTTTGAGGCTGTCGCGGAATGATAGTGAAAAATCATCGCTGATATCTGGTGGTGGAACCAACATCAGTAATCGAGGTTTCTTTTGCTCGTCCCCAAAAATTCGTTCTACTTCATCACGACTTAAAACACCAGGCCATCTTTGCTGATCGAAAATAGCCTGGATTTCCTTTTGCTTGACTTCAATCTCTTGTGCTGTCTTCTCCCGCATCAGTTCTAGATATAAAGAACTCATCTGACGCTTGTCTGCCAATTCCTCTGCTTTGAGTTTCAGTTCTCGTTCTGTGAGCTTGAGAGAGCGTTCTTCTCGTTCAGCACTTGCCGATTCAATCTGGAGGTCTGCTTTCAAGCGGAGGTCTTGAAGTTCTAGTAACTTCTGCTCTCTTGCCTCTCTGCGCCGATAGTAGTCAATTTCTGCCTGACGCGATCGCTGATCTAATCTAACTTCCTGAACTTTAGTAGGAAGGGTGGATGTCTCATCGACAACATTTTTAAAAAATGTTGAAGCAATTCTACCAGCAGCGCTAGCAACAAATCCGACTACAGCACCAACAATACTGAATGGCATAAAATTTAAATCTGAGAAAATTTCTAGTTATCGCTAAATCCCGCTTATTAGCTTGATTTGCTCAAGTGTAGCCCAGCCCTAAGTGGGAGTCATTAGTTGAAAAGATTGTGGGATGAATAGATGCGCTACTTGCCGTTGAACCTTTTCCCCAAAAGCCCAGTCTAAAGCATTAGAAATCCAACAGTGGTAAGAGAGAGGCAATCGGTGCCAGCTGTATCAATCAATGCGCTAATGGGCGATCAAGCCAAAGAAAAACCCGATTTCGACACCGATGCTTACCTGGTAAAACGGTGTCAAGAAGGCAACAAGCAGAGCTTTCGGCAACTCTACCAGCGCCATCAGCAGCGCGTCAGATCGACTCTTTACCAACTCTGCGGTACCTCATGCTTAGATGATTTGGTACAAGAAGTATTCTTACGCGCTTGGAAGGGATTACCAAAATTGCGGGAAACTGCCCATTTTTCGACTTGGCTTTATCGCATTAGCTGGAATGTTGCTTCCGATCGGCGGCGGCAATTTGCTGTAGAAACCCGAAATTTCGCGTCTTTACAACAAAGCGCTACCAATGCCTTGCCAAGTCAACAAGAATCTCCCACTCTGATGCACTTACATTATGAAGATTTAGTGCAGCGCGGACTGCAACAACTAAGTTTCGAGCATCGCGCCGTACTGGTTCTGCACGACTTAGAAGACGTTCCGCAAAAAGAGATCGCAAATATCTTGTCGATTCCAGTTGGCACAGTAAAATCGCGGCTCTTTCATGCTAGAACCTCCATGAGGCAATTTCTCCAGAAGCAAGGAGTCCAACTATGACTCAGTTCCCCGATGATGACAAACCCCTAGTAGAGTTTCTGCGCCAACACCGGGGTTATGTTCCCCCATCTGCACCCGATTTAGAGAGCCAGATTATGCAAGCAGTAGCATCTGCGCCTTCACAGCCGCAATGGCGGCGACAGAGGTGGATTTTACCTTCTGCCCTTGTTGCTAGTCTGTTAGTTAGCTGGGCAGGATACCGCGTGCTGGTGCCTAACACTGCATCGACTGCATCCAAAAACACCGCAGAACTGGAAGCATTTCTGGCGACGAACTGGGATAGTGTTGTCGCGGGTGAAACGCCCGCGTCGTCGAGCAGCCAAGATGCAGAAGCTGATTGGTTGCTCTCAGAAAATTAGCTTTTTTAGGGAATCGGTATGGGTAATAATCAGTTGTCCTGAACGATCTTATTGCTACTGCCTAATGACCAATGAAGAATGGCTAATTGCGTCTTAACGAATTACTAATTACTAATTACTACTAACGACGGAGATTGTTTTCATGTCCCTAAATCGTATTTCTCTGTTAGCGGTTCTCATACTATCTATAGGGAGTGCGGTTGCTCTTGCCGATCCGAATCCCCAATCTTCTCAAACAATTGCCCAAAATTCGCCGGGTGGCCGTCCTCAAAGAGGCAACAAGGATGGACTCCTTCAGCAACTCAATCTTACCCCACAGCAAATGCAGCAAATGCAGGCGATTCGGCAGAAGTATAGAACCCAGATAGCGCCGCGCCAGCAAACTCTACGTCAAGCTCGGCAAGAGCTAGCGACACTGATGAATAGTACAGCTTCCGCCAGCCAAATTCGCTCTAAAAATCAGCAAGTTGAAGAGTTGCAGCAGCAGCTACAAAAGTTGCGGTTTGAAAGTATGTTAGAAATGCGAGAAGTTATGACTCCAGAGCAACGCGCCAAGTTTGTCCAACTGATGCAACAGCGACGACAACAAAAGGGGCAACGGGCGGGGAAAAATAGAGGACAAGGATTTCCAGGTTCGCTGGAGCGAAATTTTTAGCGGTTGATACGCCGGAAACTACTGCCCAATTGGATGCTTGATTATCTTTATCTGCATGGATTTGCCTCTAGTCCCCAGTCAACGAAGGCGATCTATCTGCGCGATCGCTTATCTTCCCTGAAAATCCCCTTGACAATCCCCGATTTCAACCAAGGCGATTTTTCCCATCTGACGATAACTCGGCAAATAAAGCAAGTCGCCGCTGAATTTCCCCCAAACTCAATGCCTGTTACTGTCATTGGCTCCAGCTTAGGGGGTTTAACAGCGGCTTGGGTGGGAGAAAAATACCCGCAGGTTCAGCGGTTAGTGTTGCTAGCTCCCGCTTTTGAGTTTCTGACTCACTGGTTGCTCCGACTGGGGGAAGAACAACTGCAACAGTGGCAGACAGAGCAATATTTGCCGGTATATCACTATGGCGAGAAGCGATCGCTTCCTCTGCATTACCAGTTCGTCACCGACGCTGCCCAATATCAAGACGAACAGCTACAGCGCCCCATTCCTACTCTGCTTCTGCATGGGCGTCACGATGAAGTGATTCCGATTGCTGCTAGCCGCAACTACGCCGCCTCACGCCCTTGGGTTAAATTTATCGAACTAGAGGACGATCACAGTTTAGGAAACGTCCTACCTGAAATTTGGGAATTGATCGAAGCTTTCTGCTATTAATACCTGTTTGTTTCGCCGCCCCTTTAGGCGTTCCGCTGCCATATAAAAAACTAAAACCCGCCTAAGGTACCGGCGGGTTCGTGAACGAGCGATAAATGGTCAGGTTACTCAAACGAAAGAGGAAAAATTCTAGAAAAGTTGACGAAACCAAAAACTAACTCTACTAGGGTGGACTTAATTCGCAACAAACCTTTTCTAACTATCTTGCATTCCCTACGCCGATTCAGGCAATGATCTAGATCCGCGACCAACAGTTCAAATTCAAAAAGAAGCGAATGAACTTCAGCGCGATCGCTACATTTATTAGAGAAATACAACCGAGATTCGGTGTTGCGTTGGATAAGAGCGGGAGACACAGGCTCGAATCCGAAAACTTGGTGTCGAAGGTTCTTACTTCGTTGTGCCTATATTTAAATTAGCACTTGATTCTCCAACCTAACTCGTTCGTTAAATTAAATTCATATCCCTTTATGTGTCGAAATCTTTAAAAATGCTAGTTCAAAAATGAAAGATTTGCGATACACCGATAACAAAGCCCCCTCCAATATTAGGAGGGGGCTAGATTGCAAAGTTTTAGTCGTTATTGACCCGTACTGCTTGACCCACCAGTTGTCGAACTGCTTCCCGGTGTGGTGCCGGTGGTTCCGTTGGTGGTCGAACTGCCTCCCGGTGTGGTGCCGGTGGTTCCATTGGTGGTCGAACTGCTTCCCGGTGTAGTGCCGGTGGTTCCGTTGGTGGTAGCACCGCTATTCGGTGTGGTGCCGGTGGTTCCATTGGTGGTCGAACTGCTCCCCGATGTGGTGCCGGTGGTTCCATTGGTGGTAGCACCGCTATTCGGTGTGGTGCCAGTTGGATTTTGGGTGCCTGGGGTGGTGCCAGAAGTATTCGTTCGAGTTGAGTTCTGACGCACTGAAGGCGCGGTTAGAGTTGTACTAGGACTTGATTGAGTAGTCCCAGAAGTATTCGTTCGAGTTGAGTTCGACGGTTGAGAAGGCGTTACGTTAATATTTGTCTGATTTCGAGTCGGTTGTTGCCCGGAACTCGGAGGAACTGTAATGTTTACATTTGGCGCTCTTTGAGCAGGCGGTGCGTTTTGTGTCTGAGGAACCTGAATCACCGTAGGAGCCTTCTCAACTGTGGTTCTTTCGATAATTCTCTCTTGTGTAGGCTGTTGAGAAGCGCCCGATGAAGACGTATCTGGTGCAGTTGAGTTCGGTGCAACAGAAGCTGAAGGTGAAGGGGAAGGTACGGGAACCACCACAGGCGCAGGCGCAGTGTACTCTTCTACCTGCTGATTTCGTTGGTTGAGGAAGTAGAGGGCACCGAGGGTCAACCCTAGCAGAGAGGTGAGGGCAATCCCTATCAACAAGCCTCTGGCGGCATTATTATTATCGCGGATTTCTTGTCCTTCCTCGTTGACGCGGCGCTCGGAAACGCGACCGTGGACATAACCATCTCGATAGGAGGTCACTTTGCCTGGGTCTACAGTGCCATTCCCGTGAACCGTGTTAGTTGGGCCAACCGGATTATGGGGAGAAACCGGCTGATTTGGGTTCTGGGGAACTTCACGGTTATCGTTGTTGCGATTTTGTAGGTTAGACATGAGTATTACTACAACTCCTGAATGGTTTAAAGGCAGAAAAGGATGTTTAAAACTGTTTATGGTCAGTAGATTTGAGCAACGCTGTCTCAACCAAGCCTAGCTAGGAAGGTTAGGAGCCTACCTCGCGCAGAGTTAGAAACATTGTTTTCAATGTCCCCTGTCCGGCTTGTTGTTGAGGTGCTGGAACGAGTTCCTGAATTTCCTGAATATTTATCTACAGTTCTTTCAAAGATGGTTGTCTTTTTCTCGATGCTTTGAGAGGGACTGTCATTGGGAACAGGCACAGAGGGTAGAGAAGATTCATTTCGCTGAGCAACGAAGAACAGAGTTCCAACGAGGAAACTTACAATCGATGTGAAAGCAAGATTCATCAGCAAATTAGTCAAGGCATTGGTATTCTCATCAACGAGATAGCTCTGTTCCTGAAAACGACGTTCAGAATTGCGACCTTTAAGGTACTCATTCTGGTAGGAAACCCGTTCAGAATTGCCTCTACCCTGATAGACCGATTTAGGCCTTTGATTGTTATCGGTTCTAGGGTGGTTGTACATGAATGTCGATCGAACTCTTTGTGTCAATCAGGAAACCGAGAAGACCCTGATTTTTTTAGATTGATTGGCAACTACAAGCTAAGGAAGTTAATACTCAGCTGTCTTGTCCTTATAAGCAATACGATATCCGTTAGTCTTGCCTGAATCTCTCTATCTGAGAATGGATTGTCTCCTCCATCCAAGGATTGAGATCGAAAAATCGAAAGGAAGAAGTCCGTGAAAACAGCACGCAGTTGTTCAAAAAAGCGTAAAAAAAACCGTTTTCATCAAGAAAACGGATTTATGTCATTTTATTTTTTTATAATTGCTATTTAATTAACGCAGCAAAACGTTCCAAGTCGCTGGACCCACTACACCGTCGGCGTCTAGCTTAAATCTTTGTTGAGCAGCTTTGACCGCAGTTTGAGTCGTTTCACCAAAGACACCATTCACCGTTCCTTTGAAAAAGCCAAGGGTTCGCAGGCGCTGTTGCAAACTGGTAACGGCTGGGCCTTGCGTTCCCAGCCTCAGAACTGGAAAATCGAGCTGTCTGGGCTGCTGCGGGTTCGTCCGTGTCTGAGAGCTAGGAGCAGCAGTTGTGGAACGGTTAGCGGTGGTTCTGGCAGCGGTTGCCGGACGGTTGGGGGTTCTGGCAGTCGTTGCCGGACTGTTGGAGGCTGGAACATTCACACTGGGACGGGAAGTTGCCGCTGGTCTGGGATTGGCAGCGGTGTTTGTCGTAGTTGGGACGGGAAAAGATGCTGCCCCGGTGGTAGAAATTGTTGAAGCTGAAGGAGACGGGATAACCAGTGGCGTCGCGGCTACTGTAGATTCCGATGGTGGGGCGACTGGAAATAAACGCTTCCAGGTTTCTGCACCCACGATTCCATCCGGTGCTAAACCAGCGGCTTGCTGAAAACGGGAAACTGCGATCGCGGTATTTTCCCCGTACACGCCATTTACGTCGCCATTATAGTAACCCAATAGTTTAAGAGCTGCCTGGAGTTCCGCTACTTCAGTCCCTTGGCTACCAGGTCGTAACGTTTGCCGAGTAACGGTTGCGGATGGAAATGTTTGGGCGATTTCTTTGGCATCACTGGGGATCGCCATAAAAGGTAAAAGTAAAAAGGCAAAAGGCAAAAGAATGTTTTTTTTCATTTTTACTTTTTCCTGTTGAGTTTCCAAAAAGGCAAAAGGATGTTTTCTTCATCGCTTTTTCCTCTTGACTTTACAACGCGATTGGAAAAAGCGAAAAGGTTCAAGAAAAAATCTTTCATTTTTACTTTGTCTTTTTACTTTTTTCCTTTTTTAATTTTTAATGTTTAATTTTTCCGCTGGGCCAACGAGAGATACATAAGGTTCGGTGAAATACCGAGAAGCCACTTTTTGGATGAACTCTGGGGTGACGCTGGTAACTTTTTCTTGAAACTCGGTATCAAACTCAATTCCCAGCCCCAAAATTTCGTACCAGCCGAACACTTGAGCCAGCTGAGCATTGGTTTGTTTGCCGAGAGCGTATTGCCCAAGCAGCTTGTTTTTGGCAGCTTGCAACTCCCGATCGGTTAGTTGAGTCGTGCAAAGGCGTTCCACTTCAGTTCGCAAACCTTCATAGGCGATCGCGGTGTTTTCCGGTGCCGTGCCCATATATACCACAAACTGAGAGGTTTCTAGCCGAGTCGGATAAAAAGCTGAGACATCGTAAGCCAATCCCCGCTTCTCGCGCAGTTCCACAAACAAGCGGCTAGAAAGACCGTTGCCCAAGTAAGTATTGAGCAGTTTCAGGCAGGCGTAGTCGGTTTCTTGCACGGATGGCGCGACGTAGCCTAGCATCACGATGGATTGCTGCGTATCTTGTGGGGTAGCGCAAGAGATGGGTTCAGGGGTGATTTGAGGCAGACTCAGGGTAGGTAGAGGGGTGGTTCCACTCTGCCAATCTCCAAACACTTGATTAACCAAATCAGTGGCGTCTTGAGGAGTCAGGCGACCGGCAATACTGATAACTAGGTTATCGGGGCGGAAATACGTCTGATGGTAGTGCTGGAGGTCGGCGCGGCTTAAACCAGAGACAGTGGCTTCGGTGCCCAGGCTGGAGAATCCGTAGGGATGATTCTGGTACATGGCTTGCCGCAGCTGGTCGAAGGCGATGGTGAACGGCTGTTCCTGCTGGGAGCGAATATCCTGCAAAGCGAGACGCCGTTCCAGTTCCACCTCGGCTTCTGGAAAGCTAGGCGATCGCAATAATTCCCCTGCCAGTTGCAACATCTCCGGAAAATCTGCGGATACTGTTTTGAGACTCAGCAAGAAATAATCCGCAGCCGCATCAGCACCGAGACTCGCTCCCACTGACTCTACTTGCTCGGCAATTTCTAGGGAGGAAAGCCGATCGGTTCCTTTGGTGAGTACCGTGGATAGCAAATGAGAAAGTCCAGCTTTTTCTCGTGGCTCCCACCGACCTCCAACCCGTGCAAAAATTCGACCAGCAATAATATCAGCCGCTGGATTTTCCACCGTAATTAATACGATGCCGTTGTCCAAAACACTGCGGTGGATAGTTGGGTTGGCGAGCGATCGCGTCACACTTTGAGTCATTCGTTGTAGAGTCCTTAGTCATTGATCGTCGGTGATGAGTCATCGATCGTGAGTGGTACGAACAACTTACGACTCGCTAATGACGAATGACTCATCACTCCTCTCCTCAAGCTAACAAGGTTTGAGGATTGTGACCGCATAGCGGTACGGGGAGAGATACTGCTGCGCTAGCTGCTGAAGTTCTGTGTTCTCAAAAGACTGGATTTTTTCGGGATAAGTTGTGGCGACTTCAGCCGCTGCAATGGTGTTGTAATACCCATACAAACCCGCTAGTTGGCTAGGTGCTTCTGTGGAAAAAGCATAGTCATTCGACAGCAAGCGTTTACAGCGAGAAAGTTCTCCCTCGGAAACAGGAGCGTTTTGCAACTCGGAGATCGCATCGCCAATGATTGCCTCTACTCGATCTAGATTCTCTGGCGCGAGGCAGGCACTAATCGTAAACAAACTGGAATCCCGTTGTAGGGAGAAACTACTACTAATGTTCTGGACTAATTGCTGCTGTTCTCGCAAGTTCCTGATCAGCCGGGAAGACCGCCCTTCTGCCAACAGTACCGAGATCAAGTCTAAGCCGTAGGCATTTCGCAACTGCTCTACACCCGGCCCCACCCATGCCATCATCAGACGAGCTTGTTCTAGCCTAGGTAAGTGGATTTCCTGACGCCGAATTTCTATCATTGGAGGTTCGGCTTCGGCTTCAGCCAGGGGACAATACAGGGGCGGAGTGAAGTGCTGGAACGAGCGATTTACCAGTTCTAGTGCGGGTTCTTTCTCAACTCCCCCAACAATGACGACGGTCATGTTTTCCGGCTGGTAGTGGGAGCGATGGAAGCGACGCATCTCGTCGGGCGATCGCTCCATCAGATGGGCTTCTGTTCCTAAGATGGGACGCCCGTAAGGATGGCGTTGGTAAATGCTTTCTGTCAGCGCTTGGAATCCAATAAAATCGGGATCGTCATAACTCTGGCGGATTTCCTCCAAAACTACATCGCGTTCCCGGATAAATTCTTCTTCAGGGATCGCCGCGTTTAAGAGAATGTCTGCCAGAGCAGGCAAGGTATTTTCTAAATACTGAGCGGCTGTAACAATAAAGAAATGGGCGTAGTCGTGGCTGGTCGCCGCGTTCGTCATGCCGCCGGTATTTTCAATCACTTGGTCAAATACACCGGGCGGTAGTCGGTCGGTGCCTTTGAAAATCATGTGTTCCAGAAAGTGAGCCATTCCCGACCACTCTTCTGTCTCAGCGATCGCTCCCGCCCGCACCCAAACATCTACCACAACCACTGGTGTCGCTGGGATGTGTTGATAAATCACTGTTAAGCCGTTGTCCAGCTTGAATACCTCAGCTGGAAATTTTGAAGTAGTATTTAAGAGTTGCAACAAACTTTTTATTTTCTAACTGTAGTTAGATACGAATTCAATTATCCTAGCGCCTAACGCTAAATAATTATCATTTGTCGAGCCAAAGTTGGCAGCTTTGCATCCATTATTTAAGAAATACAATCAAAATTTAAAACTTTCAGCCAAGTAAGATACAAAAATCCCCTTATCTCTTGGACAAGGGGATTTTAATTCTATGAGGTTCACCGCAACGCCGTTTTACCTCAGTTTATGACCTGGATAAACCAGGTGGGCACCTAATGTCTGACTTAAAGTTTCCGGGTACTTGCCCGGTCTACTGCTGTCAAAGCTTTTTGGTTCCCGTTAGAACAAGGCAAGATCAAAAAACGTTATTGGCAGTCACCAACGCCGCAGCCTAACCTAAAAATTATTATAGCAAAGGAGCTAGGCCGTGGGGGAGTAGAAGAATCTCATTTAGTTCCCCTCTCCTGTGTTCACTCCTAACCCATACCTCCCAACCTCTAACTCCTAACTCCTAACTCCTAACTCCTCAGCCCTCAGTCCTCAGTCCTAACTCCTAACTCTTCAGCCCTCAGTCCTCAGTCCTCAGTCCTCAGTCCTCAGTCTTCAGTCCTCAGTCCTCTTCCCTCATTCCTCTGAATACCAGATAGATTCAATGATTTGAGCGATCGCTTCTGCCTCAGAACGGTCGGCTGTTTCTAGCAAAACGGTGACGTGACCGAGTTTTCGACCGGGACGAGATTCGGTTTTGCCGTACCAGTGGACGTGAGTGTGAGATAACTCAGCTAGCTGTTGCCGTTTGGCAAGATAATTGCTCTGAGAATGCTCGTAACCGAGTAAATTTACCATGACAGCACCCGCACTTTTGAGAGCGGGACTGCCTAAAGGGAGACCGCTGACGGCTCTAAGTTGCTGCTCAAATTGAGAAGTTTCGCAGGCATCAAGGGTAAAGTGTCCGGAGTTATGAGTACGGGGAGCAATTTCATTCACCAACACTTTCCCAGATGCGGTTAAAAATAGCTCAATGCCAAAGACGCCAACCGCTTGCAGGCTATCGAGAAGCGTATGTGCGATCGCTTTTACCTCTTGCTCCACCGTTGGCGTAATTGCCGCTGGCACCAAGACGCGCCGACACACTTGATCTACCTGCTGTGTTTCTACGACTGGGTAAGTCACCACCTCACCTGCGGCTGAACGAGCGGCAATAATCGCTAATTCTCGCTCAAAAGGCACAAATTCTTCTAACAACACTGGCGCATATTTCAGTCGCTGCCAAGTTGACTCTAGGGCGTGGCTATCTTTAATGATGAAGGTGCCTTGACCATCGTAGCCGCCGCGTCGGGCTTTTAGAACGACGGGAAAATCCAGGTCTTGGAGGTTCAAGGGGTGAGTGAAGGATTTTGAAAGATTGACTTCCTGATTCTCGGCGTCTCCCTCCAGCGTTGTAAAACTGGGAGTTGGCAAGCCGATATCTTCTAAATAGCAGCGCTGATCGTATTTATCTAACAGCGGCGCTAATACTTCCAGCTTAGGGCGAAAGCAGACGCCTTTCTGGACAAGAGAATCTAAAGCGTTCAGGTTAATAAATTCGTTTTCAAAAGTAATGACATCGCAGCGAGACGCTAACTCGGCTGTAGCGGCAGCATCATCAATGGGGGCAAAAATGGTGGAAGATGCGATCGCAACCGCTGGATCGCTCGGATTGGGCGTCTGCACCACCAATTCAATCCCCAACGCCTCCGCTGTACCTGCCATCATCCAGGCTAGCTGTCCGCCCCCAATTACTCCTACACGCTTCATCGACACCCCAAAGACTCACGAGTTGCGATACCAGTTTTAGAATTTACACCAGATGCTTTAATACAGAGTTCTTTTATTTGCGCCCCATCTAAAATTGCATCGGTGAAGTCCGCACCAGCGATATTTACACCGTCAAATATAGTACGCAATAGGATACTTTCCACCAAAACGGCATCGCTTAAATCCGCGCCGTTGAGTTTTACCTGATCGACCATTGCATTGGTTAAATCTGCCCCGTGTAAATTGGCATTCGTCATCACCGATGCACTAAAAATCGCCCCTTTTAAGTCCGCACCCTCAAAGTTAGCGAGTTCCATGTTGGCGTTGGAAAACTCAGCTACCTGCAAAATTTGACCGGAGAAATCCTTGGCTTTCAGTTCGGCATTGCTATAGGACAAGGGAGGCGGATAGTATCCTGCTTGGGCTGGGAATGCCCAGATGAAGAGAACGATTGTTAGTAAAAACGCAGCGAGTTGCCGAAAGGTCATAGAAAAGCGTTTCAAAACACGCTATAGAGTTGGCTATCTTTCAGGTTAGTGTATTCTGGAATCCTTCAGGATGCGAACCAGACCCTTAAAATTGTCAGTGAGCGAGGTTTAACGAAAGCTTATGCCATACTTTTTGGTGACTTGGCTACTTACAGCGATCGCGCTAATGATTACTGCATACATTGTCCCCGGCTTTACAGTCACAAATTTTCTGGCTGCGCTGGTTGCTGCGATTGTTTTGGGCTTAGTGAATGCAATTGTCAAACCCCTTTTGGTAATTTTGACATTGCCGCTGACGCTCGTGACCCTAGGGTTGTTTCTGTTTGTGATTAACGCCATCACAATTTTGATTGCTGGGGCGATTACTCCCGGTTTTAGTATCGCTGGTTTCGGGCAGGCTTTGATAGGTTCAATTGTTCTGAGTCTAGTGGCTAGTGGGCTAAACTTTTTGTTCAACAGAGAAGCCGAATAAATTAACGGATTTTGGCGTCAAAACCGGCGTCAAAACCCAAGTAGCCGCGGGGGGTAATCATCCAATCAGCGTGAGTGCGAGTGCTGCTATTGCCAATGAGTACCGTTGTCAGCATATCAATCGGAGTATCGAGTAATTTCTCAAGTGTAATCAGAGTAATTTCTTCGTCTTCTCGATAAGCTGATTTCACGATCGCTACCGGCGTTTGGCGATCGCGATATTGCAGAAAGATACTTTGGGCGATCGCGATTTGTTGGGTGCGAGTTTGCGATCGCGGATTATAAAGTGCGGTAACAAAATCTGCTTGCGCGGCGGCTGTCAGGCGCTTTTCAATCACCTCCCAGGGGGTCAGCAAGTCGCTCAAACTAATCGCGCAGAAGTCGTGCATCAAAGGCGCACCCACTCGCGAGGCAGCGGCTTGTAGGGCGGTAATTCCCGGAAACACCTGTACCCCTGGCGTTTTGCCATCCCAGCCTTTAACTTGGAGTTCTTCCATGACTAACCCAGCCATGCCGTAGATGCCGCAATCTCCAGAAGAAACAACTGCTACAGTTAATCCCCAATTCGCTAATTCTATTGCTCGTTCTGCCCGTTGACGTTCTTGGGTAATCGGTAACGCTTCTACAATCTGTCCGGGACGCAGCAAAGGAGAAATTAGATCGATATAGAGAGAGTAACCAATGATGGCGTCAGCGCAGGATACGGCGGTTTGAGCCGCTGGGGTCATTTGGTCTAATTTTCCAGGTCCCGTACCTACTAGCAGTAAACAGCCTGTGCGACCCGTATATTCTCGTTCGGATTGAGCGATCGCGACCGTTACCGCCCCTGGTTGCCCTTCTAATTTGAAAACTTGTTTTACCACTTTCAGCGGCGCAATGCCTTCCGCCCCTACAGAAGCCGCATGAATCGCTGCGGCTTCAGCAACGCTGGGCGTTCCGACTTCTGTTTCCACAACTGCTGAGGGCGTGGGGACACTAACAGAACGCAGAATATCAGCCGGGAACGTTCGCAAAGGCAAATGGCGATCGCGGCATAATTCCACTAACCCAACTTCATCGGCTTTAATGTCGATGGTGGCAATCCCTGCGATCGCTTCTTGGGCTAGGTGATTTTTCTCAAACACCTGCCTAATCGCTGTTTCTATCAATGCTTTCGAGGTTCCTCGTTCGCAGCCGATTCCCACCCACAAGACTCTAGGATGCCACTGGACTGTTGGCAGCCTTGATTCTGAGGAAAATCGTTGCTGGGTGGGGCTAATCCAAATCCTCGCCTGGGATGATTTTGAACGATCGGGTTCCTGGTTAGATTGAACCATCTCTGATTGGCTAGCGAGATATTCTGGAACCCTAAAATCAAATGGATGTTTCTCAGGAAGATGACTTTGCCATAAAGTAGAACCCGCTTCCTGAATGACTTGTACTCGTTCCCCTCTCGCCACTGCTGCACTAACGCCCGTCCAGTCTCCCTCGCCTCGATTCCAGCCAAAAGGAACGCCCAGCATATCCACTGCGGGTAGTCCTAACCCAGCGGAGGCACCCGTCAAGACTGGTGTTGCCCCAATGGTAAGGGCGATCGCTTGTGCCAACCGATCCGCCCCTCCCTGATGACCGCTACACAGACTAATCACAAACTGGCTATTTTCATCCACCACGACCACTGCTGGATCGCTGGATTTATCTTGCAATAAGGGTGCAATCAAACGCACCACGGCTCCAGATGCCAAGCAGAAAACAAAGCCCCGATGCGTATTCCACAAGGTTGCTAGGTGGTCTTTGAGGGAACCGCGATAAACTTTGGCTGACGCGATCGCCCTTGTCTCTACAACATCGGTTAGAGACTCTGGAACCCAAAGAGTAGCACCCGTGGATTGACAAAGCGGCTGTAGTTTTTGGGCACCCGTGGGAGTAGTCGCGATCGCGGCTAATGGCTGAAAATCACCTAACAGTAATACCATCAATTGTCTTGAGTTGTTTTGTGACGATTATTTTGCGCGATCGCAAAGCGTATGTCCAAAGGGCTATGGCACTACTCGCTCTCCGGATTTTACTCTTCTTCGAGGGTTTCTGAGTCGTACTCTTCGTCTAGCTCCTCGACATCTTCATCGTATTCCTCTACAGCTTCTTCGTCTTCGTCGTATTCCTCGTCTTCGTATTCTTCGTCTTCGTCTTCGGCGACGGCTTCTATATCCTCTTCATCTTCGACGTATTCTTCGTCTTCCTCTACAGCTTCTTCATCTTCGTCGTATTCCTCGCCTTCAGATTCTTCGTCTTCGTCTTCGGCGACGGCTTCTATATCCTCTTCGTCTTCGACGTATTCTTCATCTTCGGCGACGGCTTCTTCGTATTCTTCATCCTCGACGTATTCTTCGTCTTCGGCGACAGCTTCTATGTCTTCTTCGTCTTCGACGTATTCTTCATCTTCCTCTTCGACATATTCTTCGTCTTCGGCGACGGCTTCTTCGTACTCTTCCTCGTCACTGCCGATGTCGGCGTCTGAAATATCGAGAGCATCGCCAATCAGCGGGATAATGTCATCCAAAAAGGAGGCGTCATCATCACTCCAAACGCCTCGGCTATAGTCGAGGTCGGTGACGCTGCGAATCGTCCAGCAGTCATCACAATATTCGGGATTGGTCATGTAGTCGTAGGGAATGTAACAGTATCCCTTGTCTCCCCAGTGTGCGCCCCAGGAATTGCGAACCACAAATACCCGATCTTTGTCCGAGTAGCCGACGCACAACATCGCGTGACCGCCTTGAGACTCCTCTCGCTCCGGGTTGGGCATGGGAATCCCCTTATTTCCCTCCCTCATGAACGAATCGAAAAGCTGTAACCCAAAGGCAAACGGATAACCCTCGGCTAGACAATGCTTCATGGCGTACAAATCCACGTCAATTCGCTCAGCATCGTCGATCAAGAATTGGGTTGCTTCCTCATAAGCTTGGTCGTGGGGACGGTGAAACAACCGCTCTGGGTGATAGGGCCAGGTTAACTCAGAACAAGCGCCCATCTTTCGCAATACCTGGATGCAATTGCGAAGTGTTGCTCCGGCGTCTTCTTCAATTTCTCCGGCGAGCGATCGCGCATTGTAATAAATAAACAACCGGCTCACATCCCCAGCGGTACCGAGTTGGCGCATTGCCAGGTACTCGTAAGCTCCCGCCATCGCATTCCCCGTGCAACTTCCCACGTCCCCCTGATCTTCTACCGGAGTCAGGTAGTGACGCAAATCGACTCTTGGCGGCAGCTTTTCGGCTTGAAATCGATGCGCCTCGTATTTCTTATCGTTCGCATCCTTTGTGTCGGGTCGATAGCCGCCTAATTTCAACTTTTTGCCGGTCGAATGCTGGACGTAAGCAAGTTTGGGCGAATAGCGAAGATTCGACATAAAACAACCTCTTGGGTCAGCTATCGTTTTATCTGCTCATCTATCTAGGGATAGATTTATGCGCTCATTCTAACTGTCCGCCTGATGAGCGTCCAGGGATGCTCATCGCCGGTGGATGCGATCGCTCGAAAGCCGAAATACACGCTACATTTTGCCCAAATACCAGAAACCCGGCTTCTTCAAGAAGCCGGGTTTTCCTAAGATAAGGACTTTTTACGTTTTTTAGGCGATGAGGAGTCCTGCTTATCCCTTGTCTTAACCTTGACGCCAGGATGTTAAATCTTGGCGCTGGAATCAAGCTGAGGTTGAATTTGACTAACCGAGTCAGCCGCAGGAAGCATAGATTCTAAGGGAGCAAGGTCTTGCGTCGCTACTGTGTTATGCACCGATGCTTGCAGCATTGGCGTGCGGATAATTGAATTATTCGCCAGGGTAAACAACGGGTTAGACAAAATCCCTGCCAAGGATGTCACCACTAACGACACCACTAAAGTCACTTGCAAAGGACGCATTCCCGATATATTCCAGCGAATTTCTGGATAATTCTTCACGGCGTCAGACATTTCTTGGGGTTCTTTTACCACCATCATCTTGACGACACGGATGTAGTAGTAAATCGAGACGACGCTCGTGAGCAACCCTAGTAAGACTAAGCCGTAAACACCCGCCTGCCAACCTGCCCAGAACAGGTAGATTTTTCCGAAGAAGCCAGCCAAGGGCGGAATCCCTCCCAAGGACAGCAGACAAATACTCAAGCACAAGGTCAGAAGCGGGTCTTTTTGATACAGCCCCGCGTATTCGCTAATTTGATCCGTACCCGTTCGCAGGGTGAACAGAATCACGCAGGCGAAGCCTCCCAAGTTCATGAACAGGTAAACCAGCATATAAAACACCATGCTGGCATAACCTTCTTCGGTGCCGGTAATCAAACCGATCATGACGAATCCAGCTTGGGCAATGGAAGAGTAAGCCAGCAGACGTTTCATGCTGGTTTGGGTAAGAGCAACGACGTTACCCAGTATCATGCTCAAGACTGCAAGGGCGGTGAAGACAAAATGCCACTCTTGAGTGACGAGGGGGAAAGCTGTCACCATTAGGCGGATGGCGAGGGCAAATCCAGCGGCTTTTGAACCGACGGAGAGGAAGGCTACAACAGGTGTTGGCGAACCTTCGTAAACGTCGGGTGTCCATTGGTGGAAGGGAACGGCGGCAATTTTGAAGCCAATCCCGGCGATCGCAAAGACTAATGCAATCAGCAGTCCTAAGGATAAGTCAGCGTTCGCGCTGGAAATGCCAGTAGCGATCGCGCTCAACTTCGTTTCTCCTCCCGATAGTCCGTACAGCAGCGAGACACCGTAGAGGAAAATTGCTGTACTCGAAGCGCCAATCAGCAGGTATTTTAACGCTGCTTCATTGGAACGGGGGTCGCGCTTCATGTATCCCGTCATCAGGTAGGACGAGATACTGAGGGTTTCTAAGGCGACAAAAATCGTCACCAACTCATCTGCACCACACAGAATCATTCCCCCAATGGTGGCGCTGAGCATAATCCCAATAAATTCTGCCAGGGAGGTGCCGCTTTGCTCTACGTAGCGGATCGACATCAAAATGGTGACGGCGGTAGACAAGGCAACGATGCCGCGAAAGACGACGCTCATGGCATCGCCGTTGAAGCTACCCAAGAAGCCGATGGTGTTCGTGTTCCCCCATTGATAGTACAAGGCGACGATAGAGGCGAGTAGACCCGCGATCGCGATATAGGGGGTGAAGCGCGAGGACGACCGTCCGATAATCAAGTCAACGACGAGAACTGCCAAAAGGGTGACAATTAAAATCCCCTCAGGCCAGATTGTCCCAACATTCAACTGGGCTGCAAGTTCAGCAAAACTCATGAGATATATAGTTTTGGGTATTTAGGCAGAGAGACTGAGACTCTTAATATTATTTAATTTTATGGCGTTCGGGGTTGCTTGGATTATTGATGAGGGCGATCGCTTTTGGCGTCATGAACCCCAAAGACGCTAAGAACAAGGAAAAAAGGCAGGAAAGAGGCGAACTGACTTGTCAGCGCAACGCGCGATCGCGCTGTCGCTAAAATCTCAGTATGGCGATCGCGTGTCTTCGATTCTGTAACGATGACGCCATTGATTTTTTCGAGATTCTGCAAGGGCAAAAACCGATGGTACAGTCTTCTTGGGCTACTGTAACTGATGAAGAATTGATGCTCATCAGTTCTAAAAATCCAGATTTACAATTTGAGCGGAACGCTGACGGGTCATTGGTAATTATGCCGCCAACTGGAGGAATTTCTGGGAATCGAGAGGCGAAAGCAGTGGCTTATCTGCTGAATTGGGTGGAAACTCACGATTTAGGAGATGTTTTTGGTCCCAGTACGGGGTTCAAGTTAGCGAATACAGCGATTAAATCGCCGGATGCTGCTTTTGTTGCTCAAGGACGCTTGGCAGAAGATTGGGATCGGCAAGAAGATAGGTTTTTAAATTTGGCTCCCGATTTTGTTATCGAAATTCGTTCTAAATCTGATAGTTTAGAAACGCTCCAGGCCAAGATGCGCGAGTATATCGATAACGGAGTACGTTTGGGATGGTTGTTTGACCGTCAAAATCAGCAAGCTTGGGTGTATCGTCCAGATGGCTCAGTTACCCAATATCCCGCTACAGCGGTTTTGAGTGGTGAGGATGTGGTGCCTGGATTTACGTTACCTGTGCGGAGTTTGCTGTAAGCGCGATCGCGTTTGGAGAAATGAACCCCTAAGGAGCAAAACCCACATTTTGTAGAGAAGCGATTTCTCGCATCTGGAGAGGGTTTTAGGTTTGTACAGAAAATTCTTCAGGATCGATTCCCCAATTCACCCAGCGAATCGCTTCACGCGCCGATTTCATATTAGGCGGAACGCGCAAGGCATGAATGTGTCCGGTACTGGGGCAAGTCATTTTTAATAAATATATTGGCTCTACATCGAGCTTATTATCTATTTTTAATAAGGTATATTCTTGCCAAAAATCTAATTTAGTTGCTTGTAATTCTTGGCAGATTCGACTGTAGCCAATTCCCTGAATTAATACTTGCCTCAGCTCAGCGTTGTCTTCTTCTAAAAGCCATTGCGCCTGCCACTGACTTGGGTGCAGTTTGCCGTATTCTTCTGGTAATGTTACGCCGTGATAGGAGTAAAAATTATATCCATCAGCAAATTGGATTGCCGGTTCTCCTTCG
The DNA here is from genome assembly GCF_039961855.1 of Trichocoleus sp. Lan. Lineage (NCBI taxonomy): Bacteria > Bacillati > Cyanobacteriota > Cyanophyceae > Leptolyngbyales > Trichocoleusaceae > Trichocoleus > Trichocoleus sp. Lan. The sequence goes on along the minus strand of NZ_JAMPKA010000027.1, from coordinate 16,360 downwards.
GCATGGAGGCGATTTTGGCTATCGAAAGAGATTTTTATAGGGCGTTCGCTGACTATATTTTGTGTATCAAAGTAGCGCCAAGTCCATCCTGCAAACTGCTGTAACTGCCAATAGGCTTGTCTTTGGGTGTCTCGGTCAATGCCATTCAAGGCAGCAATAGACTTAACAGTTTCCCTCGCTGATTCAAATTGAGAAGTTAAAAATAAAATATCAATCTTTTCTGTAATTGGGCAGGTTTTCTGTAACAAATTAACCGGATAATTCAATAAATTAAGTTGGAGTAAAGTATATTCCTCCCAAGAATCTAATTCTGTAGCTCGTAAGTCTTGTAAAAATCCACTAGCATCCTTGATTATTACTTGCTTGGATTCCGAATAAGTCTCTTCTAAAAACGATTCGGTTCTCATAGAGAATTGGATGGGACCTTCCACGCGATCGCGTCCGTTGGATTTAGCCTTATCTGTCTCAAGCTCGGCTACTTTAATTAATTCCTGCCAGTTTAATTCAGGCTCTGGAAAGCAAACTGCTACTCCCGCAGAGACAGTGCAACGATGAATGTAGTAATTCGGATCTACGTATAGTAGCTTAGCTCCTTCCCTAAGTTGCTCGGCTAGTCGCCTACAATCTTCTAGGGAAGTTTCTGGCAAAATTACTGCAAATTCATCACCTCCTTTGCGGCAGGCTATCGCTGAGTTAGGAATATTTCTTTGTAAGAAGCTCCCCAATTCTTGCAGGAAGAAATTGCCTATTGAGAAACCAACCAAATTGTTGTACCTTTGAAACCAATCGATATTTAGCAGAATTAGACCTAATAATTGCTGACTTCTTTCTCGACACCCCTGCCACTGCAAGAATGCAAACATATAACGCCGATTCAATAAACCTGTGAGCGGGTCGCGAAATATTTGGTTAAATAGCAAATCATCAATCAGGAGCTGGTTCATTTATTCGGTTTAGGCGGCTTTTACCACTTCTGCGGCTTCTTCTCGGTCGATTGGCTCGGTGGAAAGCGATCGCTCTCCACTTCTGGCGATAAACTGGAATCAGCGCTTCTTGTGGCGTAAGTTTATCAATCTTAATCTGCGACATATCGCCATCCTTGAGGCTCGTATTCCCGCTGAATTCGCACCATCCAGCTGCCTTGGGGAATAGAAATCGCGTTATGCTCCTCGTGGGTTAAAGTTGCCGTCTCTGAGAAGACGCGCAGATAAAGCGTGCCATCTTTTTCGTACAGTTCTGCTTGTCCGTCGCTGATGCGGTGCTTGTGTCCCGTCACTTCACCTTTGGCTAAAGTCAGGTGAGATAGCTTTTGTCCCTCGGCTTGCTGTGCGGGGAGTAAAATCACATCGCCTTGTCGAATGGGTTGCATCGGTTCTCCTCCAAATGCTGCTAAGCTGTTTCAGCCTGATGTTGGCATCCATTCTGGCACAACTCAAATACTTAGGGAGGTCGCCATTGCAATCCTCCATAAGTTAAACATTGAGATAGCTTTAAATTAAGTCTGGCGCGAACAGCTCTCTTGCGAGCGGCTCTAAAAAAGCGAGTTATCTTTGGGAGAGCGAATCGTCCCTAAATGGGATTGACCGCCATTCTTGGAACCGGCTCTCGTCAAGCTTGGTACGCCAGAATCGAGACTTCACTCGTCGGTTTTCCGCATAAAATCCTCTCAATCGCTCTTGACATCTGACATAAAGTATTTAAATTAACTGTTCAGCCCAGCTGCTATTTCTCCAAGCTCCCATGTCAACCCTCGTTATCGTCGAATCTCCCACCAAAGCACGCACCATCAGTAAATTCTTGCCTTCCAGCTACCGGGTCGAGGCGTCGATGGGTCATGTACGCGACCTGCCCCAATCCAGCAAAGAAATTCCCGAAGCCTACAAAGGGGAAAAATGGGCGCAGCTGGGAGTAAATGTGGATGCGGACTTTGAACCCTTGTATGTCGTCCCCAACGACAAAAAGAAGATTGTCACCGCCCTGAAAAATGCCCTGAAAGAGGCAGATGAATTGGTGTTGGCAACTGACGAAGACCGAGAAGGCGAAAGCATTAGCTGGCATCTGCTCCAGCTATTGAAGCCAAAGGTTCCCATCAAGCGAATGGTGTTCCACGAAATCACCAAAGAAGCCATCCGCGACGCTCTCAAGAACTGCCGTAATATTGATGAGCAGGTGGTTCGCGCTCAGGAGACGCGGCGGATATTAGACCGGCTGGTGGGATATACGCTGTCGCCGCTGTTGTGGAAGAAAATTTCCTATGGCTTATCGGCGGGACGGGTGCAGTCGGTAGCAGTGCGGCTGTTGGTAAATCGAGAGCGTCAACGTCGAGCCTTCCGCCAAGGCAGTTACTGGGATCTCAAGGCAAGTTTAAATAAAGACAAGACACCCTTTGAAGCGCGACTTGTCGCTCTCAAGGGGACGAGAATTGCCACTGGCAGCGATTTTGATGAAGCCACGGGACAAATTATTGCCGGACGGAATGTGATTCTGCTCTCGGAAGCGGAAGCGAGAAGTTTAGAGGCGCGACTGGCAGATAAAACCTGGACGGTGGCTGACTTAGAAGAGCGTCCGGTTACTCGCAAACCTTTACCGCCGTTTACCACCTCGACGCTCCAACAGGAGGCGAACCGGAAACTACATTTATCTGCCCGCGACACGATGCGAACTGCCCAGAGTTTGTACGAGCAGGGGTATATTACCTATATGCGGACAGATTCAGTGCATTTGTCGCAACAAGCGATCGCTGCGGCTCGCAGTTGTGTCGAGCAAATGTACGGCAAGCAATACCTCAGCCCGGAACCCCGCCAGTACACGACGAAAAGCAAGGGCGCTCAAGAAGCTCACGAAGCCATTCGCCCCGCCGGTAGCAGCTTCCGCACTCCCCAGGAAACCGGCTTGAGCGGTCGGGAATTCGCTCTATATGACCTGATTTGGAAGCGCACTGTCGCCACCCAAATGGCAGAATCTCGTCAAACTCAAATTACCGTGCAGTTGCAAGTCGAAGATGCCGGTTTTCGGGCTAGCGGCAAACGGATTGACTTTCACGGCTTCTTACGCGCCTACGTGGAAGGATCGGACGATCCTCATGCAGCACTAGAAGACATGGAAGTCATCTTACCAACTCTCAAAAAAGGCGATCGCCCGACCTGCAAAAAGTTAGAATCCATCGGTCACGAAACTCAGCCACCGGCAAGATACACGGAAGCTTCCCTCGTTAAGACCCTGGAAAGTGAAGGCATCGGGCGTCCCAGTACCTACGCCAGCATCATCGGCACGATTATCGAGAAAGGCTATGCCCAGATGAATGGCAACGCCCTCGTTCCCACCTTCACCGCCTTTGCCGTCACCAGTCTGCTAGAACAACACTTTCCCGATTTGGTCGATCCCAGCTTCACCTCCAAGATGGAGCAAACCCTAGATGAAATTTCCACTGGGGAAGCCAAATGGCTGCCATACCTGAAAAAGTTCTATCTCGGAGAAATGGGTCTGGCAACCCAAGTCAAGGAAAGGGAAAAGGGGATTGATGCCACATCTGCCCGTACTATCGAATTGGACGATCTCGGTGGGGCGAAAGTCCGGATTGGTCAATATGGCCCCTACATTGAAGCTGAAAAGGACTCTGGGCCAGTAAAAGCCTCGTTGCCTAAGGATCTGACCCCCTCAGACATCCACGCTGAGCTAATTGAGACGCTGCTACAGCAGAAAACAGAAGGCCCCGATAAAGTCGGCTTGCATCCGGAAACCGGCGAACCGATTTACGTGCTGATTGGCACTTACGGCCCCTACGTCCAACTGGGTGATGCCACTGAGGAGAACAAAAAACCCAAACGCGCCTCTCTTCCGAAGGGTGTCACGATTGAGGACGTGACGCTGGATATGGCAGTTGGCTTGCTATCTCTGCCGCGGACTTTGGGCATTCACCCAGAAACTAACGGCAAAGTCCAGGCAGGATTGGGACGCTTTGGCCCTTACGTCGTCCACGACCAAGGCAAGGAAGGCAAAGAATATCGCTCCTTGAAAGCCAGTGACGATGTATTGACAATTGACATTGAACGTGCAATTGAGCTTCTAGCTGAACCGAAAAAGGGACGCGGCGCGACTCGCAGCAAGTCTAAGGCACCGTTACGAGAACTGGGGACTCACCCGACTGATGGGGAACCCGTGAATATCTACGATGGCCCTTATGGCCCTTACATTAAGCATGGGAAGACGAATGCTTCTGTGCCAGAAGGGGAATCTGTGGAAGGGTTGACGATGGAAAAAGCGCTGGAAGCATTGGCAGCGAAGGCAGGTTCCACAACAAAATCTAGTCGCAAATCCACTAAGAGTGGAACATCTGCCAAAAAGACCACCACTGGAAAGACAACCGCTAAAAAAACGACAGCAACCACTAGCACTAAGAAAAAATCTTAGTTTCTTGCCGGTGGTAGGAAGCGATCGCTCTTTTGAGAACATGAAAGCGATCGCTTCCTTCACCTCTCGGACACTTCTCTACGATGAGCTACTGTCAGGATGTATAAGGTGAAAGTTTCATCCTCAATGCTATATATCATCCGCTAATCCCCAACGCGCCACCAAGGAATGTGTTTCTTAGGAGTAAAAGCCTTCCGCCCTCTGCCTTCTTTAACTCAAGCGCTGGCGAAGCCACAACGCAAACAGAGGTAGAGCCAGTCGGTAGCCTTGTTATTGTATCCACCAACCCGAAACTGCGATCACTTCCCTTCAAAAAGTGTTAGACAAAATGCGATCGCTCTTATCGTTGCCTAAGAGAGGAGATGCGATCGCACATTGGGCGAATGTGAGGAACTTGACAACATTGGATGTTCAGATGGATAGCCCCATCTTACAAAGAAGATAGCAACTTATGAGTGATTATGTATTCACTGGGAGATTAGTACCAGACCTTTGTGACATTAACCTTGCTGTTCCTGTACCATTACAAATGCACGCTGTAGATGCTGGGTCATTATTTCAATTTGCAACTCTCAAGTATCAGCCACAATTAAGAATTTAAGTGGAAATTTCGACTTACTGTCCTTAAGAAACTATGTAAGAGACGCAATCAGGACTTTTGTAGATACGCTCAACTACATTCACGGGTATGGATACGATATTGAGATAATAACAGTTGTAGAACTCAATACTGGCCAATCGGTAGTATTTGGTGTTGGGATACGTGAACTCTTTGAAGTTCAAAGTGAACGTCCTTTGGCATTTGAGAAAGTGTGGTTGTTAGCACGCGATTCACAACCACTCCGCCGCGCTCTTGCAAACCTGAGAGAAGCTATTAGGGAACCGAATGATACGGGATTCTTTTGTTTTCGGGCAATTGAGAGCATTAGACAGCACTTTTACGAACCGCAAGATCGCGATACAGATAAACCAAGTTGGGAGCGATTGAGGAATTCACTGCGTATAGATAGAAGTTGGATCGATGCTTTGACTAAATCTTATGAAGCTGGGAATCAACGTCACGGAAAATCTCCTTACATGTCTGGAGAAAACCGTGTATCAGCCATGCTGCATACATGGAAAGTAGTAGATAGGTTTTGCCTCTATCTCGACAATGGCGCTGTTCAGTTGGCTGAAGAAATTGAAGAACTGAGGCTGAACTGATTCAGCAAAGGATTCTACAATCTCAAGACTTACAAACTTCATTCCACGCCTGTTCTGGCACAAATTCAAATTACGCAAGACAAACAACATTAGCACCAATGCAGAACAGCCATACCATAAACCTCAAACAGAGCAGCAAGAGAGCCACTGTTATCGCCTACCCTCTTTCCACTCTTCCCCACCTGGTAGCCGAACTAAATTCTCATCAATGATTGCTGGTAACATCTTTTTGAGATTGAAAGGGTTGAGGAATGGCAAAAATCCCCACAGCACCACCTGTAATCTCCAAGTTTAAAGCCAAAACTCGTAGAATTTCGACAAAGGCGATTGTGGCAATTGCTAAGAAAATTCCCCGCAATCAGAGAACTGGGATTCCCAGTGCGATCGCGAGGACTCCAGAGACTAAAGCTGCCACCAGCATTTCTAACAATAAAAATGGGACGGCGAATAAATTGCCGCTGAACTTAAACACCTGAATTGATAGAATTGCTGCTATATAACCCCCCAAAGCATAGAATCCCGGAGTCGCGAGAGATAGTTGACCCCCCATCAGCGGCAAGTAAACCGAAAGTCATAGAATTGCTCCTAAAATCATCGAAACGATTAAGAAGCCATAGTTATTAATAAAATCTGACATTTACTATTTCCTCATTCCCCCATTTTCCCAGCTTCTCTGCTTTTTTGTCGCACGGGAATTTCAATGATAAACTGCGCTCCTTCTCCGGGAGCAGAAATACATTTTAATTGACCGTTATGTTTTTCTACCACAAGCTGATAGCTAATAGATAATCCTAATCCCGTGCCTTTTCCTACTGGTTTCGTAGTAAAAAACGGGTCAAATATCCGCTGTTGTATTTCTTGGTTCATCCCTGATCCATTATCGGCGATCGCTACCACTACCCAATCTGATTCATTAATGGAAGTGCGAATAAAAATCTGTTTTTTTTCATTACCTGTTGCTTCTGATAAAGCATCAATACTATTATTGATAATATTCATAAACGCTTGATTCAACTGCCCAGCATAACACTCAATCTTGGGTAAGTTTCCATAAGCTTTAATAATTTCAATACTGGGAGAATCTCTCTCCCCATTCAATCGATGTTTTAAAATTAATAAAGTGCTATCAATACCTTCGTGAATATCAACTTTTTTAAGTTCTGACTCGTCGTGACGGGCAAAGTTCCGCAAACTAAGGACAATCTGACGGATGCGTTCGCTGCCAACTTTCATAGAAGCGAGCATCTTGGGTAAATCATCAGCCAGAAATTCCCACTCCATCTCTTCAGTCTGTTCGACAATTTCACGAACGGGATTCGGATAGTGTTGCTGATAGAGATGAACCAGGCTGAGTAAGTCTTGGGTGTAGTCATTGACATAAAGAAGATTGCCGTGAATGAAATTAACAGGATTGTTGATTTCATGAGCAACTCCCGCAACCAGTTGACCTAAGCTAGACATTTTCTCGGCGTGAATCAGTTGTGCTTGGGTTTGTTTTAGCTTGTCTAAAGCTTGTTTTAGTTCTTCATTTTGGCGCAGTGTTTCTGTATTCTTCTGAACTTCTTCAGCCATTCGATCGAAAGCGATTGAAATCTGACTCAGTTCATCAGAGCCTTTTAAATTAGCACGGACTTCTAAATTTCCTTGCGCTAAGCTGTTACTAGCTGCAACCAGTTTGCCTACTCGCAAGTTCAAGGTTTTGTAAAAGAAGAACCAGAGAATGCTACAAAGCACGGCGAGAGCAACACTGTAGGTTAGCGATCGCTCTAAAGCATCGTTGTATGCCTGAGCTTTTAGCGACGAAAGGTCATACTCCAACAACAACACAGCTACCCTCGACGGTAGGATTTCTCCAGGCGAAGCTCCCAAAAGCACTGGATAAATTGCCCTGAGGGTTTGTCTATCGTCCCAGAAAATTACCTGCTTTGACTGAGTTTGCTGGACTTCTTTGATCGCTGATAAGCTGGAGGCTGCTAGAGTGTTGCTGATTAAGCGATTTTGCAAGTCAAAACGAGTTGACAAGAGTACTCGCTCATTTTCATCACAAAGCAAAGCTAACCGCAGATTAGGAGCGGGAGCAATCTGAGCGATCGCTAAATGGGCACCCTTACCTTGAGCCGTTCTGTACAAGTACTCTAGTAATGTTGCTGTTTGACTTGCAGAAAATTCAGCCTGCTGTCTGATAATCGTTTCGGTACGGGAGAAGGACTGAGAGACTTCCCGTTGAAACGAAACCAAACCTAACACACTGCCGAACACTAACAGAATCCCTGGAATCGAAAACCGCAGAGGAAAGGGGAAGCGATGCATAGGTAGACTTTTTGCAAAAATAGTTTTGCCTGGAGGCATGAACCACAGATTAACCCAGATAAACACAGATGAATCTGATATTAACTGTAGGCATCTGTAGTTTTTTCATAAAGGTATGTTGAGTGTTGCAATCGGTCTACGCTTTAGGGCTTGACATCTCTAACCAGTCTGTCATCGAGCAGAGGGTTAAGGTCTACGTCTTGTTTCAGTATGTTATTTTCAACCAAGAATTGGGATAACCGTTGGGTTCCCTTGAGCAACACAGAATTGGTTTTTCCCAAGAGTTTCTGGTTTTCCTCAAGGGTGACGAGCTGAAGCCCCTTGAGGGATGATAAGAATTGTTCGGGTGTGATTCCTTGTCGCCGTGCCATTCGACGAGCGGCATCTTCGGGATTTTTCTCAATATAATCGAGAGCGCGGAACCAACCCTGGATTAACACCTGCAATTGAGTAGCATGCGTCGTCAACAACGACTCACTGCCAATTAGCACATCGACTACTTCACCAGGAATCTGGCTGCTGTCAAAGAGTAACTTGGCTCCGGCGTTGAGTATATTGGAGCGGTATGGCTCAAAGGTGACAATGGCATCAACGCGACCTTGTTTGAACGCCTCCTCCTGCTCCGATAGCTCCACAGGGACAATCTTGACATCTTTGAGTGACAGACCGACTTGTTCTAAGCCACGACTCAGGACAAATGGTGCCAGCATTGACCTGTCAAAGCCAACCCTGCGCCCTTTTAAACTTTGCAGATTCGCCAGCGCTGGTTTAGCTACAATGGCGTCTGCACCATTAGAGATATCCATAATTAGCCAAGCACGGACATCTGGATGAGTCGGCGCTAATGGCAAAAACCCAGTCATCGGTGTGGCGCTCATTTCTACTTCACCGTTCCGGTAAGCTCTGTTTGGGTCGAAGTTGGGATACTCCACTAATTGAATCGGGGTTTTACCGTAGTATCCCAGTTCGCGAGCCAGAAATAGAGGTTCATACCCAGGCCAAACATTGGTACCAATCCGTAAGGGTTTCAGGGGTGCTGGGACACAACTGATTAGAATGAAGCTTGAGAGGGCGATCGCCACAATTAACAACTTCACAGGCAAGGTAAAACCTCTCATCTTTAGTCCTCTGAGGGCAGTCCTAATAGAAAGCTCTTTTTACCTGAGTATTATCGAATACTTTTCAGGACTAGACTTTTGTGAGGCGCGATCGCCCCAGTAATCCTTGTGGTCGAACCAGAAGCATGATGAACAAGATAGCCCTGCTCGGAGCCGTAAATCAAGCCTTTGTGCTGCAATCGGGCGATCGCGCCTTGGAGACTGCCCCCTCTGGACAAGTAATGCTTGTGAGCGATCGCTGTTATTGTATCCACCAACCCGAAACAGCGATCGCTTCCCTTCAAAGAGTGTTATTTTATCGCCTACCCTCTTTCCACTCTTCCCCACCTGGTAGCTGAACTAAATTCTCATCAATGATTGCTGGTAAAGTTTTTGCCGAATGTTCATACGTTAAATCGAGCAATCTCTGAGCCGTCATTATTAAATCTGTTCTATCCACCGACGCTGCAAGTTGGCAAGGATGATAAAAATAATCCATAGCTTCTATATTTGCCGGACGAAGTGCTGCCTCAATTGCCTCTTCTAGAAAAGGCTTCCATTCATCTTGCTCGATGTAGTAAGACGTTTTATTCTCTTTGAGATTTAATGTTTGAATTTGCTGGAGAGAATCTGAAATTAAAGCTGCCCAGGAATTAGTTAAACACTGGTCAACTTGGTTTTGAATCAAGTGAGTCAGCATTGTGACCAGACACGCTTCGATATTACAAAGGATCGCTTGTTTACTCATGACTCATCCCCTCCAGCTCATGCACAATTGCCAAAGCATCTGCATAGGGTCCTTCTAAGATGCTAGTTCTTAGGTCGATTAGTTCTTGAGTTATAAATGCTACCTTCACAGATAGGCGTTGATAGGCTGAATATAGCATTCAGTCACCTGACATCTTGACTACCCCCTTAAGCGATCGCTCTCATTTTTCGGTCTACTAAATTTGGTATCAACTGAGGCGTTGGCGAAGCCACAATGCAAACAGAGGTAGAGCTAATCGATAGCCTTGTTCGGAGCCATAAATCAAGCCTTTGTGCTGCAATCCCGCGATCGCACCTTGAAGACTCCCCCCTCTAGACAGGCAATGCTTGTGAATGTAATCTCGACTTTGCGGCTTGTCAGTGGGATCTAACGCCAGAGACTCCAACAGATGCGTCTGGTTAGCTGGAAGCAGCATCAGTAATGACTCGAAGACCATCGATAGGTCGGCTAGTAGTTCTTGGATTGCCTGCTGGACGTGCCAATCGCGAATTAGCCCGTCAGAAACTCGTACCGACTTGAGGCGTCGCACCAGTGCCGAAGCATCGCCTAAGTGTCCCTGCACCGCATTGACAAAGAGTTCCAGCGCTTGCGATCGCGGATCGAAAGTCAGCCCTTCGCCATGCAAAACTGCCTGAACCCAGGCAGCGACAACATCGTCCGATAAGGGAGCCAACTGCATGGTTTCCAAGCTGTTGCCTGGTTCATCAGGATGAAGACTAGTTTCTGCGATCGTGGCGATTAATACATAACTCACCTGAGTCTGACGCTGAATCTCGTTCCTCAAAAACGTTTCCCACATTCCATTGCGATCCCAAGAGCGAATGTGGGGGAAGCTTTCCAAAATCAGCACCACCCGTTTCCCCGAAGACTCCGCTAACTGTTGCAGGAGATAAAGTAATGCTTCAAATGCTTGCCAAAGCTGCTCTTTATTCTCTGCGCGAACGGGTTTCAGTCGCTGCCTGCCACTTGCTTCATCTTTCAGGACAAATAATTCAGATGCCTTGCGTTCAATCCACTCTCTGATGAAAGCTTGAGCCGTTGCACTTTGAAACGTCTGATCTATACTCTCGCACAGCAATTGCACGAAGCGCTGACCATCAGTAACCCGGATGCAGTCAACCTCCACGATTTTAATTCCAACTTCCTGAGCTGCGCGCCGTACCAGAGTCCGCCGTCCGCTTCCCGGCACTCCAGTAATTAGCAGGTCGCCATCACGCGCTAAAACCTGCGTAATTCGCTGGAATTGCCCTTGCCGCCCAACTAATTGAAACGGTGCTGATAAATCCACAAGATTCACGGCTTTAGCGTCCCGCTCCCAAGTGTAGAAACCTTCTGGCAGCAGGCCTTGACTCGTTGGCAAGCCGCCACCTGTATCGGTGGACGAGCCAGGGCTGAGGTTAAGCATTGATTTGCCAATCGATTCTGTCATACCGCTATTGCTGCGTGTTTTATCCTACCCGATCGCAAGCTCAAACCAACAAGTTAGTGTGGCATGAGTCTATAGTTTACCCTGGCACTTTTCAATAGTGTCAATACTTTCCGGCACTATTAAAAAGTGCTATATATCTTTTAGCACCATTTAACAGGCATTTACTCATAGGCAATTCCCGTGTTAGAAGCATTTGTCTTCGCAACAATCTTGTGCGGATTTCTCGGCATCATCCTTAAAAAGAACCTAGTTATGAAGATCATCTCTATGGATGTCATGAGTACAGGCGTTATCGCCTATTACGTGCTGATTGCATCACGAGATGGTTTATTCACACCCATTATTTCAGACGCCGCAAATGGGGCTTACGCCGATCCCGTCCCCCAGGCGGTCATATTGACAGGGATTGTGATTGGCTTTTCGATTCAGTGCTTAATGCTGGTCGGTGTCATGAAGTTGGCACGGGATAATCCCACCCTGGAAACCAACGAGATCGAGAAGAGCAATACCCCATGAATACCATTACCCTGGCATGGATCGCACTACCATTTTTCTTGGGGTTCACCATCTATCTGTTCCCCAAACTTGACAAAACCCTCGCACTGTTCACGGCATTTGCGTCAGCTGCGTATGCGTTGCAGCTATTTGTCGAACAGTCGCCCCTGAAACTAGAGTTACTCGATCATTTCAGCGTCACATTAATAGTCGATCAGTTAAGCGGCTACTTTATCTTGACCAATGCGCTGGTAACAGCCGCAGTCATCCTCTACTGTTGGCACAGCGATAAGACGACTTTCTTTTATGCACAAGCCATCATTTTGCATGGCAGCCTCAATGCCGCGTTCGCCTGTGCAGACTTTATCAGTTTATACGTGGCGTTAGAGGTGAGCGGGATTGCCGCGTTTCTCTTGATTACCTATACTCGCACCGATCGCTCGATTTGGGTTGGCTTGCGCTATCTGTTTATCAGCAACACGGCAATGCTGTTTTATCTGGTGGGCGCGGTGCTTGCCTATCAGACCAATCATTCGTTTAGTTTTGCAAGTTTGCGCGGGGCACCACCGGAGGCGCTAGCCCTTATCTTTCTGGGACTCTTGATTAAAGGGGGAATCTTTGTATCGGGATTGTGGCTACCGTTGACCCACTCCGAATCGGAGACACCAGTATCGGCGTTGCTGTCGGGAGTTGTGGTCAAAGCTGGAGTCTATCCGCTAGTGCGTTGTGCGCTAATGGTGGATGAACTCGATCCACTCATCCGGATTTTCGGAGTTGGGACAGCACTGCTCGGCGTGTTCTATGCCGTCTTTGAAAAGGATGCCAAGCGGATGCTGGCGTTTCATACGGTTTCGCAGTTAGGCTTTATCCTCGCTGCCCCAGCCGTAGGTGGCTTTTATGCACTGACTCACGGGCTGGTCAAATCGGCACTCTTCCTGATTGCAGGTGCTTTACCGAGCCGAAACTTCAAGGAACTGCAACATAAGCCAATCAATACAACAGTCTGGATTGCTCTAGTTATCGCCAGCTTCTCGATTTCAGGCTTTCCCTTGTTATCCGGCTTTGGGGCGAAGGTGTTGACGACGAAAAATTTACTGTCCTGGCAAGCGATCGCCATGAACATTGCGGCTTTGGGAACAGCAATCTCGTTTGCCAAATTCATATTCTTGCCGCATAAACCGGACGGCGAGGAGGCAGTAAAGCCCGGTTTCTGGCTAGCAGTGAGCCTGCTGCTCGGTGGTTTGTTTGCGGCAAACGTTGTCTATTACGAGGCTTATACCCTTGCGAATATCGTGAAACCACTAGCAACTATTGGCCTTGGTTGGGTGGCGTATCTGTTGATTTTTAAACGAGCAGTACTCAAACTGCCCCGTGTGATCGAGGAATTTGAGCATCTGATCGGAGGGATGAGTCTAATGTTGATCCTGCTTTTCTGGATGGTAATGGCATGATTGGATATCTGAATCTGATATTGCGACTGGCCATCTGGTTTTTGCTCACCGCTAATCTGAGTGTGGCAAATATCATCATCGGTATCAGCATCGCACTCTTATTACCGGGGCGTCCCAAAGCCCCAGGCGCATTAAAGGACTGGCTGCGGGCGTTGTGGGAAACTCTGGTGGCAATTCCACAGGCATATAAGGAAGCCTTTGAAATGATCCTCCGTCCCCACAATTACGAAGAGGTGACGATGGAACAAGTCAAAGCCGGACGGACACCTGGACTCATCTTCCTGGATATATTTCTGATCACCTTTACGCCCACAAGCATTGTCTTGAAGTACCACGAAAATGGCTGGTACGAAGTCCACTGGGTGCGACGGAGGAGAAAGGCATGAACTTGGCACTGAACTTGGCACTGATTGCAATGATTCTGGCTCTGCTCATACCTATGTACGAGGCTTGGCAGGATGAGAATATCTGGCAAAAAATGTTGGCATTTGCCAGTGTCGCCACTAAAGCATCAATCATACTCCTGGTTGTATCGGTCTTACGGGATGATTGGATGCTCGGTGTTGTAGGAGTCATCATCCTGAGTGTGGGTAATGCCGGATTAATGTTGTTGGCACAAATCCTTAAACGTTTGAATGAAGTATGATCACCGCACTTAGTTATATCTGCATAGGTATAGGAATTTTCTTCTGGTTTTGGGGAACCTTCCCCCTGATCGGCGATCGCTCGGTACTATTCAAGCTGCATACTCTTTCTGTTGCAGATACCCTCGGCTCGATGCTCATCATTGTCGGACTGCTCCTTCCGAAGGTACCTAGCGAATGGCCGTTGCTCATCCTTGGCATTATCACCTTAGCAATTTGGAATACAGTGCTGGGCTATGTATTGGCATACTCTTCCAGCACGGGAGGAAGCGATGAATGATAGCTATATCTATGTCATAACCGCCCTGATGCCGTTGTCCGCACTCATGCTGATACTTCAGGCCAATCCCTACCATGCCCTCGTAATCCAGGGAATACAGGGAGCGGTAGCAACATTGGTATTTGCGGTTTTGGGAGCGGCGGATGTTGCTTTGACCCAAGCCTTGATGGGCACTCTGCTCGCGATTACACTTTATGCGATCGCAGTGCGTTCATCACTGGTGATGCGTCTTGGTGTACTCGAAGACGGGGCGATCAAGACAGATGACGAGTCCCATTTAGGGCAACTGATGGATGACTTACGAACAATTTTCGGCAAACACTATATGCGTCTTGAGGTTGTCCCGTACACGAATAGGCAGGCTTTGCACCGAGCACTGATGGAGAAAGAAGTCCATGCCACCTGTGGCAGACGAAACTACGAGAATCAAGAGCCTGTAGCGAGTGAGGACGAACAGCAACCTTATCACATGGCAACTAGGGTGCGACGGCTCTATGACATCATGCGAACCGAACTTTCGTCACCAGCAACAAGCCTAACCTATGTAAATGCAGCAGACTCAGGGGGTGAATACAAATGAAATGGGTCTATATTGCAGCGGCGATAGCGCTGTTTGTCAAATTCCTCGTCATGCCCAATCCGGAACCGGACTTATCGTTCTCGATCGTCCAAACGCTTGTACAAGAGAGTGGAGTACCTAATGCAGTTACGGCTGTCATTCTCAGGAATCGGCTGTATGACACAATCTTTGAAGTGGTGGTATTTACGATCGCGGTAATGGGTGCCCATTATCTGCTGGCGAACGAACGACCATTCTGCGCGATCTATCAGTTCACCGATCAACCCTCGATTGTTATGGCGCGTCTGGGAGCGACCATTGCTGCGTTGGTGGGTATCGAACTGGCGATTCGGGGGCATCTGAGTCCCGGCGGTGGTTTTGCGGCTGGAGTGGCGGGTGGAACGGCGATCGGTCTTGTTGCGATTACCTCATCAACCGAGTGGATGCAGGAAATCTACAAGCGCTGGCACGCTGCGACATGGGAGAAGGTTTCGGTTCTGATTTTCATTGTCCTGTCGGTTATCACTCTAGCCGGATACGAATTACCGCACGGAGAGTTGGGCGCACTTTTCAGCGGCGGGGTTATCCCCCTGCTCAATATCCTAGTTGCAGTAAAAGTCGCGTTGGGTTCTTGGGCAGCTATTTTGGTGTTTATTCATTATCGGGGATTGTTGTAAGAGATTATGCAGCTACTTAAAGAGTGGAACAATCCAAGCAGCAGTTAGGCTCATCAACACGAGAATCTCTAAAACTTTGAGAGGAAAGGACAGTTTCAACCACTCTTTAGCAAAAGTCGGTTGCCAACCAGACCACCATTGAAGAATATTTTCTCGCCACAAAGTGGGACTATCTTTAGGGCGGAACTGGTAACTTAATATTGACAAGAGAAGGGGAATTCCTCCTACCTTGGCACTCATTAAGAGATGCAAGGCGATACAGACAACCATCACTACCCATGAAATGAGGTGAGCATAATACCAACCATGATTAAGCTCTCCCCTTGGCAACCAATTTTCATCCATCATCTTGCCAGAGAAAACGGCAAAAGTCAGTGCCAAGATAGCAAGGGTGTTAATAACTCGATGCAGCGTGTACCACCATACAGGTTTACCCAACTGTCCAAGTTTTGCCACAAAATCCTGCTGGATAAGTCTTTTGTGTCCACGATGGAAAGCATATAGAGCAAATAGAGGAAATACAAGTAAGGCATATAGCCCAAACGTGCCATGAATTCCTTCTATTTCCTTTAACTCTGGCAAGGGAATTCTTCCCCATCGCCCATCGTAGACATCGTATGTCCAGAAAGCGGTCAAAATCGCAGCAATTACGAAAAGACCAGTAAAGCCATGCAGAATACGGAGAAGAAAAGGTTGATATGGCTCAGAGGGTTTTGCAGGCATGAACTGAAATTTTCCACTCATCTTCCACTCATTCAATTGTCTCACTCTGCGATCGCCTATCCAAAAAAGCCATAACCTATCAATTTAGATAGTGGTTGACGGATGCTTGGCAGAGTTTGAGAATAGGAGATCGCCTATTCTCCCTAGTCATGATGCTCCCCTAATGAAAAATCCTTTGAGGTTATGGGTGATTTACTCAATAGACCTCCTGCATGAATCAGGAGGCATGTGCCAGTTCGTAGTTCAGCAAGCCAGCAATTAGGTTTAAGCGCAAACCAAATCTCTGCCTGCGATTGCGATAACGTCCTGAAAA
>NZ_JAMPKA010000026.1:0-80875 GCF_039961855.1 Trichocoleus sp. Lan | reverse complement strand
AATCAAAACCAAGCGACTGTCAATTGGCGCTTTTCTACAGTCGATGCTCGCACAAAGTTCAAGCGTCTCTATCCAACTCCTAGCCTGTCATAATCTCTATGGTTAACTACTAGATAAATACCGCCCAGGAAACTCTCCGCCAGCTTGTCGTAGCGTGTAGCGAGCGCTCGATACTGTTTGAGTTGGGCGAAGAAGTTTTCAATCAGATGCCGGGCTTTGTACAACTGTTTGTCATACTCACGCAGTTGTTTACGGTTGCGCTTGGACGGGATCACCGTTGTCTTACCCTGTTGTTGAAGGCGCTCAATTACACGCTCGTCGGCATCATAGCCCTTGTCTGCCAGCAAGATATCTGCGGCTATCTGCTCCAATAGAACGTCGGCTCCATCTAAGTCACACGCCTGTCCAGGGGTTAGATGGAAGCGAACCGGATTGCCTAAGGCATCGACAAGCGCATGAATTTTAGTACTCAATCCGCCTTTGCTGCGACCAATCGCTTGGGCATGGGCGTCCCCCCCTTTGCCCCGGCACTGTGCTGATGGGCACGCACAATGGTCGAGTCAATCATGGCGTATTCGTTGTCCGAATCACTGGCTAAGTGTGTAAACACCTTTAGCCACACCCCTTGTTTACACCATCGACGGTAACGGGTATGCAGTTTGCGGAAGTATCCAAACCTTTCAGGCAAATCTCGCCAGGGAATGCCCGCACGGTAGCGGTACAAGACGGCCTCGATAAATAACCGATTATCTTGAGCTGTCACGCCAACACTGCCCTGACGCCCAGGTAACAGGTCTTTGATCCGTTCCCACTGGTCATCCCGTAAGGCATAGCGACGTGTCATGATAGCACTCCTGTTGTGTGACCTAATAGAATCCAGTTATCGATTTTAAGCCCGTTGCAGACCTAATTGATGACACGCCCTAGGGTTGAAATTGGGAGTTTTAACTCCACTGTTTGTATTATTTTTTAATGCAATTTGGGGCATCGCTGCGGCTTTTTGGCTTCAGTTTATCGAAGAAAAGCGAATTTCAACAAATAGCTACGAATAAGGCGATTTTCTTTGATTAGTTAGCCAGCCCTTCAAATCCCAAACTTCGAGAGAGAAGTCGGGTATCTCGCCTTCACAAACCATTTAAGAGTGCGATATTCAGCCGTATACAAAATCCGCTTCGGCGCGACAACCCTTACAAATTCCGTAAGCAGTGTCATCAGTACCTTCTAGCCATTCAAACTCTGTGCCTTTGCAGAAGGGACAGTACGCAGTGCTAGGTAAATTGCCAATGATACACTTCCATTTTGGTTCATTAAATGTTAATTCCTGCTCTAGTGAAGTTGCGGAATTAACAGGTAAACGCCATATTTTTTCTAGTAAATCATTTACCCTAGCCGCTACGTCATTGATGTCTTGGATATTTAAGTAGCCACATCGGACAGCGCGACTTATCAAGACATCGGTTTTCTCCTCAATATGAACTAAAGTGCTGTTAGGAGCGATCGCTCTACATTCCCAGCCAGCAGAGATAGGGACTTCTTTTTGGTATGCCAAAATTAAGCGATCGAAAACGTTGAGTTGATTTTCAGTAACAAAAGCAACCCAGCGATCGCCCCCAATTCGTTTGAAAGCTTTACCGAGATGAGCTTTTAACAAAGTATCGAATTCTAAAATATCTTTATTTACTTCTTCGTGACCTAAGTAAAGGTTGCGCCGCTTCGTATCAGCCAAATCAAAAATTGCTAGATAACCAGGTAACAATGGCTCTATGCAAAGCTTTAATTCTGCAATTAGCTGGTCGCGATACATAGGTGCTTTCTTCTAAACGGATGGGGGTGGTGGGGTGGCGAGAAGCGGAATTATCGCTGCATACGCGATCGCTCTTTTAACCACGAATATGGCACGCAAAATTTTTTCTCTACCCCTTGACTCTCCAGTTAACTAGAGAGATTAACCTAAAATCATCGAGTTAGAGAAAGTTATGGAAACACATTCTCTGAAGTTACAAGGAATGAGTTGTGCGGCTTGCGCCGGTGCGATAGAAAAAGCGATTCGCAATGTTCCAGGCGTCAGCGAGTGTAACGTTAACTTCGGCATGGAACAGGCGACTGTTAAGTACGAGCCTCAGCAAACGAGTTTAGAGGAAATTCAGCAGGCTGTCACCGACGCCGGATATACAGCCGCGCCAGTTCGAGAATTCGGAAGCAAAGAAGATGATACCGAGGCAGCCCCTCGCCGCCAGGAACGGCAAGATTTGGCGCGGAAAGTGGTATTCGGCGCAGCGATTAGTATTGTGCTGGTGGTGGGGTCAATTCCGGCAATGACTGGATTGCACCTCCCCTTAATTCCGGCATGGTTGCATAATTCTTGGGTGCAGCTAGTGTTGACAACGCCAGTTTTATTTTGGTGCGGTCAATCTTTTTTCACAGGTGCGTGGAAAGCTTTGAAGCGTCACGCGGCTGATATGAATACGCTGATTGCGCTGGGTACAGGTGCGGCGTATTTCTACTCGCTGTTTGTGACTGTATTTCCAGAATTCTTGGAGGAAATTACAGATGTCTATTACGAAACAGCGGCGGTTGTAATTACTTTAATTCTGCTAGGACGGTTTTTAGAAACTCGCGCCAAGGGACAAACGTCGGAAGCGATTCGCAAATTGATGGGTTTGCAAGCGAAAACAGCACGTTTGATCCGCAATGGACAGGAAATCGATGTTCCTGTTGAAGCTGTCCAAGTTGGCGATGTGGTTTTAGTGCGTCCTGGCGAACAAATCCCCGTGGATGGGGAAGTGGTAGAAGGTACGTCTAGTGTCGATGAAGCGATGGTGACGGGTGAAAGCTTGCCCGTGAAGAAACAGGCGGGGGATGAAGTGATTGGGGCGACGATTAATAAAACTGGCAGTTTTCAGTTTCGGGCGACGAGAGTTGGACGAGATACCGTTTTGGCTCAAATTGTCCGACTAGTGCAACAAGCGCAAGGTGCCAAAGCCCCCATTCAGCGATTGGCGGATCAAGTAACCGGGTGGTTTGTGCCAGTGGTGATTGCGATCGCGATCGCTACTTTTATTATCTGG
The DNA here is from genome assembly GCF_039961855.1 of Trichocoleus sp. Lan. NCBI lineage: Bacteria > Bacillati > Cyanobacteriota > Cyanophyceae > Leptolyngbyales > Trichocoleusaceae > Trichocoleus > Trichocoleus sp. Lan. The sequence goes on along the minus strand of NZ_JAMPKA010000026.1, from coordinate 77,807 downwards.
TTCGACGTGATGGGCAATCTCACAATGGCCCTGATGACAATGGTGGGAGTGTTAATTATTGCTTGTCCCTGTGCTTTGGGTTTAGCAACGCCGACTTCTGTGATGGTGGGAACCGGAAAAGGTGCAGAAAATGGCATCTTAATTAAAGGTGCTGACAGTCTGGAAGTGGCGCATAAAATTCAAACGATTGTGTTGGATAAAACGGGGACTCTGACTCAGGGAAAACCCACTGTTACCGACTACATCACGATGGTAGGAACTGTCCACAGCAATGAGATAAAGCTATTAAAGTTAGCGGCAGCAGTTGAACGCAATTCAGAACATCCTTTGGCTGAAGCGGTTGTAAGGTATGCCCAATCTCAGGAAGTGCAGTTTCCATTGCCGGAGGCGAAAAATTTTGAAGCGATCGCGGGTAGTGGCGTTCAAGGGATTGTATCCGACCGACTGGTGCAAATCGGTACTCAGCGTTGGATGGATGAATTAGGGATTGAAACGCTACCTTTGCAAGGACAAAAAGTTGCTTGGGAATCTGCCGGAAAAACTGCCGTTTGGATTGCGGTAGATGGCGAAATGCAGGGATTGATTGGCATTGCCGATGCCCTGAAACCCTCTTCCGCAGGCGTTGTGCGATCGCTACGCCGGATGGGTTTAGAAGTGGTGATGTTAACGGGGGATAATCGCAAAACAGCAGATGCGATCGCGCAAGAAGTCGGTATCACGCGAGTGTTTGCGGAAGTCCGTCCCGACCAAAAAGCCGCTAAAGTCCAGGAACTGCAAGCCGAAGGCAAAGTAGTGGCAATGGTGGGCGATGGCATCAACGACGCCCCAGCACTAGCACAAGCAGACGTGGGAATAGCGATTGGCACCGGAACCGATGTCGCGATCGCTGCTAGCGACATCACTCTCATTTCTGGCGACTTGCAAGGTATTGTTACTGCGATTCAATTAAGTCGCGCCACGATGCAGAATATTCGCCAAAATCTCTTCTTTGCCTTTATTTACAACGTCGCTGGAATTCCAATCGCTGCTGGTATTTTATTCCCGATTTTTGGTTGGTTACTGAACCCAATGATTGCGGGTGCAGCGATGGCATTCAGTTCGGCTTCTGTTGTCAGTAACGCTTTGCGCTTGCGGAATTTTCAGCCGCGAGTAAATTTCTAACTGCATAGAAAAGGAGGAAATATGGTAAATCAAAAAAAATTGTTGAGTAATCTTCTGGTTTTGTGGATTTTGCTCTCGATTTTCTCAGGAACACCCGCAAAAGCCACTTCAGCCCATGCACCGATGCCCACAAACCAATTTCGTCAAATTAAGCAACCTTTTGAGCTAAAACTGGGTCTTACTTTAGGCGGGTTGGCTTTAATTGGGTTAGAACTTTGGTGGTTTCTGGTGAGTAAAACTCAAGCTCAACAAGCGACAGCAAATCAAGGAATTCAGGAACTGACTATCCAAGTAGATGGCGGTTACGATCCAAATCGAGTCGTCGTGAAAGCAGGGCAACCTGTGCGGCTCAATTTTTTCAGAAAAGACCCCAGTAGTTGTCTGGAAAAAATCATTTTACCGGATTTTCACATTGCTAAAGATTTGAATTTGAATCGGCTGACACCTGTGGAATTCACACCAAAAACCCCAGGCGAATATCCCTTTACCTGTGGAATGAATATGGCTAGAGGTGTCTTGGAAGTAAAAGCAGCCGGAACGGCAAATCAAGAGGAGTAAAATAATGAAAAATAAGTCAATGCTTTTGGGTTTGGTTGGTTTAGTGGCAGGAAGCGCGATCGCTACAGGCGCAGTCACTCATACGATGAAAATGAAGGATGGAACGATGCAAGCGACCTCTACAAACACTAGGAATGACTCCCATAAGGGGCATCACACGGCTGGAACCGACCCTCATGAGGGACATCACATGGGGCACGGCTCGAAGCACGAATCGGCGCACGAATCGATGCCTGAAACTGAGGCAGCGCAGGCGAAGCTGACGATTCAAGGAACGATTACCCCGAACAAACCCGTTCCTTTAGCGATTGATATTCAAGACAAATCCGGGAAAGCGATCGCTAAGTTTGACACTTTTCAAGAAAAACTGATGCACTTGATTGTTGTCAGTGACGATCTCCAGTTTTTCAGCCATCTTCATCCCACCTACAAGCAGAATGGGCGTTTTGAAGTCGAGGCAAGTTTTCCTCAACCGGGTAATTACACTCTTTTAAGTGACTACAAACCAGCCGGTCAAAAGGAACAAGTCTCGGCAGTAAAAACACAGATTCCTGGTAAAATTTCACCTGCACCAGCAATCGATCTAAATCAGTTTAAAACTTTCGGAAATACAAAAGCAAATCTTGTATTTTCTGAGCCAACCCTCAAAGCAGGTAAAGATGTTACCTTAACGTTTGATCTGCGAGACGGTTCTAACACTCAACCCGTCAAAGACTTGCAACCGTACTTAGGAGAAAAAGGTCATTTAGTTATTCTCCGACAGTCACCAAGCTTAACAGCCGCAGATTACATTCACGCCCATGCCATGAAAGATACTCCTGAAGGTCAGGTTCTTTTCCATACCAAATTTCCCGAACCAGGAAAATATAAACTCTGGGGTCAGTTTAACCGCAACGGTAAGATTGTTACCGCTGATTTTTGGGTAGAAGTTCTCTAACACAATGAATTCAACCCCTTGAGCATACCTATAGCAATCCTAATTTCACTCGCAACACCATTCTTTCTCTCTTCTTCTCTTCTCTCTGCGCCCTCTGCGTCCTCTGCGGTTCGTTAAAAACAACAAAGATAAATTTCACATTGGATTGCTATAGCCTTGCTCAACAAACTTAGACAAACTTACCTCATCGGAAATGGCTAACTTGATGTAGACGATAAACACAATTCCTAAGCTTCTTCTCCCCAAGTTTTTAGCTGAAAATACACTAACACTAGCGTTACTGCTAACAGCACAGTTGCCGCCGCTGCGGCATAACCAAAATCAAATTGGGCAAACGCTTGGTCGTAGATGTAGTAAACCAGCAAATTAGTCGAGTTTAATGGCCCGCCGCCGGTAATGACGTAAACTTGCTCGAAACTCCGCAGGGTAAAAATAGCCGTCGTGACGGTGGCAAAGATGAGAGTCGGGCGCAATCCTGGCAGGGTAATGTACCAAAATTGTTGCCAGGAATTGGCACCATCTAGTTCTGCCGCTTCATAGCGACTGGAGGGAATCGCCTGCAACCCTGCCAAAAACACCACCATATTGAAACCCAATTGCTTCCAAATGCTTAACAAAATCAGCACTGGCATCGCCCAAAACGTGCTACCCAGCCAGGAAATCGGTTCAATTCCGATAGCATTTAGAAATGCGTTAACTGGTCCTTCGGTTTGAAACAACCAGCGAAACCCCAAACCAGCTGCCACAAGACTAACGATTGAGGGGATAAAATAGGCAGTTCGCAGGATTCCTCGCAGGGCAAAGGCACGATTTAATAGCACTGCTAAACCCAAAGGAATTACCAAACTGGGAATCACCGTGGCAATGGTGAAATAAGCGGTGTTACCGAGAACCTGCCAAAAGTCAGGACTCAACATAAGACGCCAGTAGTTTCTCAATCCCACCAAGCGGACACCAGCCGAGGTAAAGCTACCCGTGGTAAAACTGAGGTAAAACAAATAAGCGATAGGCCATAGGAGAAAAAGCCCTAACAGAATTAAGGCGGGGGTTAGAAAAATCCAGGCAGCGATCGCATCATTATCTAATAGCTGCCTCCGAGAAAAGTGCGTATTTTTCATTGAGCGATTGGCTTACCGTTGAATCTTAGCGTCGTAGCGTTATTCTACCTGGCGGCACTGCTAAGATCCTGTTAATCTCCTGTTAGCAACTGATAACGTGAACATAACCGTATTCAAGCAACGCAGCCAACACCCTGGTTTCCGAATGCTTAGCGGATTGCTTGGGTTACTCGCTATCTATGGATGTAATTCAACCAATACACCTTCAGATTCTTCCTCTCCTAGCGCTGCTAATGCCAATTTACGGACAGATCGCTGGGTAGGACAATGGCAAGTCAACAATCCATCATCCAGTCAGGCGGTGAAATTTGTATTGACGCCAGAAGGTAAATTATTCCTCCTCCCGCCGGAAACATCTTCTGAGCCTCCGGTTGCTTATGAAATCCCGGTTCAAAAGCTTTCTGACTCACCCGATTTACCTCCCAATACTAAAATCGTTGATATTAAGGAAGCCTTTAACAATCAAGCAACCAAGGCAAAACAATCTGAAGGGAAAACGTACATCGGTGCGATGAACCGTTCACAACAAGCTTATTACTTGGAAAATAATAAATTCGGTACAACAATTGAGCAGCTAGGGATTGGGATTAAGCCAGAGACAGAGAGTTATAATTACAAAATTGTACCTCAAGGTAATGGCACTCAAAGGGTGATGCACACTGCCAAAGCCAAGCGCCCCGAACTTAATAGCTACACGGGTGCTGTATTTGTTGTCACAAATAATGGTGAAAATATTACAAGAACAGTAATTTGCGAAACAGATAAACCCTCATCCACACCGCCTGCAATGCCAACGCCTCCGAAGAATATATCTGGGCAAATCCAGTGTCCGGCTGGTTCGCATTCACTACAACGCTGAAGAGTTGATGAAAACTAATCCAGCCTTCGTCAAATCTATCCCTAGCTAGGTCGATTTTTTCCCGAATCCTTATTTATAAGTTCCTCTCTCTAAGAAGGCATTTGAAATTGCCCCAAAATTCTGTAACAGACCTTGAAAGAATGTTTAAAAAATCGTATTCTTGAATAAAAGATGTTGTAATTTTAATTCTTTCTTCTTCAGAAACAGATAAGCCCGCATCAATATTTATAGTACACTTTGAATAGTTGTCATATTTACTAACTATGAGCATTGTAGGGGGACTCATGGATTTGAGTTCTGCTATTTCTTTGGTGCCAGCTACAATGTCTCAAACATCAGTTACAAATTTATCAAAATCTTCAAGTTTAAACCAGATGTAATCGCTGTAATTATATTGAAGTTTAATTGTTGGAGAAATTTTACAGTCAATTTTTGCTCTAAATGAGGGTGAGTAATGAAGCTCTGTTTCTAGGGGACATATTTTGATATAAAAATTATTAGATTCTATTAATAATTCATTGTCTATTTCTAGCTCCATGACTTTCAATCCCTCAACATCTGATTCTAGCCCTAATTATATCTCCAGCCTAATTTCTCCAACGGTTCCTCCCAATCTTTTGAGCGATCGCCCTCCTTTAAAATTAGGTGTAATGGCATCGGGGACTGGCAGTAATTTTGAGGCAGTAGCGGAAGCGATCGCGCAACAGCAACTTAATGCCGAAATAAAAGTTCTGATCTACAATAATCCCGGTGCAAAAGCCGCTACCCGCGCCGAAGGCTGGGGTGTACCCACTGTTTTGCTGAATCACCGAGACTTTAACAGCCGCGAAGCGTTAGATCAAACAATTGTGGAAACCTTGCAGCAGTATGAAGTGGAATGGGTAATTATGGCAGGTTGGATGCGTGTCGTCACCCAGGTTTTAGTGGATGCCTACCCAGATCGAATGATTAACATTCACCCCAGTTTGTTACCGAGTTTCAAGGGGATTCGAGCAGTTGAACAAGCCTTGAATGCAGGGGTAAAAATAACTGGCTGTACCGTTCACCTGGTAAACGTGGAAGTTGATAGCGGCAAAATTTTACTACAAGCGGCTGTCCCGATTCTTCCCGACGATACATTAGACACGCTACACGCCCGGATTCAAGTTCAGGAACACAAGATATTACCGCAAGCGATCGCTTTGGCAGCCGCGCGATCGCATTAACAAGATAAAAGATATATCGTAATTCTAAACGATTCGTTAAGGCGCGATTCCCGACTTCTTAGAGAAGTCGGGAATCTGAACCACTGACATTTCACAACGTTCTATTCCCGATTCTTAAAATTTATGCCTTTTTGGTATCCAGCTTCCAAAGGCAGCTGGAAATTAAATTCGTCGTAATGTGAGCCACAATTGGCACTAGCAAATTACCCGTCTCCAAGGCGCTATAACCGAGTAGCAATCCGACAGTAGTTGCCCACGCTGCATAAGGCCATTGTTGAGGGCCACTCAGATGTAGGATGCCAAAGCAAAAACTCGATCCTACTAGCCCAACCCAATTTAATCCCACTGCTGGCAGCATTACACCCCGAAACAGTAATTCTTCGCTTAAACCGGGCAAGAGTCCTAACCAGATCAAATCAGGCCAAAATAAGGGTTTTAGCACTAATTCTAGGTAGTAGTCGGCGCTGCGCTGATAACCAGGCCATAGGTGATAGATGACGCTACTGGCACCCGTAATTCCTAGCCCAATTCCGACGCCCAAAAGTGATGCTTCTAGGGTCGGGCGCACGGGCATAACGGAAAACGCGCCGAAATGCAGGGACAGCTTGGCGATGACGAGCAATACAACCGCTGTCACCCCCATCGCAATTAAAATTTGGGTGCGCGTCAGGGATTCGATTTCCGGATCGGTAGGAAGCTGTTTTGCCACTTCGGAAAGATGAAGGATGAAGGGTAAAAGTAGAGGATTGTCCGCCTTACTGAATTCTGACTAGCGAAGACAGGGTTGGACTAATGGCACCTGGACTAATCCCAGCTCGATGGGCCACCAAGACACCGAGTGCTTCTAAATATGAGTTTACCCGCAATGCTTTAATTCCCACTTGTTCTGGAGGGACTTGCATCTGAGTTTTATTTTCTTCGACGGCAATAATCTGCGATCGCGTTTGGCTTAAACTCAGGATTGCACTGCCGCCACAAGCAGTTGCGGGTACGACGACGGCATCGACTCGATCTGCCCACACATCTCCAGGTAAGGTCGTACCACTGTGGGTTTTTCCAATAAACTGGGGGGCGCGACTCAGACCCACTAGAACGCAGGGTAAAAAAGTATAGCCCAATTCCTCGGCAGCTGAGCGGGGAGACAGGTGCGGATCGAGGGGCAGGGGTAACAAAGCTGGGGCGTGGGCACAGGGGATTTGAAAGGTTCGCACGATCAGGTGACTAATCACCGCTTCAGCACCGGCAAGGGGGTCAACTCCCTGCCCGTGTCGGTAACTTTCCAGCGCCTCGGTTTCGATGTCATCGGGGAAACGGGCAACGACTGCGATCGCTTCTGCCCTCGCCTTAGTAATCAGTACCTCTGCTGCCCGTAATAAACTATCAGGATTTCCAATCGTCCCCCAACTAGCTCCCGATGCCGCTGTCCGCAGTTCCACCCCAAGCGGGGCGTCTGTCACTACATAATCTGTGAGATTCAATCCCAGCGTGGCTCTCGTGGCATCCGCTGCCTGGAGATGCCGCAACCGCAGTTCGGGTTCAATTCCTTGGTCGAGGATTAAACCGACCCGGTTCTGATGCACGGGTCGCAGTCCCCAGCACCCAGCCGCAAATTTGTCAAGTCCGTAGCCTTCCACGTAGAAGGCGTTGGGCAAATTCCAGTACAACTGGGCACCGTTGAGGACATTGGGGTGGGTAATCAGGATGTCGGAGATTTGCGCGATCGCTCTTGCCACTGGCAGCGCATCCCCCGCATATCCCCCAACTGCTGCCCCAACCCCAGTCGGGACAATTAAGACAACCGTGTAAGGACGCCGATTCACTGAGCTGAGTCGGATGCGACTGTAACGATTGCCTCAACGTGGGCTTTCTGCTGTTCGACATCTACAGAAGCGATCGCCCAGCGCAAGGGTTCTCCCCGTTTTTCCAATTCTGCCTCAATAGCAGAGTGTAGCTGCACTGGCGATTCCTGAAGGTCAATTTCTGCGGTAATAAAGTGTGTCGTCATCTTAGTGGTTCTAGTACGGAATATTGAAATACCAGTTTGCCCTGTGCTGAATTAAGGCTAAATGACCGCAGGCTTTGTTTGAAAAGCCGCGAAATTACTTGTCGAGTCTGAGTAGCCCTACTTCTGGAACTGCCCGAATTGTAGCTCGTACAGTTCGTCTTCTTTCCCACTCTCAATTTTCAAATCGGATCGGGGATAAGCGACGCAGAGCAGTACATAGCCTTGTGCCTGAAGCTCTGGACTGACGCCCATGCCATCCCCCTGTTCTACCTTGCCTTCTAGAACCTTAGCCGCACAGGTAGTACAAACTCCCGCATTGCAAGAGCTGGGTAAGTCTAACCCAGCAGCAGAGGCAACCTGAAGGATCGTTTTATCCTCTGGCACTTCAAGGGTCTGAGTATTGCCTTGATCGTAAATTTCAACTTTATGTGTCTTGGACATGAGCAGCAATGGCTAGAGGGAATGCTTCCCCACGGAAACTAAACTTTCTCTATTGTTTCATGAATCAATTAGCTACTCACCCCGTCAAACCATAATGCCTAGAAATGAGAAACCCCAGCTTTGGAGAAGCTGGGGCTAAGGAAATTTTCACGTTGTCTTTGTCTTAAAACGAGTAGAAAGTAAAGGCTCCAACAATCACTGTGAAGACAACAGCACTCAAGATGTTGTTGAAGAGTCGCCCTACTTCAGGATTATCTCCCAGCGCCGCATCGTTACGACCAGCGGTAAAGAACAACGACCAAGCTTGATTAGCAGTGATGGGCGCAAAGTTGTTGAAATCAGTGTTAAAGACAGTCGGCGCAAACTGATAGCGGGCATCAAAGTCAAAGTCAGTCTTCATAACCGAACTCCTAAGTATTGGAAATAAGTGTCTGAAACTTCTCTTTCTTCAGGTTTAGCTGACACTCAATGCAGTCAGAACCAGCAGGGTGACAAACAAAGTAGCGATCGCGCCTTGAAAAGCGTAGCGACGCTGCTGCTCTGGTGAAGGGGACTCGGCAAAGTACACCGCAGGCTCAGCTGCATAGTTGTTGAGGATGCCTCTTTCGTCGGTGGTGTATTTCATGGCTGTTTGTCCTGGTTGGTTGTATTGCTCTGTAAATCTTGAATAACTTAGCTGACACCCAATGCAGTCAGAACTAGCAGGGTGACAAACAAAGTAGCGATCGCGCCTTGAAAAGCGTAGCGACGCTGTTGCTCTGGTGAGGGGGATTCGGCAAAGTACACCGCAGGCTCGGCTGCATAGTTGTTGAGGATGCCTCTTTCGTCGGTGGTGTATCTCATGGTTGTTTGTCCTGGTTTGTTGTATTTATCCGTAAATCTTGAAATCTCGAATAACTTAGCTGACACCCAATGCAGTCAGAACCAGCAGGGTGACAAACAAAATAGCGATCGCGCCTTGGAAAGCGTAGCGACGCTGCTGCTCTGGTGAGGGGGGTTCGGCAAAGTACACCGCAGGCTCGGCTGCATAGTTGTTGAGGATGCCTCTTTCGTCGGTGGTGTATTTCATGGTTGTCTTTCCTTTGTTTCTTTATGTTAACTATTGTAACAGTATGTAAATAAATTGCAACAATCTAGAAACTTTTTGTTATACGCTTTGCTTTGGGCAGTGATAGGTGCTGCTTAAGTGGGTCTATCCGTTCGATGATGCGAGTGCATACAACAAAAAAGCGTCTGAGTAATCTCAGACGCTCTGTGTAAATTAAATTGAAAAGCTAAATCTAGCCTTGTAACGCTTCGGCACCGCCGACAACTTCCAGAATTTCCTGGGTGATTGCCGCCTGACGCGCTTTGTTGTACTTCAGAGTAAGAGAACCAATCAGCTCCTTAGCGTTGTCGCTGGCGTTGTTCATCGCCGTCATCCGTGCTGCTAGTTCGCTCGCTGCCGATTCTTGCAAAGCCCGCAGTAACTGGTTATTCAGATACAGCGGCAGGAGGGCATCGAGAATCTGTACTGGATCTTGCTCGAAGATCATGTCCCGTGGGAACTCTCGAACTTGGGTAGAGACTTTCTCCCGTGTTACCTCAAAACCACCACCGCGAGTTGTGAGGCGGAAGATTTCATCATCTCTTGCTTCTAGTCCTTGGGTTGTCAGCGGCAGCAAGGTTTGCACCACTGGGCGAGAGCTGATCAAGGAGACAAACTTGGTGTAGACCAATTCAATCCGGTCTACATTCTCTGACAAGAACAAGGAAAGCAGTTCGTCAGCGATTCTGGATGCTTCTGCTGCTGTAGGAATTTGCTCTAAGCCAGTATAAGTAGCGTCAATCGGCTGGTCGCGACGCTGGAAGTATTGGATAGCTTTGCGCCCTACCAGCACAAATTTATAGTCCCGACCTTCGGCTTGTAGTTCCTTGGCGCGGTTTTCAGCGCGACGGATGACGTTGGTGTTGTAGGCACCGCAGAGACCGCGATCGCCTGTAATCACCAAAATTCCTACAGACCGAACCTCCCGGTTTCTCAACAGAGGCAGATTTGCTTCTTCAAACCGCAGACGGTTTTGCAGACCGTAGAGAACCTGAGCGAGGCGGTCGGCAAAGGGGCGAGTGGCAGTCACCTGTTGTTGGGCGCGGCGCACTTTGGCGGCGGCAACTAGGCGCATTGCCTCGGTGATTTTTTTGGTGTTTTTGACCGACTGAATGCGATCGCGAATAAATTTTAGATTTGCCATAGTTTTGTTCGGTGTCAGTTGTCCTTTGCGAGTGGCTAATTACGAATAGCTAATTGCGAAGCGCTACTTTTTACAATTAGCTATTCGCGCTTAGCTATTCGCTTTGGACAATTTACGCCATCGCCATGAAGGTCTTCTTCGCTTCACCGATCGCTTCCTTGAGGATGCCTTCCGCATCTTCCGTCAGCTGCTTCTCTTTGCGGAGGATTTCCATGTACTTCGGCTTGCTGGTTTTCAGGTACTCCCGTAGCGATCGCGCAAAAGGAGCCACCTTCTCTACAGGAATATCATCCAAATAGCCATTCAAACCTGCGTACACAACTGCCACTTGCTCAGCCACTGATAGCGGCGAGTATTGCGGCTGCTTCAGAAGTTCCCGCAAGCGCTGACCCCGCGCCAACTGGTCTTGGGTTGCCTTATCCAAATCCGAGGCAAACTGAGCAAAAGCTTGCAGGTCGTCAAACTGGGCCAACTCCAGCTTTAGCTTACCAGCCACTTTTTTCATCGCCTTGGTTTGAGCCGCCGAACCCACCCGCGACACGGAAATACCAGGGTTCACTGCGGGACGCAAGCCAGAGTTGAATAGGTCGGAGGTCAAGAAAATCTGACCATCGGTAATCGAAATCACGTTGGTGGGAATGTAAGCGGAAACGTCCCCAGCTTGGGTTTCGATAATTGGCAGCGCGGTCATGCTGCCTTCACCCAGTTCTGTACTCAGCTTTGCGGCACGCTCCAGCAAACGGGAGTGGAGATAGAACACATCCCCAGGATAAGCTTCCCGTCCGGGCGGACGACGCAGCAGCAGGGACATCTGGCGATAAGCTTGGGCTTGCTTGGAGAGGTCATCATAGATGATCAGCGTCGCCTTGCCCTTGTACATGAAGTATTCTGCCAAGCTAGCGCCCGTGTAGGGAGCCAGATATTGCAGGGTTGCTGGGTCGTTAGCGTTTGCTGCTACCACAATGGTGTAGTCCATTGCGCCTCGTTCCTGAAGCACGTTCACCACTTGGGCGACGGTAGAAGCTTTTTGACCGATAGCGACGTAGACGCAAATCACGTCTTCTTCTTTCTGGTTGAGGATGGTGTCAACCGCGATCGAAGTTTTTCCGGTTTGTCTGTCACCAATGATTAGCTCCCGCTGACCCCGACCAATCGGAATCATCGCGTCAATAGCGGTAATGCCGGTTTGCATCGGTTCGTAAACCGAGCGCCGAGCAATAATTCCCGGTGCGCCTGATTCAATGAGGCGGGTTTCTGTGGTGTTAAGGTCTCCCTTTCCATCAATCGGACGAGCGAGAGCATCCACAACACGACCAATCAAGGCTTCGCCCACTGGCACCTGAGCAATCTTGCCGGTGGCGCTCACAGAGCTACCTTCCTGGATGTTGCGACCATCGCTCATTAGCACCACGCCCACGTTGTCTTCTTCTAAGTTCAGGGCGATGCCAACGCTACCGTCTTCAAATTCCACCAGTTCCCCGGACATAACCTTGTCTAGGCCATAAATCCGGGCAATCCCGTCACCTACTTGCAATACGGTACCCACGTTAGAAACACTAACGTCTCGGTCGTATTGTTCAATTTGCTGCCGAATAATGCTGCTAATTTCGTCAGGTCTGATGCTGATCATGGTTACTTGTTAAAGGAGGAAAGGGTTTGTGTTAAAGGTTGAAGGTTTTAAGAAGAATCCCTTCTCGAAGGGTAGCTTAAAGGTTGAAGCTCTCTATTTTGGCGGTGGTAGGTTGAACATTAGAAGTTAAGATTTGCAAATTTCACTTGCTTAACTTGCAAACATCTCAAAAGTTTCCACCGACAAACTGCTTACCTTTCCAACTCTCAACTTTCAACTTTAGGCGGCACTGTTCAGGCGTATGCCAATACGGCGCAGTTGTCCTCGCAAACTGGCATCCAATACCTGAGACCCCACTTTGATGATGACACCACCGATTAGATCTGGATCGAGTTTGGTATCGAGTTCTACTTGCTGGGCACCGCTAATCGCTTTTACTTTTTCACCGATGGCTTGCTGCTGAGACTCCGACAGTTCTACCGCTGAGATAACTTCTGCTAGAACAGTCTGATTCAGCTTCCGCAGAAGTGCCTGGAACTGTTTGCAAATTCCCTCTAGAAAGAGGATACGTCGCCTCTCTACCAGCAACATCAAAAAGTTGAGGATGTAGGGGTGAAGTCCATCGCCAGCAATTTGCTGCAATACCGCTTTTTTATTTTCAGCGCTTACAACTGGATTGCCCAGAAAATGCTGTAGATCCTCAGAACTTTCTAGGACTCCCAACAAAGATCGTACATCTTCGCCAAACCGCTCTGTCTGGTTCTGCGACTGAGCCAAGGACATTAATGCCTCTGCATACGGCTCTACGATTTCACCGCTAACCATACTACCTTTCATCAGCGACCTCCTACACTAGCGATGCTGCTGTCAATTAATTGTTGTTGAGCAGCATCATCCAATTGGCTTTTGAGTTGCGATTCAACGCGCTGCAACGCCATTGCAGAAACTTGCGCTCTGAGTTCAGCGATCGCTCGCTCCCTTTCAGTGTTCAAATCCTCAACCGCTGTTTTTTGCAAGCGTTCGACATCCTTCGCTGCTTTCGCCAAAATGGATTCTCTCGCTGCCTTGGCACTTTCTTCAGCATCTTTGCGGATTCGTTCTGCCTCCGCTTGAGCCTGAGTTAATTTCTGCTGGGCATCAGAGAGTGCAGCTGCTGCCTCTTTCTGGCGTTGCTCTGCTTCTCTAATCGCCGTTTCAATCCTTGCACGACGCTCGCTTAGGATATTTCCTAATAAGTTACGTCCAAAGTAAAACAGTACACCAATAAGAATTGCCAGGTTAATTAGATTGGCTTCAAAAATGTCCGGATTTAAACCGAAACCATGATGCCCCTCTGCCTCTGCTAATTCAGCGCCAGCTGAGTGAGCCACCTCGGCTAATAAGAAAAAAGTCCCCATGATACCCATCCCATTGAAGTATGAAGTTGGTCATTCGTCATCAGTCATTGGCTTTGGTCTAATGACTAATGACTAATGACTAATGACTAATGACAGCTTTTCCTTCAAGCTCTCTATCTATTGACCAGCTGCTGTCCCAATATTTTTTCCAGAATTTGGCGACTCAGTTCGTCCACCTGGGTTTCTAGAGATTGCAAGGCTTCTTGCTTTTGCTGTCCAATCTCTAGAGACGCCACTTCTCTTTTTGCAACAGCTTCCTGCTGTGCCTCAGCTATTTTTTGAGCGCCTATTTTCTGGGCATCGGCTTGAGCATTTGCAATCAGTGCTTGAGACTGCCTGCGGGTATCCGCTAGCTGTTGCTCATATTGCTTTGCTAACTGCTCAGCTTTTGCCAAGCGTTCTCGCGCACCCATTTCATTCGATCTGATGTAATCGTCGCGCTCGTCTAGCACTTTAGTCAGTGGCTTATAGAAAACCACATTTAATACCGCTGCCAATAGCAGAAACTGCACTGCCATCAAGGGCAAGGTAGCGTCGAAATCAAACATTTCTTCCCTCTTTATGCTTGAACAGCAGTTTTAATGGCAAGCAAAATTATCTCACTTGTCATATTCTCTATACCCTCTAGGCAAGGGGTTCAACTTACATCAACAGGACTGGAAACTAAAAACTTTGTTTTAGTAGAGACGTGCTTTACCACGTCTCTACTAAGAACAAAAAATGTTAAGCGAAGGGGTTAGCAAACAACAGCACTAGGGCAATCACCAGACCATAAATGGTAAGGGATTCCATGAAAGCCAGGGTTAACAGCAATGTGCCGCGAATTTTACCTTCTGCTTCTGGCTGACGAGCAATACCTTCGACTGCTTGACCAGCAGCATTTCCTTGACCGATACCAGGGCCAATTGCAGCTAAACCAATTGCGAGAGCAGCAGCCAGAACTGAAGCAGCAGAAACCAATGGATCCATGATTATTTCCTTACCTTGAAGTACAGAACAAACAACAGAGAGTTTCGAGTAGAGACACGGCACTGCCGTGCCCTTACAAGTGTTGAGTTTTGAGTCAAGATTTTTAATCTTAAATCCCAAATCTCAAATTCTATCAACTGAGGGCATCCCGAAGGCGATATGGAGAAGGAGGGATGATTTTATTCATCTTATATCCTTCTTCCTACCCTAAAAAAGGTTAATGCTCCTCATGCCCTTCATCACCATGCCCCTCCATCGCTTCATGAATGTATGCAGCTGCTAAGGTGGCAAACACTAAAGCTTGAATGGCACTGGTAAATAGCCCCAACGCCATAACTGGCAGAGGAATAAACAGGGGAACCAGTAGCACTAATACTGCTACTACCAGTTCATCCGCCAGAATGTTGCCAAATAAACGGAAGCTGAGGGAAAGGGGCTTTGTGAAATCTTCTAAAATGGCAATGGGTAATAGGATCGGTGTCGGCTCAATATACTTTTTAAAGTACCCTAAACCCCGCTTGCTAAAACCTGCGTAAAAATACGCTAAAGAAGTTAGCAATGCCAGTGCCACTGTGGTATTGATGTCATTAGTGGGAGCTGCTAGTTCTCCTTCTGGAAGGTGAATTAGCTTCCAGGGAACTAATGCGCCAGACCAGTTTGAGACAAAGATAAACAGAAACAGCGTGCCAATAAATGGCACCCACGGACGGTATTCTTTCTCGCCAAGCTGGTTTCTAGCCAGATCTCGAATGAATTCTAGAGCATATTCCATGAAGTTTTGGATACCTTTAGGAATTCTCTGAATATTCCGAGTTGCAGCTAACGAGGCAAGCAGAAGAATACCAATAACAACCCAGGAAGTTAGAAAAACTTGCCCGTGAATCTTAAGATTTCCCACTTGCCAATAAAGGTGATGACCAACTTCTAGTTTGGCGAGAGGGAATGAATTAAAGGCGGAAAGAATACTTAGCATTTCCATTCAATGAGGGTTCTCCAGGGATTAAAGAGTGGAGAATTCTAACACTGTCCAACCTATCGAGCGTCCGGGGGAAACAAAGTCCGAAGCATATAGACGATGAGGGAGGCTTTATAAGTCAGAAATCCCAAAAAAACGGGCAGAATCTGTAGCTTATTCACTTGGGTTGCGATTATAATCAACCCAATAAACAGAGCAAACCGAGTCTTACTCAGACGCTGTTTCTCTGCGCCAAGTCGCTCAACGTCTTTAGCCAACATCCTCAAGTAAACCACACATGTGCACGCCCCTATCAAGTAATTCAGGGCAATGTTGAGAGAGTAAAAAATCCAGACGGAGATAAAAATAATCCCGCTCAAAGCAAGTGTAGTCAGCAACAACTCTTGTTGAAGTTGGTAGTACTCTTGCATGGAGCCATCTGGTTCTGATACAGGCGAACCAGTTTGTGGTAACTCCTCGGTGGTCGGCGTGGTTGTTTGAGATTCGTTTGACAAGTTCACAACTGATGTGTTTCAGCTTGTGCTATTTGGTCTGACTACTACAGGTCAGAACCAAACATTTTGAATATACCATGCAGAGGTAACATTACTTAAAAAAGAATTAAGCCGATGTCAGCAAATTAACAGGTTCTCTCTGGTAGCGATCGCATTCATGCTCATGAGTTCTCATCCAAGAAGCATTTTTCGCATTCATGCTCATGGGTTCTCATTTAAAAAGCATTTTAGGCATCAGCGTGGGTATCGCCCCGCCCCTTGTTGTAGCAGCTTGCGGCGATTTTCCCTAGCTTTTTACTCAGCTTCCCCAATCAACGTGTATGCAGCCCAAGCGCTGGGTTGGTCAGGATATTGTTTCATCGTCGTCAGCATCGCGCTTCGCAAAGCTTGTGCTTTATCGGAGTTTTGTTGCAGATTTTGATAAAATTCGGTCATCAACAAGGCAGAAGGATTATCGGGTATCGCCCACAAAGTGACGATGACACTGGGGACACCCGCAGTAATTAAAGAGCGAGACAATCCAATCACGCCATCGCCAGTCAGCTTACCTCGCCCAGTGTCGCAAGCACTCAAGACAACTAACTCGGCATTGAGCTTGAGATTGAGGATTTCGCTGGCGGTGAGCAACCCGTCATCTTTACCCGAAGGAGCCAGGGCGATCGCTCCCGGTACTCCGCTACGCTGAAAATCATCCAGCAAGCCGTGAGTCGCCAGATGAATCATCTTGGCTATGGGTAGCTTCTGAACAACTGCGGCTTCAGTAGCTTGTTTCCCAGTGAGGGCTTCTGTGTTTAGGAGACGAGCAATCTCCATCGCTTCCTTCTCGGCACCTGGTAGGGGCGAAAGCGGTTGAGGCTTTTCCCCAATTTTGGGGGCAAGGCTGGGCATCGTGGGATTGCCAACCACTAGGACATCCTTAACTGATACTGGAAGCCGTTGTCGTTGCTGACGGGTTAATGCCAGTACCTGAATTGAGGGAGCCGTGAGGATAGTGTGTTGTTCGATGAGGTATTTATTGCTGGTATCTTGGAGGGCAGCAAAGGGAACCAAGAACAGGGATTCTTGAGGAATAAAGATAACGCGGGCATTGGGGTCAGCAGGCAGGAAGTCGGCAATGGGTTTAATTAGTAGTTGATGGAGTTGCTGTAATCGATTAGTTTGGGTAGTTTCATCCAATCTAGTGATGATGCTCAAGCCGCGACCTCTGACACCCATCGATTCGCGGCTGTTGATAACAAGTTTTTCAAGGCTTGTATTTTGCTGCTGCCACAGGGGTTTAAGGTCAACACGACGAAAAGCTACTTTGCCTGAGGGTGGGATTACCCAAATATAGAGTTCTGATTCGCGAGCTTCTTTTTTACCTTGAATCTTGAAGTCGTCATAAATAATCGAATATTCAACCAGGGTGGCATTTTGTTGTTTGGCGATTTGTTGAATTTGCTGGGTGTTGGGTGGATTGGTAGAGATATTCGCCTGAGTAGAGGAAGGGGATGAGAAGCGTGTCGCCAGTAGCTCCACAAATGCCCTGGCACGACCGCTTTCCGCAACTTCTAGAGCCTCTGTGGGTTGATTTTGGGCAATCAGGACTTGTTGCAGCAGACGATAGGTGCGAGCTTGCTGCTCAAAAATTGACACTTTGTAGGCATCATTGCCACCCAATCGTTCCCGTAGAGATTTGTATACCTCAATTCCAGCGCGGAGGGTTTTTTCGGCTTGAGAGAGATTGCCAGATTCCTGAAAAGCCAGTCCCAGATTGGCTAGAGATTGCCCCTCACCCAAACGATCTTTAATTTCCCGTGCAATGGCTAAACGCTGCTGGTGGTAATCAATCGCCTTGGCGTATTCTCCTAGGTTTTTGTAGGCAATTCCCAGATTGTCTAGGGATTGCCCCTCGCCTTGGCGGTCTTTGATTTCTCGTGCGATGGCTAAATGCTGCTGGTGGTAATCAATTGCCTTGGCGTATTCTCCTAAAGAATTGTAAGCCAGTCCCAAATTACCCAGCGCACTTCCCTCCCCCAAACGGTGTTTAATTTCCCGCGCAATAGCTAAATGCTGCTGGTAATAGTCAATCGCTTTGGCGTAATCTCCTAGGGAAGAGTAAGCATTTCCTAGACTGCCTAGAGATGCCCCCTCCCCCAAACGGTTTTTAATTTCCCGTGCGATGGCTAAATGCTGCTGCTGGTAATCAATCGCTTTGGCGTAATCTCCCAGATAAAAGTAAGCATTTCCCAAATTGGCTAAGGATGCCCCCTCCCCCAAACGGTCTTTGATTTCCCGCTTAATTGCCAAACTCTGCTGGTAGTAATCAATCGCCTTGGCGTAATCTCCTAGATTTTTGTAGGTAACTCCCAGATTGCCCAGCGCACCTCCCTCCCCCAAACGGTCTTTAATTTCTCGCGTGATGGCTAAATACTGCTGGTGGTACTCAATCGCCTTAGCGTAATCTCCCAAAGAATCGTAAGCATTTCCCAAATTGCCTAGGGATTTCCCCTCCCCCAAACGGTCTTTAATTTCCCGCATGATCGCTAAACTCTGCTGGTGGTAATCAATCGCTTTGGCGTAATCTCCTAGGTAACGGTAAGCATTTCCCAAATTGCCTAGGGATTGTCCCTCCCCCAAACGGTTTTTAATTTCCCGATAGAGACTGAGTGCTTGTTGCCAAGACTGTAATGCCGCCTCAAATTGACTGGTCTGAGCCTGCTGAATACCTTGCACAAGTAGTTGGTCTGCTTCGGCTTTCCGAGCATCTGGGGTTTGCGCTAACGTCTGTGTTGTGGGAAATAGCGCTGGAAAATTAGGCGGGAATGGCGTTGCAGCAGATGTCAAAAGAGCGAGCGCGCTGAGGAGTCTGATTTGGAAATGCACAGTTATTAGGGGAGAAGGTGCAAGGATGCGATCGCTGTTTTAACCTACGACAATTAGGCGCGTCTAGTTATCGATTGATGCGAGAGCATCGTCATCAGAATCAAGAATGCGATCGCAGCAGCAACAGAGGCTATCTGATTGTTTTCGGGTTATTCAGCTTCCCCAATCAACGTGTATGCAGCCCAAGCACTGGGTTGGTTAGGGTATTGTTTCATCGTCGTCAGCATCGCGCTTCGCAAAGCTTGGGCTTTATCTGGGTTTTGTTGCAGATTTCGATAAAACTCGGTCATTAGTAAGGCAGAAGAATTATCAGGTATCGACCACAAAGTGACGATAACACTGGGGACACCCGCAGTAATTAAAGAGCGAGACAATCCAATCACGCCATCGCCAGTCAGCTTACCTCGCCCAGTGTCGCAAGCACTCAAGACAACTAACTCGGCATTGAGCTTGAGATTGAGGATTTCGCTGGCGGTAAGTAACCCGTCATCTTGACTAGAAGGAGCCAGCGCGATCGCTCCCGGTACTCCGCTACGCTGAAAATCATCCAGCAACCCGTGAGTCGCAAGATGAATCATTTTTGCTTTAGACATTTGCTGGACAACCGCAGATTCATTGGCAGAGTTGCCAATGAGAGCTTTGGTATTAAGTAGAGTAGCGATGGCTAAAGCTTCCCGTTCTGCACCAGGGAGGCTTGACAATTTTTGAGGGGATTCTCCCCGCTTAAGAGAAACACTGGGCATATTGGGATTGCCAACGACTAACACATTCGGGTTTTGTCGAGAGGCTAAACTTCGAGTCTCTACACGTTGTTTTTGCTGACGGGTTAAATCCAGTACCTGAATCGAGGGTGCAGTCAGGATGGTGTGTTGTTCAATTAAGTATTTGCCAGAACGGTCTTGCAGAGCGGCAAAGGGAACCAAAAATAAAGATGTTTGAGGAATAAAAACAACACGGGCATTTGCCTCTTTTGGCAACAGATCGGTAATTGGTTGAATCAGTAGCTGATGAAGTTGTTGTAATTGTTTAGCTTGGCTTGTTTCATCTACTTTGCTAACAACACTCAACCCGCGACCTCTGACACCAATTGATTCTCGACCATTGACAACAAGCTTTGCCAGGTCTGTATTCTGTTGCTGCCACAGGGGTTTAAGGTTGGAAGAGCGAAAACTCACTTCACCTGTGGGCTTGACAACCCAAATATACAGTTCTGATTCTTCGATTTGTTCTCGATTTTTTCCTTCTACACTATCGACGATAATTGAATACTCAACCAGTGTGGCGTTTTGTTCTTTGGCGATTTGTTGAATTTTCTGAATGTTAGGGGGAGTAATGGTTGTTAGAGCATTGGGTGAAGCGACGCGCGTCATCAATAACTCTACAAATGCCCGCGCTCGACCCCGTTCGGCAATTTCCAACGCTTCATTTATCTTATTTTGGGCGATGAGGACTTGTTGCAGCAGACGGTAAGTTTTGGCTTGCTGTTCAAAAACTGACACCTTGTAAGTATCGTTATTCCCCAATTTTTGCCGAAGCGATTCCCAAATTTGAATTCCTGCGCTTAGGGTTTTTTCAGCTTCTGTAAGCTTGCCCGATCGGCGAAGCGCCACGCCCAAATTGTTTAGCGCCGTTCCTTCGCCTTCGATGTCGCCAATTTGCCGCGCGATCGCGATCCGCTGCTGCTGATAATCAATTGCCTTGGCATAGTTGCCCAAGGAAGTGTAAGCATTGCCTAAATTTCCCAGTGCTGTTGCTTCCCCTAAGCGATCGCCAATTTCCCGCGCGATCGCGATTCGCTGTTGCAGATACTCAATTGCTTTGGGATAATCCCTCAAATCCATGTAAGCAACGCCTAGATTCCCCAGAACTTGCCCCTCTGCGTGACGCTCACCTAACTCTCGCGCCAGCGGTAAACGCTGTTGATAGTAATTAATAGCTCGTGAATAGTCGCCTAGAGAATCGTAAGCGATGCCCAAATTATTCAGAGAGGCACCTTCCCCAGAGCGATCGCCAAGTTCTCGCGCGATCGCTAAACTCTGTTGATGGAAATCAATCGCTTTGACATAATTTCCCAGGGAATAGAAGACAATCCCTATATTTCCCAGAGCGCCTTGTTCTCCGGAGCGATCGCGGATTTCTCGCGCAATCGTTAAACGTTGCTCAAAGTAATCAATTGCTTTGGCATAATCGCCCAAATGGTGATGAACAATGCCCAAATTATTTAGAACGTATGACTCTCCCTTGCGATTGCCGAGGGAACGATCCACAGCTAAACTTTGTTGATAGAACTCAATCGCTCGTGTATAGTCACCCAACGATCGATAAGCTTCTCCCAAATTGTTAAGAACCGCCCCCTCTCCCTTCTTATCGGCGATTTCTCGGTAAATCTTTAATGCTTCTTGTCCAGACTGTAAGGAAGCTCTAAATTGACCCTTCTTTTGCTGCTCAATCCCTTGCTCTAGCAACCGATCGGCTTCGGCTTCTCGCTCAGCGGGGGTTTGAGCCAACGCCTGAGAATTTTGGATGGCGCTAGAAAATTTTGAATTTTGGATGAATTGCCAATCTACAGTTGGAAATCCCAAATCGACACTCAGAATAGTAGCCAGGAAGGTGATGAAGGCGCAAAGTCCGATTTGAGAGCGCATAGCGATTTTTCGAGAAGTGTGCAGCGACATCTACTGTCTTAGCCCACACGGAAAAGGCGCGTCTATAGCACTTCTCTTGGACTCCTAAAAAACGAACCGCACAGAACACTCTAGAAACAGAAGTGTCAAGGAGCGATCGCCTCGCCATCGGTTTGTGACGCCAGAAGAATTATCAAATGGGTACAGTAGCGATCTGGGTGTAGTAGCGATCGCTTCGTTTGCTAGTTTTATCTGGCTGAGTTTTAATCTCAGGTGATACGTCGGCAGCTAGAGGTTACAAAAAGCAAACTTGCTTAACTTGAATACTAGGAGACGACACGTAGTTAAGGAAGTATTAGTCAAATGAAATTTAAAACCCAGTGGCTGATTGGCATCCTGGGATTAACTGCCCTCATCAGTTCCCCAGCCGTAGCTCAAAACACACCGTTACAAGACTTTTTCAATGGTCTCCCCCCATATACGGGCGATGACGTTGTTGAACCCCGCAACCCGACTGGAAATCGGGAAACCTCTAACGATGATAGAGAGGTTGGGGAATCAACTCAGAATGCGACACCAGCAACCAATCGCAACTTAACAGAACCAGAAAACAACAATCCTAATCAGTCGGAAAGCCAGTTACAAAGAGATGCAAGACCCACGAACCAGCCCTACCAGCCAGGTTCACTAAGGTAGTCATGCAAGTTCTAATAACGCCCTCATCTTTTTATTTACTCTAGGTAAGGGTTGAGGGCTTATATTTTTATAATTGCATTTTTTACACAACTGATTCCCCTAACTTTCTCTTAATCAAGGAAGTTAGGGGAATTGTTTTTTGTACAGAGGTTCAGATGTGCGATTTCTCTAAGCAGTCACGAATCCCGTCTTCAAGAATCATTTACAACTGCTATATTTCCTATTGTTTTAGGGGCAATCGTCTCCATTAGCAATGCCAGCAAAACTTGTTCTTGACGATATCAAAATATTCTTTGATGCTGAAAAAATCCTTCAAGGAGTACCATCACGTCCTTTTCGTTGCCGATTCCATCTGAACTAATTTTTTTGTTCAAGTTTTACAGAAGTCACTAAAGGATATAAACTGGAAACTTCGTTTAATTTTGGTGGTTATATAGACTACAGGTAACTGTAGTTGAGGAGGTATTGGTTAAATGAAACCTCAAACTCAAGGGTTAATCTGCATCATTGGATTAAGTGCCTTTATCAGTTCACCAGCCGTGGCTCAAACCTATCGGCTTGAAAAATTCTTCAATGGCACTCCCCCCTACGATGGTGACAGCCTTAACAGTGCCCGAAATCCTATAGGAGATATGGAAGCCTTTATCTATCAGGAGGCTAAACCGATTATTACGATTGAGTTTGAAGCAGGAGATGAAGCGCCTTCTGAAACACCTGCTGAGACTCCAGAAGAACCACAAAATCAAATCCCTGCTGATGAGACTCCTGCGGAAGTCCCAGAACCAACGCCTGCTGAGATTCCAGAAGAACCCCAAAATCAAATCCCTGCTGAGACTCCTGCGGAAGTCCCAGAACCAACGCCTGCTGAGACTCCGGAAGAACCCCAAAATCAAATCCCCGCTGAGACTCCTGCGGAAATCCCAGAACCAACGCCTGCTGAGAGTCCAGACGACAACAACGAAGAGCCAAAACGAGAGATCATTTGGGAAGCAGAACCAAGGAACCCCCAGCCAAACCAGGGTAACTAATGTAAGGCAAGCTGAATTGATATATGAAATATTGGCAATGGGAATAGGTAATAGGGAATGAATCGTCATGAATTTCCTATTACCCATTAACAATTACCGATTTGTTAACTCGGTGTCAGCATAATTAGCTGTCGTTCCAAGAGCGATCGCACAAGATCCAACTCCAACGAAACACTCGCCAAAATTTCTTTTATGCTTCGACGTTTTTCTGAGTTAACATCACACGCTTGCAAAAATTTAAACTCTCCCTCTGACAAATTGACAATCTGATAATCGTAGTTAAACAGACAGCGGCTAGGCCATCCATCCATGCAGGGGTTTCGGGCTGGAATAGCTGCCAACAGCGCCTCATCCGATGACCAATCTGCTTTGGATAGGGGAGGACGTGCCAGGAAAAATTCGTAGTGAGTGACCGCTTCTGGGTCTAATAATTCGATTAAACGATAACGTTCGCGATCGCTTAATTTTTTTGCCCGTTCGAGCAAGTCTGGATTTTTCCCCAAGAGTCGCTCTAATTCCCAGTTTTTGGGATTAGAAAAACCAACAAAATCCAAACCTGAAGCATCAATGAGTTCAAAAAGAGTGTCGATGTTGTAGTCGATTTCCTGGGGATGAACGTACATATCTGCAAAACACTCATCCCGCTGATTTTCTAAAGACCAGCGCTCTTTTTCTCGCTTGACCAGTCGATTATTTTCTGGCAAAGCGGCAAATATTTGACGCCCCACCTGAACGCCATCGCGGTAGTCGCCTCGCCGTTCGCCTTGAAGCAGTGCGATCGCTTTTTGCATCAACTGGATTTCCCAGCGCCCCAGCTCAGCATAAACGAAAATATGCATCAAGCCTCCCGGCGCTAACTTCGCCGCCAAGGATTGAATTCCCCGAATCGGATCGGGCAAATGATGCAAAACCCCAACACAGTTGATTAAATCAAACTCACCCGGTAGTTCCTGTGCGTCATATAAACTCTTGTGATGAAACTCGACGCGATTTGCCCCAGAACGGCGACAACGCTCTCGTGCCACTTCCAAAGCGCCCGAACTCAAATCAATTCCCACCACTTGAGCCGCCGGATTGAGGTGAACTAGGTACTCTGTTCCTACACCCGTGCCACATCCGGCATCTAAAATGCGGACATCCTGCTTTTGGGGTGTTTGATTGGTGCAAAAGTGATAAGCGGCTAGCCAATTCCAGCGCCAGTTGTAGCCGGGAGGCGGACTATCCAGCAGAGGTTCTGGTGGAAAAGGGTAAGTATCGTAAAGTCGTTGGACGGCGGAACTGATATCCTGCCTGATTTCCATATCACGTTAAAGGGTAAAGTTAGAGATGTCCGGGCAGGTCATCTGTAGCTAGACGGCGTCTTAAGTAACAAAACTTATCGCTCTTCTCAGGGAATCTGCCGCCATTTAGTATTATGACCTTGTGAACACCTAGATAGGGTTCTACACACTTTTTAACAAACCAGTCTGAGAAGCCCGAAAAGTTTTAATCTAAAAACTGAGCTGATTAACCCCAGGCAGTTAAAGGATAAAGGCTCAAAGATGAACGCTGAGATGTTGAAGGCGCAAGAATGAAGTTGATAAGCCATAAGCCGTAGGGAAAAAGCCACTTTCTCCGGGTCAGTCGCTCCCGTGGCGGTTGGTTAACTTTAATCCCTCAACCTTCACAATTCATCATTCATCAGTGGCACTCTGGTCATGTTTAACGCAGTGACGATTTAGATAGGGAGCTTTTGAGATCCAATGAGTGTTAAGGCAAGTGGTGGAAGCTCAGTTGCGCGTCCGCAACTATATCAAACAGTACCAGTTGCAACTATTTCGCAAGCGGAACAACAAGACCGCTTCTTAGGGAGAGGTGAGCTGGATGAACTGAAGAGCTATTTCAGTTCCGGCAGCAAGCGTCTTGAGATTGCTCAAACGCTCACCCAAAATGCAGACCTGATTGTGTCTCGCGCTGCCAACCGCATTTTCGTCGGGGGTTCCCCGATGGCTTTCTTAGAAAAGCCTCGCGAACCCGAATTGGTGACAGCGAACGTTCCGGATGTCAAACAAGGGATGGCGCTGGGAAATGTCACCTATGTGGAAAGCAGCGGTGGCTTTTTGCAGGGGTTGCGATCGCTCTTCAGCGCAGGCGGCGGCGGTCCTACCCCAGCGGGTTTCCGACCGATCAACGTTGCCCGCTACGGTCCGGGCAATATGCAAAAGTCGTTGCGGGACTTATCCTGGTTCTTGCGCTACCTGACCTACGCAATTGTTGCCGGAGACCCCAATATCATCGCGGTTAACACGCGGGGTTTGCGGGAAATCATTGAAAATGCTTGCTCCGGCGAAGCGACAATTGTGGCGTTGCAGGAAATGCGGGCAGCCGCCTTGGGTTATTTCCGGCGCGACGAGGAAGGGACAACGATTGTCAACCAGTACTTTGAAGTGCTGATTAGCGAATTCCGCGCCCCCACCCCCTCCGACAAAGTGCGGCAGCGTCCTTCTGGCGATCAGCAAGGTCTGCAACTGCCCCAAATTTACTTCAATTCAGCCGAGCGGCGTCCCAAGTACGCCATGAAGCCCGGTTTGTCATCTTCGGAAAAGCAAGAAATCATCAAAGCCGCCTATCGGCAAGTCTTTGAGCGCGACATTACTCGCGCTTACAGCCTTGGCATCTCTGACTTAGAATCCAAGGTCAGAAATGGCGACATCTCAATGAAAGAATTTATCCGCCGCTTGGGTAAATCTACTCTTTACCGCAAAAACTTCTACGAGCCATATATCAACAGTCGCGCTCTGGAACTGGCATTCCGTCACTTCCTGGGTCGTGGCCCATCCAGCCGTGAAGAAGTCCAAGAATACTTCTCCATCGTTTCCAGCAAAGGTCTACCCGGTCTCGTTGATGCCCTGGTGGATTCTAAAGAATATTCCGACTACTTCGGCGAAGAAACCGTGCCCTACATCCGGGGTTTGGGTCAAGAAGCGCAGGAGTGTCGTAACTGGGGACCGCAGCAAGATTTGTTGAACTACAGCGCGCCTTTCCGCAAGGTACCGCAGTTCCTCACCACATTTGCTGCTTACGAGCGACCGCTGCCCGACCAACATCCGTATGGTTCCGGCAACGACCCCTTGGAAATTCAGTTTGGGGCAATCTTCCCCAAAGAAACCAAAAATCCCAACACCCGTCCTGCTCCGTTTGGTAAAGATACTCGTCGCATCCTGATCCGCCAAGGCCCAGGAATTGACAACCAACTGAGCAACCCAGCAGCTCGTCCCAAAGCTCCGGGTTCCTTGGGTCCGAAAGTGTTTAAACTGGATCAACTCCCCGGTCCAGGTGGGAACGGCGGCACATCCTTCAAACGGTATGTGAAGAATTCCAGCGTTAAATACTCCGAAAGTTCCACCCAAGCGGTGATTAAGGCAGCCTACCTGCAAGTATTCGGGCGGGATGTCTATGAAGGTCAGCGCCTCAAAGTGGCGGAAATCAAGCTGGAGAACGGCGAAACCACAGTGCGGGAGTTCATCCGCGCTCTGGCTAAGTCTGACTTGTTCCGCAAGTTGTACTGGACTTCGCTGTACGTTACCAAGTCGATTGAATACATCCACCGCCGTCTGTTGGGTCGTCCCACCTATGGACGTCAGGAAACTAACAAGTATTTTGATATTTGCGCCAAAAAAGGCTTCTACGCCCTGGTTGACGCGATTATCGATAGCCCCGAATACAGCGAGTCATTTGGGGAAGATACGATTCCTTACGAGCGCTATCTGACACCAGCTGGAGTCAGCTTGCGTAGCCTTCGGATTGGCAGCATTGCCGACACAGCTCTGAAAATTGAGAAGCAAGAAACCCCTCGTTTTGTGGAACTCGGTCAAGTTACGCAGCTGCGGACAGAACCCGACATTCAATTCCGCATCAACCAGGGTGTCAGCAAGAAGCGCGAGCAAACCAAGGTCTTTAAGCTGACAGAAACCAACGACAAAGCGTTGGTGCAAAACACAATCCGGGCAGCATACCGGCAAATTTTCGAGCGCGATATTGAACCCTATATCGTGAAGAACCAATTCAGCGACTTTGAAAGCAAGCTGCGGAATGGTGAAATCAACCTCAAGGAATTTATTGAGGCGTTGGGAGGTTCAGACCTCTACATCAAAGAGTTCTATACTCCCTACCCGAACACTAAGGTGATCGAGTTGGGTACGAAGCACTTCTTGGGACGGGCACCCCTAGACCAAGTAGAAATTCGCAAGTATAACCAGATCCTTGCATCTGAAGGGCTTCGGGGCTTTGTGGGCGCAATGGTGAATAGCCCAGAGTATGCCCAGGCGTTTGGAGAAGATACGGTGCCTTACAACCGCTTCCCGACCCTGCCAGCGGCAAACTTCCCGAATACTGAGAAGCTGTATAACCAACTGACCAAGCAGAATGATGACTTGGTGGTTCCCAGCTTCAAGCCGGTGCAGTCGCGCATGGATGTGGCGAAGATGCCGCTGATGGGTAAAGCGATCGCAGATATCGCTGCAAAAGCTCGTCAGCGCGACATGAGTAAGCCGCTGTTTATCGAGTTGGGTCGTTCCTTTACCAACGGTGACGGGCAATCCGTTGAAGTTGGAGTTGGGACATCGCGGCGTAAGCCTGCTCGAATTTACCGGATGAATCCAGGGATGAATCAGGGTGAATCTGCACAGGTGATTAATGCCATCTACTGTCAGGTGATGGATATCTTCAGCGGTCAAGTTCCTGGGGAACTGCGCCGTTCGGATCTCGATAGCAGACTCCGCAACGGTGAAATCTCGGTGCGCGAGTTTGTGAAGAGTCTGGCGAGTTCCGATATCTATCGCCGTCGCTTCTATGCCCCCTATCCCAACACCAAGGTGATTGAGTTCCTATTCCGGCACCTGCTGGGACGCGCACCCGCTACCCAAGGTGAAATCCGGCAGTACAACAAACTGCTGGCGGATAGCGGCTTGAAGGCGGCTGTAGAGGCAATGGTGGATAGTCCTGAGTATGCTCGTTACTTCGGCGAGGATGTGGTGCCTTACAACCGCTTCCCGTCCCTGCCAGCGGGTAATTATCTGGGCAGTGTGAAAGCAGCAGCTGACTTGGTGAAACAATCCTGGTCAGATATGTCGCCTTCCTACATCGGTAATCGCTTGAGCCGATAAATCCGAGAGTCGGGAATGGGGAATGGGTGATTAATATGACCCGTTCCCCATTCCTAATGAATCGGAAGTTTTGCTCTATGCTCTCTCTGGATGACGCGGGGAGTTTATCGAAACGCAGAAGCGCTCCAGAAACCAGAGAAATAGAGATAGAAGAGGCGATCGCTATCTTGTCGATCATCCTCCAATAAGATAAATTCTTCGGTTCAAATTCCCCCAATAACCGCACTGCAAAACCTTGTCCAACTGCATTGTGGTAAAGTGGCTCATCTAGTGTCCACAACTTGAATCCCTTAAAGTTTCTGCTAAAGCTAAATCAGCAGAACAGATTAGGGCATGGAATGGGCGATCGCATTTTTATGGAGCCGCGAAGATTTGGAGGACAAATGGGGAATAAAAGGTGATTGATGCTCAGGGGTGCAGAAATTCAAAAATCCTGACAGCGATCGCTCCCCTCCCAAGCAAGCGATCGCTCTTTGATGACCAACTGACCCCAGCGAAACCCGCTGCGATCGCCCTCAAAGCCCCAAAATGAGGAACAATATTAAAAAGTGTTAAGAAGAGACCTGGAATGTGAACAGAATGCCGCAAAATTATTTGCGGAAGGTAGCTGAGTCCCAGGCAGTGTGTACGGATGGTTACACTGAAAAATGCTAAAGATACCGAACAAGTATTCTTGTAGCAGTGACAGGCTTCCACATTCCTTGGCGAATGCCAGTTTCAAACCATCTGGTAAAACTTTTCTTTTGATTGGAGGAATCCACAAATGAGTATCGTCACGAAATCCATCGTGAATGCTGATGCCGAGGCTCGTTATCTTAGCCCAGGCGAACTAGACCGGATCAAGAACTTTGTGACCTCCGGTGAGCGTCGCCTCCGGATTGCCCAAACGTTGACCGACTCTCGCGAGCGCATCGTCAAGCAAGCTGGCGACCAGTTGTTCCAAAAGCGTCCTGATATTGTTTCTCCCGGTGGCAACGCTTACGGTGAAGAAATGACCGCTACCTGCCTGCGGGATATGGACTACTACCTACGCCTGATCACCTACGGAGTCGTTGCTGGTGATGTCACCCCGATTGAAGAAATCGGTTTGGTTGGCGTTCGTGAAATGTACAAGTCTCTGGGTACCCCGGTTGACGCAGTTGCTGAAGGCGTTCGCGCTATGAAGAATGCTGCTTCCTCCATGATGTCTGGCGAAGATGCTTCTGAAGCAGGCGCTTACTTCGACTACGTGATTGGTGCCATGCAGTAGGGTGTTTCCCTTCCCCTGCTAAGGATTAGAACCTGACTACGTAAGATAAGGAAACAAGAAAAATGCAAGACGCAATTACTGCTGTTATCAATTCCTCTGACGTTCAAGGTAAATACCTTGACACTGGTGCTTTGGAAAAGCTCAAGGGCTATTTCAACACTGGCGAACTACGCGTTCGTGCAGCAACCACCATTAGCGCTAATGCTGCCACCATCGTTAAGGAAGCGGTTGCTAAGTCCCTGTTGTACTCTGACATCACCCGTCCCGGTGGCAACATGTACACCACCCGTCGCTATGCTGCTTGCATCCGCGACTTGGACTACTACCTCCGCTATTCCACCTATGCCATGCTGGCTGGCGACCCATCCATCTTGGATGAGCGCGTGCTGAACGGTCTGAAGGAAACCTACAACTCCTTGGGTGTTCCCATCTCCGCTACTGTGCAATCTATCCAAGCCATGAAAGAAGTTACCGCCAGCTTGGTGGGTGCTGATGCTGGTAAGGAAATGGGCGTTTATTTAGACTACATCTGCTCTGGCTTGAGCTAAGCGTAAGCGCTCGTTCATCGCTTAAGTTTTAAGCGACTGCGTTTTGTCTGGTGAAGTCTGGGAAGTCTGGAGTGAATGCTAGCTCGTCAAAGGCTTGTCGAATTAAGTTGATAAGTTTTAGCGGTCTAGTATTGACTCTTGACTCCCAGCCTTCGGTGTCTTAATTAGATACGCCAATCCAAAGATTGATTGAGATCAAAAATTTCCTCACCACCTGACTAGGAGAAATTAACCATGCGGATGTTTAAAATTACTGCCTGTGTTCCCAGCCAGACCCGTATCCGGACTCAGCGGGAATTGCAAAACACTTATTTCACGAAACTCGTTCCCTACGAAAATTGGTTTCGCGAACAGCAGCGGATTATGAAAATGGGTGGAAAAATCGTTAAGGTTGAGCTGGCTACTGGTAAGCCAGGAGTAAATACTGGTCTACTTTAATTTGCGGAAATAGGCTTGTTTACGGAATTTTCAACATTTAGATAAGATTCAAATGCAAAGAGGTCTTAAGGACCTCTTTTTTTGTGGCTCAATAGCCGCTTTCGATAGCAATTCGTTTTATTAGTGGGACTTAGGCATTTTCTAGCCCCTTTAGGGGCTGAAAACCTCTCTGAGCAAGAAAAAAAGGTCGATAATCAAAAAATGCCTGAAACCCTTGTGAATACTGGATTTATGCTCTTTTGAGCTGAAAATTTTTCTCTGTCTAAGTTTGAAGCCATTTTTTTATCAGTTTTTGTCTAAGTCCCGTTAGGCTACACTTCGATTCCCGAAGCTCCCTTTTTCAGCAGACGCCTAGAGCGATTCTGTTGCTAGTAATTTGTGAATCATATAAGAACTAGATTAAAAACAACGACTAAAGTTTGCTAGGTAAGCATTTATTGACTTCTTGTCAAGGATTTTTCCGGAATTTCTGTTAAGCCAAATTCTTTTAGAACTCAGCGCTGTGTTCGTAATCCAGGCATTCTTCCTCGCTCTCTTCTCTCCAAGTTCTACCGCTTGTCTCACATCGATGCTGCTCGCCTATCCAAGGTATCACCACTGGATGTGTAGATGAGTAGAGTGAAGATGAGCTGACGAGAGCTAATAGGATGGAGGCGATGCCGATAAATCCTGCCAACACCAGGACAGTCAGCACCGTTACATTGAGAGGATGAGTTTTGACCTGCATTTCTAAGTAATCTCGCTCAACTTTATAGGAAATAGGGAATCGTCTCTGTAGTCTTGGGGGCTAATTGAGCTTTTTCAGCTTGCTCAATCCAAAACTCTAAGTGGTCTGCGTGATTATACGTAATAGGGGCGATAGATATTACGAAGTAATAAGGTCGCGTTTTTACTTAAACCACTGAAATTTAGAATTTTGATTCGGTAATCATACGGTTAAGTTCAATACAAAGATCGTCAGTGAAGCAATCTTCTTGAAAGCTTTAATTTAGAGGGTAGATTAATAAATTTTTGATTTAGAAAGCGATCGCCTGATGCCGTTAGATGTCAGAAAGATTTATAGAAAAGCAAAGAAAATCGGGAGCGGATGAACCGATATAGGGCAAAGCGCCTTATCATTTTGGTCGGTACCGCTGCTAATGTTGGGGAGCGAGCAGCACTCCGTGCATCCGCCAGAGCGATCGCTTTGTGATTCCTTGCCGCTGAATGTTACCTATACGCCAAGTCGCTGTGAATTTACGCCAGCTAATTCCTGTTTTTAATTCCTCTGCCCAGGATTGGGCAATAGATGCCAGATTGTTGCGGTGGCTCACCTTCCTCTGGCTGTTTATCGGGTTAGTCGTGCTATTTTCGGCGTCCTATCCCAGCGCAGATGCTGAGTTTGGAGATGGGATGTACTACTTCAAGCGCCAAATCATCTCAGTCATCCTGGGGCTAGTAGCCTTTAACCTGGTGGTGAACTTCCCCCTACGTTCTGTTCTAGAAATCGCTGATTGGTTTGTCATACTCCTGTTGGGAGTGATTTTCATCACCCTGATTCCAGGAGTGGGAACCACCACCAATGGCGCAACCCGTTGGATAGCCTTGGGGCCATTTCCACTTCAACCCTCTGAGTTGATCAAGCCGTTCCTGGTGTTGCAAGGCGCTCGGATTTTTGGGCATTGGGACAGACTAACGTGGAAAGTCCGCTTGACCTGGCTGTTTATTTTTTGCTGCGTGCTTTTGGGAATTTTGCTACAGCCCAACTTAAGTACAACCGCACTTTGCGGGATGACTTTGTGGCTAATTGCACTTGCTGCTGGGTTGCCTTATTCCTACTTGGGAGGAACAGCGCTGGGCGGGGTGCTCTTGGCGACAATCAGTATCAGCGTGAAAGAATATCAGCGTCGTCGGATAATGTCTTTTTTGAATCCTTGGGCTGACCCCATGCAAGACGGATACCAGCTGATTCAAAGTTTACTGGCAGTTGGTTCTGGCGGCACCTGGGGGTCTGGTTTTGGGCTATCGCAACAGAAGCTGTTTTATTTGCCGATTCAATACACCGATTTTATCTTTGCGGTGTACGCAGAAGAATTTGGCTTTGCAGGCAGTTTGCTGCTGCTGTTGCTGCTGATGGCTTATGCAGCGCTGGCGCTAATTGTGGCGATAAAGGCGCAAAATCCCATTCACCGGCTGGTGGCGATTGGAGCCATGATTTTGATGGTGGGGCAGTCACTACTAAATATTGGCGTTGCGACTGGTGTCCTACCTACTACGGGTTTGCCCTTGCCGCTGTTTAGTTATGGTGGCAATTCAATGATTGCGAGTTTGATTGCCGCTGGGCTGCTGATTCGCGTGGCGCGGGAAAGTAGCGAAGCAGAAATTGTGTCGCTGCAAGGACGTCGGTCTGCGGCTAGGCGGCGACGCCGAGAACAATAAGTTGTCTGTCATATATCTAAATTGCACAAATTGAAAGAGAGGTTTTAGGTGAGGATAATTTCCATTACCCACTACCAGAATTGACTGTGCCAGTTAAATGCTTTTCCCTGATGACGTTGACATTACATTGACTCGAACGAAGGCGTTTTCTGAAGATTCTGTCGAATCGGAATCGCTATGATGAATTCCGTACCCTCTCGGGGCGCTGAATTACACTGCATCTGTCCACCATGTTTGTCCACGACGATTTGATAGGTAAGGGACAACCCAACCTTCGTGCTTTTGCCATTCGTTTTCGGCGTAAAGAAGGGGTCAAACAGGTGAGGGCGGACTTCCTCCGCTATACCAGGGCCATTATCTATAATCTGAATCGTCACAAAGCCACGGTCAGTTACTTCGGTACAAATCCGAATGGTACTGCGGGAGAAGTGTATTTCTTCAGGCGATCGCTTATGGTCATACTCCTCCAAAGCATCAATCACACTCGACAGCACATTTATAAATGCCTGGTTCATTTGACCTGCATAACACTCTACAGGAGGCAGCTTGCCATACTCTTTAACGATCTGAATCCCCGGATAGTCAGCCTTGGATTTCAGCCGGTTGTTCAAAATTAGCAGAGTGCTGTCTAGCCCATCGTGAATGTTCACTGGCTTCATCTGAGCCTCATCCACGCGAGAGAAATTCCGCAATGACTGGACAATCTCGCGGATGCGCTCAGCCCCAATCTTCATCGAACCCAGTAGTTTTGGCAGGTCTTCAACCAGAAACTCCAGGTCAATTGCCTGAGCCTCCTCCAAGATAGTTGGCCCCGGATTGGTTAATTCCTTGGTATAAAGATTCAGCAGGTACAGCAGGTCTTGGGTATAGCGCTCTGCGTGAGTAATATTGCCGTAGATAAAGTTGACCGGGTTATTCATTTCATGAGCAACACCGGCGACTAACTGTCCTAAACTAGCCAGTTGTTCGCTTTGGATCAGTTGACCTTGAGTCTGTTGGAGTTGGCGAAAGGCGAGTTCTAGCTGATGCGCTTGTTCTCGATAGCGTGCCTCTGATTGTTGTAATACTGCTTCTGTAGAAATCCGCTCTTGAATCTCTTGTTTCAGCAGAGCATTAGAGTGGGAAAGTTCAAGGGTTCTTTCCTCTACCCGTTCTTCTAGTTCTTCTTTGAGCTGTAAGAGTGCTTTTTCTACCCTTGTACGTTCTTGAATTTCTTGTTCCAAAAGCACATTTTGTTCTTTCAGTTTCTTTGTTAAACTCTGGATACTCAGTTGGACAGTAATGCGAGCTAAAACTTCTTCATGCTGAAGTGGTTTAGTAATATAATCGACCGCTCCCAGGCTTAAACCTCTAACCTTATTGACCGTCTCGGAAAGCGCCGTCATAAAAATCACAGGGATATCTTTCGTAACTTGATTAGCTTTCAGTTGACGGCAAGTTTCAAACCCATCCATTCCCGGCATCAGTACATCTAATAAGATGAGATCCGGCAGGGCGTATTCCCCCTTTTGAATAGCACTTTCGCCATCCCGAGCTACCAAAATTTTGAAGCTAGAATCCGCCAAAAAGTCGAATAAAACCCCTAAGTTTGTAGGAGTATCATCAACAATTAAGATTATGCCTTTGTGGGGAATTTCTACGCTCATTTATTTTCTCTATATTGTTTGATAAATTCCAAAATTTGTTTTTCTTCAAAGCCCTTGGCTAATTGACGTAAATGGCTGGCAAACGGTATCCAGTCCTGATTCATCTGTTCCAGTTGAGCGGTTCGCTTGGCAATCCCTCTGAGGTCGCCCATCATTGCGAGATCGAAGAGAGCCGCGATTTCCTCTACAGGCGGAGGCACCATCGCTGCGGAAGGCTTCAAGAATTCTTTATTTTTAATTTTTTCATAAACCCATGACAGCCCCAAATAACCTCGTACCTTTTCTAAAAGTTCCTGGTTTCGGATAGGTTTTGCCAGGAAATCGTTACAACCGGCTTGAAAGCTCTGTTGTTGATCGCGATCAAAAACGCTGGCTGAAGTCGCAATCACAACGACCGTTAAATCGGGTAACTTTCTGATTCGACGAGTGGCTTCTAAGCCATTGAGGGTGGGCATCATTAAGTCCATAAAAATTACATGAGGTTGCCACTCCTGTGCTTTGGTTATGCAGTCGAACCCATCAGTGGCTTCCATAATTTCAAACCCTAATGGCTCTAACATTTTTACGAGAATCAAACGATTTCCCCATTGATCGTCGGCGATGAGAACTTTGCGTTTGTCGCCCAAATAACCAATGATCGGGCGTTCATCTATTTGGGCGATATCTGCCCACTGGTCAACGGAGGGTAAATCTAAATCAAAGTAAAAAACGCTACCTTTCCCTAAGATGCTATTAACTTTGATTTCGCCGCCCATCATTTGTACTAATTGACGGCTAATTGCTAAGCCTAAGCCGGTGCCTTCACTTTTGCGATCGGTCTCTCCTACTTGGTAGAAGGGTAAGAAAATTTCTTCTAGTTGCTCTGGTGCCATACCGACGCCGGTGTCTTCTACTTGAAACCGAAATGTTCCGTCTTGATAGCTGACTTGGAAGGTGACGCCGCCGGTGGTTGTAAATTTGATCGCGTTGCTAAGTAAGTTGATTAAGACTTGCCGCAAACGTTTTTCATCACCCTGGACTGCCATCGGAAGTGGGGCAATGGGTTGGTAGGTTAAGTAGATGTCTTTCTGTTGGGCACGAATACGGCACAGTTCAGCGATGCCTTCGAGGAATTGGGGAAAATGAAAGTTACTCAGATGGAGTTCCATTTTCCGGGCTTCTATTTTAGAGAGGTCTAAGATATCGTTGATCAGGGTTAATAGATGTTCGCCGCACTGGTGAATGACGCCTAAACCATCTTTTTGCGGCTCATTTAAGGTTTTGTCTCGTTTGAAGATTTGGGCATAGCCGAGGATGCCGTTGAGGGGGGTTCTCAGTTCGTGGCTCATGTTAGCGAGAAATTCGCTTTTGGCGCGGTTGGCAGATTGGGCGGCTTGTTCGGCTTTTTGGCGATCGCGTATTTCTTGTTGCAGTTTTAGCGTTCGCTTTTGGACTTTCCCCTCCAGCATCCGGTTGTAGTTTTCTAGTTGCTCGTGGGAAAGTTTCAGTTGTATTTGCGATCGCTCTAGCGCTTCCTCAGCCCACTGGCGCTCCAGTTCGGCGCTAACTCGTGCTCCAAAGAGGCTCATAATTGATTTTGCCCGTTGCTCCTGCACGAGGGGCTTATCATCGATAAAGCAAATATGACCAATTGGCTTACTGGATGTTGAATCTAAAAGGGCAACTCCCAGGAAACACTCTCCTCCCAAAGCCGCTAAAGCTTCGCCTTTGGGGAAGAATGACTGGACGTTTTGGGGATAGCAACTGATGCCGTTGTTTTCAACCAGAGTCTCTTGTGTAAAGATGCTTTCGCAAGGAGTATGGACTAAGTCGTACTCAAAGTTGTCACCCAATTTGTCTGAATTCCAAAAGGAAAGCACTTTGGCTCGGACAGGTGTATCGTCCTCCCAGGCGGATGCTTCTGCCACGATAACGTAGCGAACTCCAAGCGCTGCGGCTAGATGCTGTGCAAACACCGGGTAGAAATCTTTGCCCGTAACTGAGGCGGTTCCGGCGATCAGATCCTGTAAGGCTTGTTCTGCTTGCCTGCGCTCGATAATTTGGCTATTTAAATAAGTGAGAGAGTTGGTTAATTTATCTCGCTGTTCTCCCCGGATATCTGCTGAATTGACTTCTATTAAGGCTGAGTCGGAGAGGTTGCCACCTAAAGCTACGTGACTGGACTCCACAACTTTGACAGCTTCGCCTTCAGCATTAAAAATAGGGACTTTAACGATGTCAAATAAATAGACTTGCCCATCGTAACGAGTTACAGGTTCTTGAGAGATGTGGAGCGTCTGCCCGGTATTCACGACATAGGCGTCATCCACGACAGACTGTTGGGTAGCATCCCGGTTATTTAGAGGAATATCTGTCGGATCGCGATCGCAAAGCTGTTCCAGTGTCATGCCGTAAAAGTCGCAAAATGCTTTGTTGGCATAAACTAGGCACGATTGGGAGTTTTGGCACTTTACTAAATTTGGGATGGCATCTAGGACTTGTGCATACATCTCCACCCGTTGACGCAGTTCTTTCTCGACCTCCTTGCAATCGGCTAGTGTCTGCTCTAGCTCGGCAATTTGCTGACGCAGTTTCAAGGATTCTTGATTCTGCAATTTGCCGGTACTGGTTTTACTGCGTCTATAACTTGTAACCATCTATTCCTCCTTCTATACCTTTTGGTTTTAGATATATCGAAATTAAGTTAAGCGGCTCAAATTCAACATTCAACACGGACATAGCACTCTCCTCGACCTTCTTGGAGTTTCCAATTAAATAGTCAATGAGGCTCGTAGTTCGTTGGCGAAGTCATCCCTCTGCTAAGGAAAGGAGGAATAATATAGGCTCCTAGTGTCCGTATTTAGGATTCCCTAAATTTGGAAAAAAACTCTAATATTGAATGTTCTTTAATGTTAAGAAATACAAAAAATATATTATTCCTTTATGAAAAAAGTAAAAGTTTTCTTTTTCAGGCTTGACAATCAGTAGGCTGGATTAATGATTTGTAGGATGGGTTGTCGATAGCGTAACCCTCACAGGTGTTGGGTTTCCTGCGTTAATCCAACTAAAAAAATATTCAATTTAATGCATCCGCCGACTGAATTAAGAACATTTGAATAAAAGACTCGCTGCAAGCTTAATGGGGCAATTAATAGAAACGGCGTTAAAAATTTCTTGAGAAACCTGCGTTGATAAAAAACATTGATGGGTGTTATTGTCAAGCAAACAATGCGGACGCTTTCCTTCGCGCCGGTTCTACCCTTCCAAGTAAGCTAAAATTCAAGCAGAATCAGCATTCCGCGAACTAGCCTCCTCATGATTGAAAGTCTGCAAACCCAGCTTTACGAACTCAGTGAATTTGCCAACCGTCTCGTTTTTATCCAGCTGCAACATCTCAGCGTTATCAGTATTGGCATTATCTTTGCAGCCGGATTGCTCACCAGTTTGACCCCCTGTATGCTTTCCATGTTGCCCATCACCCTTGGCTACATCGGGGGCTATGAAACCAAAAGCCGCCTCCAAGCAGCTGCCCAAGCTACCTGGTTTTCCTTGGGATTGGCAACAACGCTGGCAGGGCTTGGTATCTTAGCGGCGTTGCTGGGGAACGTCTACGGTCAAGTGGGATTTGGTTTGCCGATCCTTGTGAGCATTCTTGCGATCGCAATGGGGCTAAATTTACTAGAAGCTTTGCCCCTTCCGTTGCCTGCTTGGGGTGGGATGGAGTGGATTTCCAAAGAATTACCAGCGGGAGTGCGTTCCTATCTGATTGGTCTAACTTTTGGGGTGGTTGCGTCCCCGTGCAGTACTCCCGTGTTGGGAACGTTACTGGGTTGGGTTGCCACAACGCAAGACATGGTATTAGGTGCAGTCTTGCTGCTATCCTACACAGCAGGTTATGTAGCACCGTTGATTTTGGCAGGAACTTTTACAGCCTCTATTAAGAAGTTGCTGGAGTTGCGCCAGTGGTCGAGTTGGATTACACCCGTTAGTGGTGTGCTTTTGGTTGGATTTGGGGTATTTTCGCTGCTGTCTCGGATTCCAATTGGTTAAAGGTAATCAAAAGCACTCGCTATTACCAAGTACCAATTATCAATTATCAAAAAATGACTGCAAAAAATTCTTTTTTCTCAAACTTAGGGTCAACTTCCTATCGGTTTTGGCGACAGGAGTTGTTGCCACTACTGGCAGATTTGCGGTTAGCGATCGCGTTGCTATTAGCGATCGCACTTTTCAGTATCTCTGGCACGGTAATTGAGCAGGGTCAGTCGCCTGCTTTTTACCAAGCGAACTATCCAGAGCATCCCGCTTTGTTTGGTTTCCTGACTTGGAAGGTAATCCAGGTAGTCGGATTGGATCGTGTTTATCGCACCTGGTGGTTTTTAGCCATCCTGATTTTATTTGGCAGCAGCTTAACTGCCTGTACCTTCACCCGCCAGTTTCCAGCTTTAAAAGCAGCACAGCACTGGAAGTTTTACGACCAACCCCGCCAATTTCAGAAACTCGCCTTGAGTGCGGAACTCGAAACAGGTTCGCTAAACAAACTGACCGAGTTGTTGCAGCAGCGGCGCTATAAAGTTTTTCAAGAAGGAGATAAACTTTACGCCCGAAAAGGTCTGGTGGGGCGGATTGGTCCGATTGTTGTTCATGCCAGTATGTTAATTATTCTGGGGGGCGCAATTTGGGGGAGTATCACGGGTTTTGTGGCCCAGGAAATGGTTGCCAGCGGCGATACGTTTCAGATAAAAAACATCATCGAAGCGGGTTCTTGGGCGCTGCCACAAGTTCCCAAAGATTGGTCGGTGCGGGTAAATCGCTTTTGGATCGACTATACACCTGAAGGCAGAATCGACCAGTTTTATTCCGATTTGTCGGTTTTGGATAAACAAGGACAAGAAGTTGATCGTCAAACGATTCACGTCAATCAGCCGCTGCGTTACCGAGGTGTGACGCTTTATCAAACAGATTGGGGAATTGCAGGTATCCAGGTGCGGCTGAATAATAGCCCAGTTTTACAGTTGCCGATGGCGTCATTAAATACTGTCAGCAAGGGTCGAATCTGGGGAACTTGGATTCCCACTAAACCGGATTTGAGTGAGGGAGTTGCCTTAATTGCGAAGGATTTGCAGGGAACACTGATGCTTTATAACCCAAAGGGTCAGCTAATCAATACTATTCGCGCCGGGATGTCGGTACCTGTGAATGGAGTCAGGCTGAGCATTGATGAAGTAATCGGCAGCACTGGCTTGCAAATAAAAGCCGATCCGGGTATCCCGTTTGTTTATGCTGGCTTTGGTTTGCTGATGCTGGGTGTAGTCATGAGTTATTTTTCTCATTCCCAAATTTGGGCGCTGCAAGAAGGAGTTAGCGCCGCTTCTCACAAGGAGATTCGCTTCTATGTCGGCGGCAGAACTAACCGCGCACAGGTTGCTTTTGAACGGGAACTGTTAGAAATTTTGGATCGAGTCAGTCATCCGTCTCAGGAGGAAGTGCCAGTTGTTGAGATAGAAGCGATCGCGACCCAGTCCTAAACCATTTTTGATGTGGGTTGGTAGAGGCGCGATTCATCGCGCCTCTACCAACAAATAACGTCTTCCACTCACACCTTTTTTTCTAGTTTCCAAAGCCAAACTTGACCCGTTTGGTATGCAGGCTCTATTTTGTAGTTCTGCTTTTGTAGTGCCTTTCTTAATTCCTTGGAACTCCTGTATAAAAACACATCACTGAACCCATCTGGAATCTGAGGCACATTTGGTTTAACGACTAATTGAAGCCGCACTTTCGGTTCCAGTGCATAGGTTAAAGGAAGAAAAAAGTTTAGTTTCTCATTGCTGATCAAAAGCGGATGAGCTGTTTTGTTGATGATTTGGGCTACTTTTGGATTGTATTCAGTTTGAGAGAGAGCTTTATTCCACCAGATTTCTTGTTGAGAACTGATGGCACAGGATATAACACCACTCGAAACTACTGCAACAAGCACAAATTGCCATAGTTTTTGTACCTTTGCACTTCTCGAAGGCAAACTAATTTTAGTAGCCAGTAAGTAAGCAATTGCTAGCTGAATCCCCAAATAAACAGCAACTAGATGTCGAGTTGAACCTGACAATCCTCCTCCGGAGATTAGATCTCTGGAAATAAAGGGAAGGGCAGTTACCCCAAGCAAAGTTAAAACAAATAACCAAACTTGCTTGCCAGTGTTACGACACAGAAAATAAATTGCATATCCTGACAGGAATAAAATCATTCCTACCAGTGTCAGTCGGATAAATTCGGTCCATTGATTGTTAAATCCAAACTCAATCACTCCTCCTGCTGGATCTGTATCAAGAAATGTCCGAGTGATATTGCGAGTCCAAGCTTTCACCCAAGAAAACAGGCTTTCTTTCTGGCGAGACCAATCTGTTGTCTTTTCAACGGTAGATGAATTAGCAATTAGAATTAAAAGCCAAGGCACAAATGTGAGCAAACCAGCCAAAGATGCCAGCAAATAGGCAAAGACTGTTTTAGTAAATCGGAATTTTTCGATTGTCAATAAATAAATGCCATGTCCAATCGCAACTAGCGCAAAAAATAACTGGGTATAAATTCCCAGTGCTAGCGTTGCTGCATACAGCCCCCAAGTGGAAATAAGGATTTTGGTGTCTCTATTTCCCAGCCGCATCGCTCGCAGCAGTGCCGCACTCGATAGTAAGATCGCCACAATCCACAAACTATAAGGTCGTGCTTCCTGGGCGTAGAGAACTTGAAACGGGGAGACGGCGATGAGTGCGATCGCTATCCATCCTGCTAAGGAAGATCCAAATAATTCTTGGCATAGCCAATAGATGCAAGGAAAAGCTAGCAAGCTAATTAATGCAGACAAGCTTCTGATTATCCCTGGCGAATAACCAAATCGTTGCACCCAATATCTTGCCATTAAAAAATAGAGGGGCGGATGCTGGGGAGTATCGACCACTATCGAGTTGATGGTTCCGCTTGCACCTTTTTCCGAATTGGGTTGTTGAAACTTCTGTAATTCTTCGACCCCCATCACCTGTCCATCAAAGACTTCTTGGGCGAATTCTGCCTTGCTGTAACCGGCAATCCGTAATGAAGTGAAAGTCTCATCGCCCCAGTAAACTTTGCGATCCAGGTTGACGAATCGAAAAAATACTCCCAGTACCAGCACGACAATGATAAAAAATTGTAACCAAGTTGGAGGAAGTAGTTTTGTCTGAGTTAACCTATTCTTAACATGGTTAAGGCTTTGTGCAACTGCCATGAAACCTCCATTTCGTAATCTAAAAAGCCGGGAAGCTTTGCGAAATGTTAGGCGTGCCAATGGAAGTTATCATTCACCCTGAGACTGATATTGTGTCTATTTTTTGAGCCGATAAGATAGACTTTTGATGACACAAAGCAGAAAGCCCGTTGGACGGGCTTTCTGAAAAAGATAATTTTTAAACCAGGTGGAAGTAGCCAGATGCAAGTGAATTTTTTTGCTGCTATCTAGGCGTCAGAGGACTTCTGATGACGCACTTCAATGACTGTGTGGACATTACCGCGGGGCGCGAAATCCCCTTTGATAGTGGCTTCTAAAGGATCGCAAGCTGCCACAAAGTCATCCAAAATTTGATTGATGGATTCTTCGTGGGAGATGTAGCGATCGCGGTAACTATTGATATAAAGCTTGATCGCCTTCAGTTCCACCACCCTTTGGTCGGGAACATAGGTAATATGGATGGTCGCAAAGTCAGGATAGCCAGAAAACGGACACTTACAGGTAAACTCTGGTAGAGTAATGTGAATGTCGTAGTGGCGTCCGACTCGCGGATTGGGGAAGGTAATTAATTGTCCTTCAGAAATATTTCGCTCACCGTATTTCATTTCCGAGAGCGGCGTTTCAGATGATAATTGTTGTTGTGTTGGCGACTGACTCATCAGTAGTGGTAGCAAACGTGGGTCGTTAGTTATTAGTCATTTATAACAAATAAAGGACTAATAACCCTTGAATATGAATGCAGGTCAAGCTTTTTCAGCCTTCTTCACCTGCTTTGTTCAGAAAATATCTCTAGAATTGAACGGATCTGTACTACCCTCCCAATCCGGACAATTTTTATCATCCCAGCCATAGGGATGCATGGCGCAGACTAACAGGTTTCCACCATAAGCTTGTCCGTGGTAATGGTGACAACCCATACATGCAGGATTTTTTTGTGGGGTGGGTTCAACAGTATCCACCATATAGGAAAAAGGCTGCTCACCTTCACCCACAATTTCTTCAAATTCTAAATAAATTTCAGCGATCGGTTCAAATAATTCCTGCAAACACTGATTGAGATCGGTTGCAATTGTAGTTTGCACGCTTTCGGCAACAGCGTCTACTACTTCTGTGATGCCAACGAAGAATTGCTCTACTTCATCAGCGACTGCTTCCATCATCTCGAAAAAATCTTTTTGCCACTCTTCCATTTTGGATACTCAGCACAAAAGGCTTAGTTTTTACCGGCGACGCGATGACGCCAATTAATCTGCAATTCTATTCTAAATAGTGCGAATCCATGATGCGATCGCAATGCTATAGATTAGCACACGTTGCCTTGCGCGATCGCAAGGCGTGTGATGCTCCTCGCAGCGACTCGCTCTTGCCTATGCAGCTAACGATTCGGCTGTTCGCAGTTTATCGTTCATTACTGCAAAGCTAATCGCGCTTTAGCCGACGCAGTTCGTCCTGTAGTGCTTGCACCTGTTGGCGCATCGCGTCCACATCATTATTTGGAGCCGCATTTGGAGCTGCTGCCGACTTTGGCTCTTCATCTTCTGAGAGAATTTCAATCCGCCGCGGCTCACCGGGTTGGGTGCTGCTAGTGGATGGCTCAACGGGTGCCTGCTGGGCTTGTTTCATCATATCATCGACAAACCGGCGAGCTTCGTCTGTTGTCATCTCGCCTTTTGCTACCATTTCATCGGCTAGCTTTTGAGCTTGCGATCGCAACTCAGTTAACTTCCCCCCAGCTCTCTCACCCGCAGAGGCAGCTAAGCCAACCCCTAAGTAAAACGCTTTTTGAACAATATCTCCAAAACCAGCCATCGCAATAAGTCGCTCCTTTAATCTGCAAGTATCTGCTGATTCCAGCATAAGCGTGAAATCGAGAAACTGCCCACCAATTACAAGGCAAACGAGGGCGAGGCGGCGATTCGGGTGATCCGGATACCACGCCTATCACAAGCATCCCGTGTTGCTGCTACCTTCCGGTTCTGACAAGGTTTAGGCGTTGCGATCGCATGGGTCCAGATCATCTAAAGCATAACATCATTCACTGAAAATTGAAACCTCTGGCGGCAATCAAGGATTCGCTTTTATTCGGCAACCACTCGCCACTCATAAAGTTCATACTTGACGCAGCCGTTTTGCACCAGCGGATCGAGTGAGACAATCGTGCGCGCCTCCTCCAGTGAAGACGCCTCAAATAGCATCATGCCGCCTCGCCGCTCCAGCCAGTAGCCGCTACGCGCCTGATATCCTTTGGCAATCAAATCCTGGACATAAGCTTTGTGCGCCGGTACAGATTTATCAAAGATCGGTTTATCAACGATGCCTTCTTCAATCTTTACAAACCAGGGCATTCACTTTCTTCCCTTATCTGGCTATATCTATTTAACAAGTAAACTACCGCTGGAAGTTCTTGGACAATACAAAACGCCGCTTCTTTATCGCTCTCTTGCCGCCGCAAGAGATTCAAGACTACGCCAAAGAGATTCAGAAGCACTTCGCCCAAACCTATGCTAGCAAAGGTGCCCAGAAATCTCCCCCGCATATCACGCTGCAACCGCCGTTTGAATGGCAGGTAGAGACAGTGCCAGTGCTAGAAGACTCCTTGAGAACGTTTGCTTCCCATCGTTCACCCGTTTCCATTACTCTGCAAGGGTTTGGAGCTTTTCCACCGCGTGTTATTTACATCAATGTTCTTAAGACGCCGGAACTGCTAGCGTTACAAGCCGATTTAATGACCGATATGGAGACAAACTTGGGAATTGTCGATGCGGTTTCCAAGCAGCGTCCCTTTGCTCCTCACATGACTGTTGCCTTTAGAGACTTGACACGGCAAAACTTTCATGCGGCATGGCCTGAATTTCAGGGGCGATCGTTAGAGTTTGAGTTCACTGCTGCTCAGCTAACCCTACTGATTCATACAGGGGAACGATGGGAAGTAAGCGCCGAATTCCCTTGTTTAGCGCGCCGGAGGTAAACAGGGCAAGCCTTTCAGCCAAGGTTGCGGCTGGTTGTGGCGCGATCACAACCTTTTTTCTTTCGCTCAGAAAAACCCTCACTATAATAGCGAATCTTGTTCACTCAATTTTCCAATCTATCCGAGGGAATAAACGTTGATAAAGATTTGTCCTCTCTCATGGTAGAGGT
The DNA here is from genome assembly GCF_039961855.1 of Trichocoleus sp. Lan. Lineage (NCBI taxonomy): Bacteria > Bacillati > Cyanobacteriota > Cyanophyceae > Leptolyngbyales > Trichocoleusaceae > Trichocoleus > Trichocoleus sp. Lan. The sequence goes on along the minus strand of NZ_JAMPKA010000026.1, from coordinate 32,855 downwards.
AGTGCAAGCTTGACTCTCACTATTGTGTTGTTATTAGTGTGCTGTCCCCACACGAGTAGATTGCTAAAGTGAGAGGAGTCAATGAAAAAAGTTAATGTACTTAATGTATCCATTGACAACTTGTCAAGAGCAGAGCTATTAACCAAACTCGATCGGGAAGGTGGTATCGTATTTACGCCAAACGTAGACCACCTGATGAAGCTGCAAACCGATGGAGATTTCTACAAAGCTTACAATATCGCTACTTATAAAGTGTGTGACAGTCAAATAGTATTGTACGCTTCTAAATTTTTGGGAACGCCGATTAAAGAAAAACTGTCGGGTTCAGATTTATTTCCCGCTTTCTATATGCACCACAAGGACAATGAAAGCGTTAAGATTTTCTTGCTGGGTGCTGCTGAAGGGGTGGCTCGTAAAGCTCAAGAGCGAATCAATAACCAAGTAGGCAGAAATATTATAGTCGCTTCTCATTCGCCGTCTTTCGGATTTGAAAAGAGCGAAAAAGAATGCCTAGAAATTATTGACAAAATTAATAAGTCAGGCGCTACAGTCTTAGCCATTGGCGTCGGTGCCCCTAAACAAGAAAAGTGGATATTGAAGTATAAAAATAAATTACCCAATGTCAAAGTTTTCTTGTCTGTTGGCGCATCTCTTGACTTTGAAGCAGGTCATAAACCAAGGTCTCCACAGTGGATGAGCGACGCAGGAATAGAGTGGTTACATAGACTCTTATCCGAGCCACAAAGGTTATGGAAAAGATATTTAATAGACGATATGCCTTTCTTCTGGTTAATCTTGAAACAAAAGCTTAACCTTTATAAAAAGCCTTTTCAGACAGAGAAGAAATCTGTGAAATTAGAACGAGTTAAGTGGGAATAAAAAAATTCTTATTTGAAGGGACGTTTGTAAAGTACCTATTGTTGTGATGCTGTAGCTTGCTTGTCGTAGGGTAAGCAAGCTACAGCAGCTATAGGCTTTCTGTTAAAATTTATGGTTGCATGATGGACGTTCCACGGAACGTCTATTTTTGTGATTGAGATATCTTGACAGGCGATTAGACTACTTGAATTAGACTACTTGAGAAATTTCTCCCACCTTTCCTCAAGCTCTTTCTTTCCGGTAAACGGGTAAGGCTGGGGTTCTAAATAGATTGTAAGGGTCGATCGCATTCCGAACCCCTTCGCTACAACTGCGTCACAAGATGTATTTGCTTGCCGCCTTAGGAGGATGTTCCTACTGGATTACTAATTGCCATAGTAAATTCCTCTGCCATTTGTACCAATAAAAACTAAACCAAACTGCTGCAAGCTTGCTTCCATCACATTTGGGCTATTGCCAATCGGATTTTTCGGATTACCAATCCTTTGCCATGTCTTCCCTCTGTCGAGAGAACGGAAGATTCCTTTGCCCATATTATTAATTTCTCCGTACACATACAGTGCTGGAATCGTGCTCCCCTGCTGTGGTTTTCCTAAAGAAAACAAATAGGATCTCTTAACTGTATTCATCTTAGAGAAGGTCTTGCCACCGTCTGTCGAATGGTAAAGTTGTTTCTTATCGAGACTCAGCCAAATTTCACCTTTAACTCCAGATACGGTTCTTAGCGAGTGCCAACTTTCATCGGGAATTGATGAATTCACGACTTTAAAAGACAAACCTCCATCGGTACTTTGATAGAATTTGCCATTCTTATAGTAATAAAACGTGTTACCATCCACTTTGTCTGCTGCCAGCGGCAAAGACCAATTCCAAGGTCCCTTGGAACCCTTGGGTAAGCCAGTAACTTCTTTCCACGAAGCGCCTCCATCATCTGTGCGGAGAGCTTTATCTCCACTAACAGTGACAACAAATAACTTTGGATTAGTTGCTGACATCGCTATACGCATCGGCATCGTGTCTTTTGGAAATGAAGCAAATTCTTTCCAAGTTAAGCCGCCGTCTGTCGAAGTTGCTCCCGAATAAGTATTGTTCCAGCGATTACCGCCAACGCGCACCATTTGCAGGGGAGCTTTTTCATAGTAGGCAATGCTGTAGGTATCCTGGAACGAAGGGCCACTAGCACTAAAGGTTTTAGATGGATAATTGTCTAATCCCTTGTTGTGGTAAAACCCGTCTACATCTGCCACCCCACTCAACAACAACGCGCCACTCGGAGGCGCAGTTAAGGTGAAGGTGACAAGCTCTTCGTGTCCTTTTTGATAGTTCGTCCAGGCAGAGGGTTGTTTGTTAATATTGTCTGTCCGCCATATTCCGTACCAATCGGTAAACCAAACTCTCCCAGAAACGTGGGGGTCAAACTCAATCGCAGAGACAGAAGGATTGGAGAGCATATAGCTAGACCACCAAGGAACGGTATTGTTAAGCGATCGCTTCTGCTCTTTCCATGTAGTTCCGCCATCGAATGAGCGATAAATTTTAGTATTTTTTCTCTCTTTTGTAGAAACAAGAATATCTTTAGAATTAGCAGGGTTAATGCTCAACCCATTAAAATCCTCTTTGGAGCCTTGTGGAGTAATGTTTTTCCAATCTCCATCTGTATACTTTTTAACTCCAGGACTTCCATTAATTGTTGTGTAGAGAGTGTTATTGCGACTTGTCACTAGCCGCATCGCTTTTTTTGGGCTTCCGTCAATCTTGCTCCAGGTAATGCCTGTGTTAGTAGATTTATAAATTCCATCACCATAGGCATTGGCATAGACTAAGCCAGGCTTATCTTTGTCAAAGACAATTGCTGTGATGCCGATATCTTTTTCCGGCTTTCCGGGAAAAGAAGTCACTTTAGTCCAGTTCGCGCCAGCATCTAAAGATTTCCAAAGCCCATCGCGCCGCGAACCAAATAAAATCATCTTGGAATTAAATGGATTGATGACGAGTCTCTCGCCTACCTCCCGCCTATCTTGGTTGCCGCCCATTGGCAAGTCCAAATCCAGCTTTTTCCAGGTTGCACCTCGATCGTTAGACTTAAAGATAGTTCCAGGCTCATCCCAGACGTATTTGCCTGCGGCAATATAAACAATATTTGGATCTTTTGGATCGAGGGCTAGGGCTTCTCCGCCGTAGTAATTGCTCTTCTCTAGTGGAAAGTGGTCAGTTAGCGGTACCCAGCTTTTATTTACTGAATTCCAACGATAGAAGCCACCCACATCAGTTTTGATGTAAACAAGATCCTTCTGTAGCGGATGCAGAAAAATACCCGTAACATAGCCCCCTCCGCCTATTGCAACATTCGTCTCCCCCAAAGACACATTGGTTCGGTAATTGCGGGAAGTGACGACTTCTGCCTGTCCTGATGCACCGTTAAGGATGTTGCTAGCAAGCCAGATGTGCTGAAGTGCGACTGTGGCAAACAGAGCAATGACAGCAAGGCGAACCGTTCGAGCTAACGAAAGGCTTGGTTGGGCGCTAAATTTAGTAATCAGCTTGAAGGCGATATGGGCGAGGCAAATCCCGATGGCGAAGACTAATAAGCTAGTCAGAACTGGTTGGACGCTTGCCAGCCCTGCAAATGTAACATTAGCGATCGCTTCAATGGTTGACCAATGATTAATAGCTGCATTAAGCATCGTTGAGCCTCAAATCCCATAATCAGCTACTTCCAACTAAGGAATTATAGCTGACTATACAGATTTGACGGGTTAAGTCTTAACTAATGCCTAAGGTGACTGGGCTACTTTCTTTTAAAACTCTTGCATCAAGCATATCTAAAATTCTGCTGTCCTGCGTCATATCGAATTTTCGGGCAAAGTGAACGTCCCTTCTTATAATTGCTGAGTAATCTTCAGCATTTAGAGTACGAGGATGACCGTGGCGAGTCCCAGTCCAATCAATATAGCGTTTATAGTCGTTACACAAATGAAATTGCCCGCTATTGACTAAAACCGTTTGGACAAAAGATTCATCAGGAATACAAGTCTTTTTATAGTAATTAATTAGCTCGGGGTTATGCTGGCAAAAATGATGTAAATATTCGACACACTTCCTCGATAGAGTCTTGAAGTAAGACCCTGCATAGCATTTAAAGTTTTCATTGAATGGAGATGAAGTCGTACGAACTCCTAGCATCAGCCCATAGGAAGAATTTATTCTCACCAAAGGCTGGACATTATTAATGACCATGCGAGGAATTTTGACGATAGCGCGTTTCCACAGTGGTAAATATTGACCCGAACGCCAGTACTGATAGAGATAGCGATCGCTACCTTCCCGGCTTCCCCAAAGATTTCCCTCTAAATCTGAAAGTACATCAAAATACTCTAAAAAGCCATCAAAAGGTGATTCTGCAAGAAACTTCTCGATTTTTGGTAGTGGTTGAATCGGATAGTCTTGACCTGTAATATTGGCAAGCCAATCAAATTCAACATTATGGCTAAAAAGCCAGTCAATGGCATTCAGATAACCTTGAACAATCGAAAAATCTCCTCGTCCTCCTGTACCCCTAATTACGTTCACTCCTGGGAATTGGTGAAAGGCCGTTACGTCTAAATGACAACCCCTAAAGTCATGGCTAATCAATATCTGAGATTGGGGACTTGATTTTTTTAGAGTTTGCACCAGTCTAAAAATCTGTTCGGGATTTTTATGACTTTGAATCAGATATAAAACTTTCACGATCTTTAACCTCCAGAAAACAACTGCACGAAAAAGTGAACGCAGCAATCTGCCAAAGTGTTGTGCATAACACTTCGAATGTACCCTAAGTAGAGATAGGTAGATTCAACCCGATCAAGGTATTAAAAAAAACCTGATTATCTGCTCTCTATGCGGTAAGAACAAAATTTGCAACAATTGTCAAACTAGAAATGCCTGCATAATAAATACTGGTGATTTTGTGCAAGCAAAGCCATAAATTGACAGGGAAATCTGTGTTCAAGAACTTAACTAAAACTGTTTAACTGCAATAGCATCGACAAAGTTAAAACAGCAGTAAATAGGTGCTTTCACTGGAAATCAGGCACTCTAGAATAGTTAAGTTCAGAATGGTAAATAGTAAACCTGGTATATAGACGAAATGTGGGTTTATTTGGTTCCCGGTTTTCAACCGAACCTTGTTTTATTGTTTCACCCACATAGACATAGATACTAAACTCTGTACCCTAGGAAAAAAATCTCTGTCTTTTAACCATGTCCAAATTCAGTAATGGTGTACAAAATTAGATTCTTCACGACAGGCTATGACCTTTTCGTTGCACCCAATTTTTTACATTTACAGCTATGGTCATAATTAAAATCCCAGTCTAAGGAACTCTTTAAGGGACTCAAGCCACGCTTGCAATCCTAGTCGCTTTACGCTTTACATCTTGTTACAGTGCCTATGGTGCAAGCGTCCCCCTTAAGATAGACTTTACTTATGCGATTTGTCCGCCTAAAGTAAAACATTAATATATTTCCTTTAAAATTAAAATAACAGTAACAAGCAATACCAATCTTGCCTGCACAAAACTAGCATAATAAAAAGTACTAGAAAATTAGCTAATTGCCACTTTGCAGATAGCTCAAAAAGTATTCAGGCAAATTTTTCTGTTACTAAGGCATTGCTAAAAAATTCCAAGCAGAAGATTTTAGAAATTCATCCCGACTCAGCGGAGCTAAACCATCTACCCAATTTTTTAGCTTAAAAATTTTTAGACCACACTCATTGACAAGCAGATCGTAAATTCTGCTATCGTGCCATTTTCCGTCTTTCAATGTCCCATCAACCCATTCCTGAGAATTAATTAAGCCACTTTCAAAGACTAAGTAAGGTTTATAAGTTTTTAATGTTCTGATAGCACCTCTAAAAACCTGCAATTCTACCCCTTCTACATCTACCTTGATGAAATTAATCTTAAGGTCTGGGGCTAATACATCATCAAGTCTCTGAGTTTTAACAGTGATTGGTTCCATAAGTGCATCAGGAATATGGCTTTTACAGCATTCTTTATCCAGGCTACTTACAGCAGGAGCATTCACTACATACCAAAAAGTAGTTTCTGCCTCCGAATCACTCAAAGCTGTTTCTCTTACTTCAACAGTTGGAAATTTTTTTCTAAGCCTACTCGCTAACCGTGGTATTGGCTCAAATGCATAATGAAATCCTAGAGGTGAAAACTGTAAAATTTTGTCAAGTAAATCGCCCGTGTTACAACCAACATCAATACAGTTTGAGTCTTTTGCTAAAACACAAGACATTATTTCAATCGTGAAAGCATTGTCTTGTCTATTAAGAATGTCACTGCGTTTAGGAGGATTTACTATATCTAAAAATGGTCTAACAACCGGATCGAGAAATGAACCCTTAATTGTTTCTTTGAAAAAGTTTTTTATTTCTAAGAAAATTTTCATGGTCTAGCTGCTCCAGTCACTAAAACGCCACTATACTAACATCAATTAATGCAACGTCAAGGTTTTATTGAAGCAGTTAGATTAATTTTATTAGAAGTATAAAAATGTTGATTATAAAGATTAGCTAGACTGATCTTGAAGAATACGGCGTCTTTGAATAAGCCCAGTCATTTTGGCAGCAAGAGCCTCTATTTGGTAATAAACAGGATGGGGTAAGAAGCAGAGCAAGTAGGCAGCTACTAAGGTCATCAGCGTGCGGCGGGGTTGCTCCAAAAGGATGCGCCAGTGAGCAGCCAAGGCTCGGTGCATTAGCTGCACAGCCATTGAGCCTGCTTTTAAACGGACTGCACTTCTCGCTAAATATCGCAGTTGATATGCTTTAGTAGGGTTTTCCCATTCAGCGATTAATTCTGGAGCGTAGGAGCGTGTTTTTTCAATTACCCTTTCGAGAGCTTCTAATTGCTTCAGCAAACTAGCTGAAAGACCTCCCGCGTTTACCCGATACAGTGTCAGCGCTTCAGGAATCCCCTCAATTTGCCAGTTGGTTTGGAGGAGGATGCGAAGCCAGCATTCTATATCCTCTGCCTGACGAAAATTATCATCAAAATAGAAATCTTCAACAGTCCCGTAAAGATTATCTTGAAATTTAATTTCTTCAAATACCTCTCGCCGAACTACGGGAGCCGAACCATTTCCGACTGGATTGTCACGAAGTAAATCCGGTGGTGTAATGTCCTTGAATTTGGGCATCAGATACGTACCCAAGGGATTTCCTGTTGCATCGATAAAAGCAGAACGGCTAAAACTAATCCCTACCGTCGAGGAATTATCTAAATGTTCGAGATGTTTCTCTAATTTTTCCGGTAGCCAAAGGTCATCGCCATCTAAAAAAGCTAAATAGTCGCCATGAGCATGGCGGATTCCGGTGTTTCTTGCTCCAGCGAGTCCTCTATTTTTCTGGCTAACGATTTTAATTCTAGGGTCTATAAACTGCTGGCAAATTTCTACAGTTCTATCGGGAGAGCCGTCATCAACTACAATAATTTCAAAATTTTTGTATGTTTGAGCTAGAACCGATTCAATTGCAGCAGCTATATAATTTTCTACTCCGTAGGCTGGAATAATAACCGAAAATTTTTTCATGAAAAGTACCATTTTCTTTAAATTGCTTGAAAAATTCTTTCGTCAAGCATATCTAATACTTTGCTGTCCCGGTTCATGTCAAATTTTCTAGCAAAGTAATATTTATCTTTAATTAAATTTGGAAAATCTTCAGATGTGAGGATGCGGGGATGACCGTGTCGGCTGTTCTCCCAATCAATATAGCGCATATTGCGGGGATAAAAATTAAACAAACCACTATTTAATAAGATGGTTTGCATAAAAGATTCATCGGGAAGGCGAACTTTCTTGTAGTAGTTCACCAAATCAGGATTGGCAGAGCAAAAATCATGAATGTATTGAATGCATTGTCTAGAAATTGTTTTAAAGTAAGAGCCTCCATAGCATACAAATTTGTCATTAAATGGAGCTGAAGCGGCCCGTTGCCCGATGATGAGTCCATAGGAAGAATCAATCCGCACAAAAGGCTGAACATTATTAATAAGCACTCGAAAAGGTTTGAATAAGGCTCTTTGCCACTTGGCTAATTCTATACCTGACCACCAGTATTGATAGAAGTAGCGATCGCGCCCGTCTTTAGCTCCCCAAGTACACTTATCAGAAAGCACATTAAAATAATCAAAAAATCCATCGTACTCGGTTGCAGCCAGAAAATTCTCAAATTTTGAGAGCGATTGAGTCGGATAGTCTTGACCTGTGAGATTAGCTAGCCAATCAAATTGAATATTCTGGGTTAAAATCCAGTCAACAACATCCAAATAAGCTTGGGTAATTGAGAAATCGCCTCTTCCAACTTTCTTGGCTCTCAGTACTTTAACATTCGGTAAACTCTCGAAGAGTTCTACATCTATTTGACTAGCATTAAAGTTATGACTCATCACTATATAAGAGTCATTACTGGACTTTTTAATAACTTTAACCAGCCGATAAATTTGCTCCGGATTGGTATGGGTTTGGATTAGGTAGACAACCCTCATATTCTGCAACCTATTTTGATGGCGAGCGGGTGTTTATAAAAAAGGTTCTATCGTTATGCCAATTGACGGGAACGATCTTGAAGAATGCGTCGTTTTTGGGCGGCTCCTGTCATTTTTAAGGCAAAACTTTCCATCTGGCGGTAGAGAGGACGTGGCAGTAGCCACAGCGAATAGGCAGCTCCCAACGTCAAAAGTGTCCGCCGGGGTTCGTCAAGAATCATGCGCCAGTGGGTAGATAAGGCGCGGTGAGCCATGTCTACAGCGGTTGGGGCAGCTTTCAGCCGGACTGCCCACCGGGCTAATTTCCGCAACTCGTAGGCTTTAGCTGGGTTTCCATACTGAGCAATCAAATCTGGAGCATAGGAGCGGGTTTTTTCCAGCACCTTTTCCAAGTCTTCTAACTGCTTGAGCAGATTTGCTGAAGCCCCTCCGGAATTAACTCGGTACAGCGTCAAAGCTTCAGGAATGCCTTCGATTTGCCAATTAGTCTTTAAGGAAATGCGAAGCCAGCATTCGACATCTTCAAAATGTCGCAATCTTTCATCGAAATAACAATCTTTTGCAGTACCCTGAGGAGCATCTTGAAACTTAATAGCTTCAAAAACCTCTCGCCGAATCACCGGAACTGAGCCATTTCCAATCGGGTTACGGCAGAGGATCAAGGGTGGAGCAATATCCTTGAGTTTAGGCATTTGATAGATACCTAATGGCTGCCCCGCTTCGTCAATAAAAGCAGAGCGGCTAAAGCTAAGCCCGACAGTTGGTGAATTTTCTAGATGCTCAATATGTTTTTCCAGCTTTTCTGGTAACCACAGATCGTCTCCATCTAAAAAAGCAAGATATTCTCCTTGAGCATGGCGAATTCCTGTATTTCGAGCGGCGCAAACCCCGCTATTCTGCTGGCGAATAATCTGAATTCGAGGATCTGTGAATTGCTGACAAATTTCTACACTTTGATCGGGAGAACCATCATCAATAATTAGAAGTTCAAAATGTTTGTAGGTTTGGTCTAAAACTGATTGCACTGTAGCAGCTATATATTTTTCGACTCCATAGACCGGAATTATGACAGAAATTTTTTTCATTTTAATTTTGAAAAATTGTGAAAAAATAATATTTGCTACAGCCAGCACTTCCTTGTGATTAACTGCCCCCTTACTCTGACTGACTTATAGTAGGAACATCCGTTGTCATGGACGTACTGGGACGCAAATTACCAAATTTACGGGCTATGGCAGAAACTAAACGACGCGGTTTATGAATCAACAAATTATAAAAGGTGAGGGACAGCCGCTTCTGATAGGACTTTGGTGCAAGACGAAACGAAACATCTTGAGCGTTTGTGTTACAAAGTTCGCTAGGTATTTCAGCGGAGGCAGTTTCTTTAAATGCTTCTGTTAGTTGAATAGCTAAATTAGGAAAACCTAACTTTTCTGCCATTTCTACGATCAGATGACCGTCATAATTAATGTATTGTTGATGTTTGAAATCTCCACAATAAACAATGCCAAAATCCAAGTATTCCTCTAGCTCATTGGCTAAGCGCACCAAAAGAATATCGCGCTCAAGCGGATCGAGCGTATCAATGCGGTGAAAAATAGCGGGAATCGTCTTTTTATTCCAGGATAGCGTTGCATATCTAGCAAGATACTCCTCAATCTCTTTGCCAACAACACGTTTTACCTGTTCGCGTTTGGCATTGGAAATGCCTTTTTTCCCGTTTCCAAAGTCACCATGAGTATAGGTAGCATGAAGCAGACCTGTTGCTACTATCTTTGCAGGTACATGAAGAGAAACCAGGATACTAGCAGTGCTGACTAGATGGGCGATAAACGTCTTACCTGAGGCTCGAAAAGCACCTGTGAACAGCTGCATTGTCAGCTGATAAGCATCACGGATGCGGTTAATATCGTTGCTTGAGTAGCCTTCTGCACGTAGCTGGTTGAAGAGTTGGATGTTTGTTTGGGCAAAAGAGTGCATAGTTTTGTTGTTGATTGGGATGCTTCATTTTTGTTGCACTCGGCTTAGGCGAATTCCGATGATTTTGCCTGGTTTAGTGCATTTACAAAAATTAACAATCATTGAACGGCTTAGGCAAAACCTCTCCCTGAAGAAGGAAAACCCAAACAACATTTCAATTTCAACAGGAGCGTTCCTGAAAAAGCGGGGAATCGCTTAACACAGAACAAGTTTAGTAATAGCATCCACTTTTCCAAGGTAGGAGTACGACTAAAAAAGTCTGTGGATTGCGATCGCTTTCCCCACTTGTTTTCTGGATGAAGACTTAGGTTTTGGCTGTGTAAGGGTATTTATCGTCGAAGCGATCGCACCTTCTTTTGGCACCTTCGTTTCGTCGTTCTACACCCTTACACGCCAACCTAACGGGACGATGCCGTCACTGTAGGCTTCTTCTCCGGTATTGCAGGCATCTGAGGTTGTAGCCCTTTCGCTTGCAGGCGAGCCTGACGATTCGTGAGATAACGGTTAAACACCTTATCTAGAGGACGCAACACTTTTGCCACCCCGCCCCCAGCAAGACCTAAAGTCAGGCGGCTACCAATTGGGTTCAGGATTGTCACGTATCGCCGCCATCCCAAGCGCTTGTAGCGATATTTGAAGTACCCGTCCTCGTCCAAATTCCATTTATCGCGCAAGCGATGCAAGCTATTGAGTTCCCAAGCGTCGCTCCAACGCAGCATATAGAAGAGCATATCTGAAGGCTTCAGTGGCGGGCCTGGAACATAAGTGACAAGAGACGCTGGCTCAAAGTAAACGCTACCACCCGCCTCAACGACTGTCATGCAGAAATCGAGGTGTTCTTTAGTATTGAACATTTGTTCATCGAGCAAGCCGACTTTCTCAAAGATTTCAGCGCGAACCAGCACGCAATGGAATTCTGCTAGTTCGGTTTGTTGACGTTTGAGCTTGGGTCGCACCTCCGCTACTTTCTGACCTTGCTTGTACATTTTCTCGCGGAGACGCCGTCTGGGGTTTTCGCCGACTTTTTCCAGCCAAATGTGGGCTTCTCCACCGGCAAAATGGACAATTTCGTGTACCGGAGTGCCTTGGCAGGTCAGGGGACCCACTACGCTAGCGTTTGTCTCTTCAGCACACTGAACTAAGCTTTCCAACCAGCCTGGGCTGACGATCACATCGTTATCGATAAAGACGAGATACTTGGTTGTAACCTGACTCAGACCGAGGTTTCTGGCGCGGTTTGGAGTGAGGTAGTGATCGGTGCGAATGATTTGAAATCTTTTTTCAGTCGCTTGCTGTTGCAAATAACGCTGAATGTGAGCGGGTGAACCCCCATCTACGTAAACTAACTTGAATGGGACTGATGTATGTTCGTAAATGCTTTCCAGCGACTCGCGGGCGCAGCTGAAACGTTCGCGGGGTGAAACAACAATCGTAACTTGGGGATCTAACATCAGGAACTCCTCGCTAAAGACTAAACAATTTATCGGCTGTTTTGTTTGCTATGCATCAACTCAGCTAGATAGGGAAAAAACTTGTTTGTGTTTAAAGTCTGTACTGTGTAGTTGCCCGGTGTCGCTTGGGCAGGTCTGTTTTACACAGGCAAAGACTGGAGATTGTGGTAAGACCAGTAAGCTCCCTGCTGGGCAAGCAACTCGTCATGCCCTCCCTGTTCGATAATTCGACCTTTCTCCATTACCACAATTTTGTCGGCATTCCGGACAGTAGCCAAACGGTGGGCAATCACAATTACAGTCCGGTTTGTTCGCAAACGTTCCAGTGCTTCTTGCACTAACTGTTCTGACTGCGAATCTAAGGCGCTAGTGGCTTCATCGAGAATCATGATTTCCGGGTCGCGCAGCATTGCCCTAGCAATTGAAATGCGTTGTCGTTGTCCTCCGGAAAGCCTAACGCCTCTATCTCCTACCACTGTGTCGTATTGGTTGGGCAACTGACAGATAAATTCGTGGGCATTGGCAAGGCGGGCTGCCTCAATCACCTTTTCTCTGTCCATTCCCTCTAAACCGTAGGCAATGTTATCCAGAAGTGAGGCATTAAAGATGTAGGTGTCTTGGCTAACGACTCCGATGTGCTGGCGTAGCGAGACAACATCGTAGTTTCGGATATCTTGACCGTCGATCTCGATTACACCGTCGGTCACTTCGTAGAAACGGGTAACGAGAGATGCCACAGTGGATTTCCCGGCTCCAGAAGCGCCAACCAGCGCCACAGTTTTGCCACGAGGAATTTCTAGATCCAAACCGTTGAGGACGTAAGATCTGCCGCTGTAGGCAAATTTTACATTTTGGAAAAGAATGCGATCGCGCAACCCTGTAAATTTCTGGTTTCCATTAGGAAGCGGATATTTCTCTGGTAACGAGAGCGCCTCCGTGACTTTCGTTAACGCTGGCAGAGACTCTTGGACAGAACCCCTCGCGGCATTCACCTTTTTCAGTACCGGAACAATTCTAATCAGAACCAGCATGAATATCAGTAGCTCTGCGGTCGTGAGCAGACCCTTGGAGATAAACAAAGTGTAGCTACCGACTAAAACCACCATCGCCGCAGCCAAAGTCGCTAACTCTGTCAGCGGGTCGATGATGTTTAGCTTCTTAGCTAGCCCGATGTTCGCCTCCATATAATTGCTACTGATCTTATTGAAGCGGTTCAGTTCAAAATCCTCCGCACCATAAGATTTAACGATGCGAACACCGCCTAACGTATCTAAAGCCATCGCGTTTAGAGTGCGTTTAGCAGTAACAACTAAACCCCCCGATGTCTTAATCTTTTTCAAGAAATAACTGAGCCATAAAGCAACGCCTGTAATCAAAAATGTCGTTAGAACCGTCATTTTCCACGACACGATCACCAACGTTCCCAAATACGCGATTAAAATCAGCAGGTTGGTCAAGCCATAAAAGAAGTTAGTCAACAGCTTGTTTGTTTCCATCACCTCTGTATGTAAGGTGCTGGTTACTTTACCCATCTGCACATTATCAAAAAATTCAATGGGCGAATATAAATAGGTTTGATACAGCCGTTTCCTCAAGCGTTTGATGACGGCTTCCCGATAAATGGAAGTCAAGACTTGGGAAATGTAGTAGAAATACCCTTTTAAAATTAAAGAACCCATGAGGACTAAGGCAAACAAGCTAATGAGCGTTCCTTTACCTTGCTGCGCTAGCCAACTGTTCAACCCTTCCGTTAAAGCCATTTGAGGAAGAAGCGTTCCACCTCCTTCATTCAAAATTACTTTTAGGAAAGGAATCATCAATCCGATTCCTACACTATCTAGAATAGAAGACAAAATCATTGTCACTAAACCTAGATAGAGAGTTTTCTTCTGCACCTCCAAAATCAGAGAGGTCAGTTTATCGAATTTTCCAATTCGCTTCATTAAGCCCAATTTTAATTTTGCTTTAGCCTCACGCAACCTTGTTTCTCGTCCGAGTGTCTGACTTCGACTCATAGTGTCTACCGCTACTGAACCTTTGAACAGCCAATCGTTGATTGCTAATTCCAGGCTAAATTTTCTTGCCGGAGCGCTTTTTCCTGATATTTCACTGTGCCGACGCTTGCTCTTAAATTATTTTGCTCGTAGGAAACACAGTGTTAGCTTTGTTCACTTTCTCTAGTAAATGTTACCAGATTTTTTGCTATAAAAGCATCGAAAAAACACGATTTTCCCTATTTTTAATGTGAAGTTTTAGTGAAGTTGCAATTAATATAAAATCCTTGCTTGAAGTTTTTATTTTTTAACTCATTCAATCAGAAAATCATTCCGGTTTATATCATGTCTTTTCTAGAAAAATATACTTCTAATGGCAGATTTTAACCTGCCAAATGCAATTTTAACGGTTGAACTCTATCTAATGGTAGATTTCTACTAACCGCTCGTTCAACTTGTTAAAGTCGTAATGCGCTTCTACGTAGGCGCGACCGGAGCGACCCATTTCAGGCCAAACTTCCGGATGTTCAAATAAATAGCCCAACTTTTCAGCCAGAGTATCGGCATCTCGTTCGGGAACCAAAAAACCTGAAATCCCATCTTCAATTAGTTCTGGAATGCCACCGTGTTGCGTCCCTATCACGGGTAAACCCATTGCCATTGCTTCTTTTAATACGTTTACGGGGGCATCTTGATCGCCGTTCTTCGCTGTCACGCAGGGGGCGATAAATATATGGGAGTTGTCGAGAATTTCAATGAGTTCCTGCTGCTGCTTGTGACCCAGCAATTTTACTTTGTCACTAACGTCCAGCTCATCAATGAGTTGCTGCAAACTTTCCTTTAATGGCCCATCCCCAACGATGTTGTACTCGATGTTGGGGTATGCCTTAGCCAACTTGGCAATGGCACGAATTCCATACTCAATCCCTTTTTTTTCGACAAGGCGACCTGTGGTGACAATTCCAATGCGACCATCAGCGGGTAGATGACGTGTGGTAAACACAAACTTGCTACAATCGATGCCCGAACGAAGGACGATGATTTTCTTCTCATCGCAACCTAGCTTAATCAGGCGACGTTTGAAATAATCGCAGTTAGAAAGAAAAAGGTTTCCTGTGGCGAATAAGGGATTATAAACGTCTTCACCGAATTCCTGAATATGCTGGCTAATATCGAAACCGCGAAATGAGGTAATTAATTTTCCGTGGGGCGCACCAATCAGCCGAAATGACATCCCGATGAATCCTAAAGGGCCAAATTGACAATGGATGACGTCGTATTCTTTTTTGCCCAATAATGAGACTGCTGCATATAGCAACCTCAATGAAGCAGCTTCTTTGCCATACTTAAAAACATTAAGCGATCGCAGTAATAGGGCTGGGTCTTTGTAGCTGTTCGCGAATAGCAACCCCAAGCCTTTTAGCCCGCGAATCGCAATATTAGATGGCATTTGGATATAGTAGGTACGATTCAGGAGTTGGTACTTTTCTACTGCTGGATGCACCTTGGAAGTATCTCCGAGTTGGTCAGAATAGATATCAACTTCGTGACCCCGATCGATTAAACCAGCGATTTGGTTTAAGATAAAGGTTTCTGACAAAACCGGAAATCGACCAACAATCATCGCGACTTTCACAACAATTTTACCCCTATAACTTGACTTTTCTATTTACTAAATACCCTATCAGGTAATTAGCAGTTTCTCGTATATTTCAACTAAATAGTCGTTTAGCTGCCCAATTTCATAGTGCTTTTCCACGTATGCACGACCAGCCGCACCCATTTCGGGCCAGACCTCTGGGTGGGCGATTAGGTAGCCTAATTTTTCTGTCAAAGCATCGACATCTCGTTCTGTAACTAGGAACCCTGAAACCCCATCTTCGACTAGCTCAGGGATGCCACTATGGTAAGTGCTGGCAACTGGCAAACCCATTGCCATTGCTTCTTTTAAAACATTAGGAATTCCTTCTTGATTATTATCCTTACTGGTTACGCAGGGAGCTACAAAAATGTGGGAATCGTTGAGAATTTGCACGACTTCGTGCTGTTGTTTCCAACCCAAGAGATTTACTATATTTCCAACATCTAGCTCTTGAATCAGTTGCTGCAAGTCTGGCTTTAAAGAGCCATCACCAATGATATTGTATTCAAGATCGAGGTTCATTTTTGTCAAGTTAGCAATAGCGCGAATACCATATTCAATCCCTTTTTTTTCAATTAGGCGACCTGTTGAAACAATCCGCACTTTACCATCGGGATGCGGATAGCGTGTCTTAAAGGAAAACCGATTACAATCGATTCCTGAGCGGAGTACAATAATTTTTTTTTCATTGCAGCCCAGACTAATCAATTTATTTTTAAAATGTTTACAAATGGGCAGGAAACAGTCTCCTTTTTCAAAAAGCTTTTTATAGATATCGTCACCATATTGACTGAGATACATAGTGAGGTCAGAACCTCGAAATGAGATAATTACTTTAGCTCTAGAGGCAGCAATTGTCCTAAAGTACATCCCTAAGAATCCTAAGGGTCCAAACTGGCAATGGATTATATCGTATGGCTTATTTGATAGAAATGGGAGTAACGAGAATGTTGTATACAGCATCCTCAATGAAGCAGCTTCTTTGCCATACTTAAAAACATTAAGCGATCGCAGAAATGCAACAGGATTTTTGGGGAAATTTGCTAACAGCAGCCAAATCGCCTTAATTACATAAATTAAAGGATTGGCTGGTCTTTGCTCCGGAACATAGTAGGTGCGATCAAGAAGTTGATATCTTTCCACATCTGGGTGGATTTTGGCAGTATCGCCCGGTTTCTGGGCGTAAATGTCAATCTCGTGTCCTCGCTCAATCAGTCCCACAATCTGATTTAAGATGAACGTCTCTGATACAGTAGGAAATTTACCAACAATAAAGGCGATTCTCATCGTAAATTTCACCTAATATCCGATACTTTGCTGTCATCATCCTGGACGGTTAAGCATCAAGAGCCTTTAGGTCGTTTGAACTGTTTTAGTACAGACAGGTAAAGCTCCTTGGTATTGAATACATAGAACATCAAGATTAAATAGGTCAAAGCCATTACCGCCAAACTGACAATCACTGTAGCCCAAACGGTTAAAGTTGGCGCGATCGCTAACTTAACCCCAAACGCGATCGCTCCTGCGATTAGAGATGCCAGCAAAGGATGCTTCATGGCTTCTAATAAATTGAGCATGGTGATAGACGTGCCGCGCGTTGCATAGTACATACAAGGCAATGTCTGCAATAGCTTGGCAATTGAATAACTTAAAGCAACACCGCGTGCGCCATAAGGTAATCCAAAGAAAAAAGAAATCACTAAGAAGCTGGAAGAAAATACTCCCCACTTGAACATCTGAGCTGTCCTTCCTGAAGAAATATAGAGCCAGCCAGAGGTATTCGTAAGTGGTTGAACGAGTGCAGATATACCAAGAAGCTTGAAGATTGTACCAGCCTCTCCCCATTGGGAGCCAAGTATCAGCTCGACCAATTCTTCGGAGACAATCATCATAAAGAGGACGATAGGCGTCGTCAAAAATCCGATCAGCGATAGTCCTTTTAAATAGTGATTGCGAAATTGCTGTGGCTCAGAATGCAATCGGCTCAGACCGGGAACGGCAACAGCGGTAATTGGGGAGTTGATTTGTTGCAAAGGAAGCATCATTAGGCTGTATGCTTTCGCGTACACACCTAGAGCCTCAGCACCCCACACCCGTCCGATTAGAATGTTGTCCAGGTTTCGGGCGCAGTAGTTAAGGACGCTGAAACCAGTGAGGTTGCCACCAAAAGCCAGCATAGAACGGACGCCTGAGCGTTGAGCAGGTAAGCCAGGACGCCAACCACACATTACCCAAACCCCAGCAGCCGTGACGATTGCCGTAGTCAGTGACATAAATACCAGCGACCAGTATCCAGCCCCATACAAAGCCGAAATAATCGCGATCGCTACCCCCAGCACGATGGAGACGATCTCAATTGCAGCGAGAGCGGTAAAGCGCATCTGTCGCCGAAGCAAGGCTTGGTGCTGGACGCTCAAGCCACCAAATATAAATGCACTGGCAGAAACGATCGCAATCCAGGTGAGGCGCGGCTCACCATAAAACCAAGCGATCGCAGGTGCCATCACCGCAGTTAAGAGCATCAGTAAGAGGCTCAGCCCCACATTCACCCAAAACAGGGTACTGACCTGCTTGTGGTTAATTTCGGCTCTTTGGATCGTCGCCGTTGACAGACCCATGTCATTGAAGAGAAACACAATACCCGTCACGCTAGTCACCATCCCAATTAGACCGTAGTCTTGAGGTGAGAGTAGACGAGCTAGCACAACCGTCGATCCCATTTGAAGTACAAATTTGCACCCCTGACTCACCATCGTGACTGCACCGCCACGAACCGAGCGACCTTTTAAATCAGCCTTCAGATGGTCAGTCTGAAAGTGCTGAGTTTGGTCAGGCTCAGATAGAATCTTTTTCTCTAATCTTGACAAATTGATACCTCTTATAAAACTCTTTGAAGCGACTAATTTAAAAATTGCTAATTATTTCTGATATTTATAGAAGGATTTAAACCCTTCTTCTAAATTCCCTTGCTTTGGTCGGTTTTCAAACTAAATTCAGGGTGTCTCCTTACCGATATTTGCTAAATTTTTACTCCAGCGTTGATATCTAAAATCACGAAATTTAGTAGATATCTGCCGAAAATAGTTAGCGAATTTAGGGGAAAGCGATCGCATCACCAGCCATTTCAGTAGTAAGCGCTGAGCGCTGCTATTTAGCAACATTTTTGGATACAAACGAACTGCCGTTTTTAGTTTGTAACCCGCTTGCTTAACTGCATCAGGATCTGCTTTACGAGTTAAATAAAGATCGGCGAGGTGCTGATAAACATTTGCTAAACTCTGGTTCTTGAGAGATTGCAACTCTGCGGGCGCTGTCTGAAAAGCCTTTTCAAGCGCCATCAGATTATATTTTTCCCTAACCTCTATTTTGGAAGAAATTGAGCCAGCTACTTGACGATAAAAAATCTGATGTTGAGGAACCAGAACGTAAGACCACTTAGCTGCTAACCTGAGCCAGTAATCCCAATCATGAGTAGATTTCAGTTCTGGGTCGAGTTCCCCAACGGACTCAATTGCTTGCTTACGAATCAGTGGGATTGACCCACAAACTAGAAAATTGCTGACTAATAATTGTGGATAAACATTTCCTTCAAAATATACGGGTTGCTGCACATATAAAAGTTTTCCTTTTTCATCTATAAAAGAAGTCCAGCTATAAGCTACTCCTGCTTCTGGGTGCTTTTGTAATTCTGCAAGTTGTAGTTCTAGCTTGTCTGGTGTCCATAAATCATCTGCATCAATAAAGGCAATAAATTCACCTTTAGCGTGAGCTAAACCGCGATTGCGAGCGACGGCGGCTCCGCCATTTTTATAGACAAATACTTTTACCCGTTCATCAACAATTCCTTTAAGCAGTTCTACGCTTTTGTCACTCGATCCGTCATCAACTAAAATTATTTCCAAGTCTGAAAATGTTTGTTGCTGAACAGATTTAACCGTTTCCAAGATTGTTTGTTCAGCATTGTAGACCGGAATTATCACTGATATTACTGGCATTTAGTTTAACCTTTGTAGAAGTCTAATCAAAGAAAATATTATCTTAATTTGCCTCAATCATCAGTAAACAGTTTAAAGTTCTGTTTTGACTCTATAACCGTTTTCAGGAATATTGGTTTCAGTGAATAAAAAGCTAGGAAACTTTTCTTTGATGCTAATTCCTAACATAACTAACCCAGGCCAATAAACATAAGCAAGAGCCTCTATATTTTCCCCAAAAGTAAACATAAATATCACCAAGATTATACTTAATCCTACTCGTGAAACTCGACTACTTTGCGACTTGATTACTAAATCTATAAAGCTCCAAGCCAGGGGAATGACAAGTGCTGTAAACCCTACGATTCCTTTCGTTACCAGAAGACCAAACCAAGTATTGTGAGAACCGATTGGCTTGAATGTTGCAACAGCAGGTCCTTTAAATTCACCAATTCCATGTCCCCAAATAGGAGCTTCTTTCCAACGTTCTACTGCTAGGCGAGCCAATATATCTCTCACTCTGGAAGAGCCTGCTCTAGCCTGATAGAACATATCTGAGAAAGCCCTAAATGAATTAATTAGCCAGGAAGAAAACACTCCCATAATAAAACTGGCGATTCCGGCTATGAGCTGTATATAAGGTTTCGTAAAATTTGATAAAGCCCAAGTAGAAAATATGACAAAAGGAAGAGATACAATACCTAAGCGCGAAACCGAACCCACAATCATTGCAACCGCGCCAATCATGCCAATGAATCGCCATTTTTTGTTCGATTCTTGCGCTGCTAGAAAGAAATAGATATTTCCTACCATTCCCAAGGCAGGTGCCCAGGGCGTAAACAATTCAAGACGAACTCCACCTCCTTCAGGATCGAGACCGTAGAGGTTAACACTGTAGTAGGCAAGACCGCTACGTTCTATGAGCCGCAAAGGGGAAGTATAGATATGAGAAGGTAGGTGTAATCTAGACGCTGTATAGCAAACGATCACAGCAATTAAGCTTTGCAGACAAAGTATGCAAGCTGCTCTATAAATTATCTGTGGTCGAATTTTTAAACAGCCTGCAAGAGGAAATAACGCTAAGGGAGCATATCTTACAACCCAATTGATTGATGAGTTAAGAATTTTGCCTAATCCTAGATTGAAGTTCATGTGAGCAGCAATTAAAGCCACCTCCATGACTAAGATACAAATAATCCACACCCAGATTGTTGTGGGAATGGTTATTTTCTCCTCAGTGGGCGTATTCTCTGTTTGGTTCCACAGTTTCTTTCCTACACGCCACAAGAAAAACCAAGCTAGTATAGGCACTAAGGTCATTTGTAGCCCAAGAATGTGAATTACATAAATCCAGGTAATGTAATACCAAATCAACTTTTCTTCAAGATTTTGAGGTTTCATTGATATCTGGTTCATGCATCTTGGGTCTAATCAAAACAATATTGTTGCTGCGGTTTATCTCCTGAAACCTGAATCGATTTCTAGTAATTACGGACTGGTATCCAAGTAGGTATGTTTAACTAGCGCAGAAGACCGAGAAATTTTGCGATCGCGCAGCCACAGTAACAGTAGTCCATTAGTACAAAACAAGGAACCTAAGGCTGCACCTAGCAGAACTAATTTCTTATTGGGGGCACTCGCAGAAGTTGGAATTGTAGGCTCTGTAAAGATTTGAAGTTGGGGATAAGAGGAAGATATATTCGACTTGCTCAAATCCAATCTCGCTAAAGTAGAAGAAAAAACTGCTTCGGCAATTTGCACATCCCGCATCAGGTCAGCTAATGAAACCTCTTGCTGTGCAAGTGACTTGAGCCGATTCTCAAGTAGAGCAAGCTGTTGGTTGAGCGATCGCGCTTCTGCTTGGAGTCCTTGTGCCTCTGTCTGCACTGTCACTAACTCTAGGAAAAGAGCATCCCGCGAGGTTCCCGATCCACCACTTTTGCTCAGGTTAAGTTCTTCTAGACTTGCTATCGTAACGGGTCGCTTTAAAAGAGATCGCCCCTGCCTCAGTAAAGCCGTTTGAGCGGCATTTAGCTTTGCCTGCTGCTGAATTAGAGCAGGATGATCGGGTAAAAACTTTGATTGCAAAGCAACGAAGAGGCTGTTCGCTTCACTATAGTCTTGTAAGTATTGTTGAAATAGGGAGTCGGCTTGAAGAACAAA
Source organism: Trichocoleus sp. Lan (assembly GCF_039961855.1). Lineage (NCBI taxonomy): Bacteria > Bacillati > Cyanobacteriota > Cyanophyceae > Leptolyngbyales > Trichocoleusaceae > Trichocoleus > Trichocoleus sp. Lan. The sequence continues at coordinate 11,231 of NZ_JAMPKA010000026.1, read as the reverse complement.
AGCATCTGCTGCTTGTTTAGCCGATAAATCTAAGCTACTAGATAGTCCTTGCAAACGAGCATTCGCATCTTGCTGTTTAGCTACTACTTCTGCCCGCTGTCGGCGTAGCTGTTCAATATTTTGTGAAAGGTTCGTAAGTTGATCCGTAGAAGTTAAACCCGAACGCGCTTTGTACTCAGATAGGCGTGTTTGCGCTGCTTTTAATTTTTTTTGAGATTCCCCAAGGGTAGATTGTAGCGTTTTATCCTGCTGAGCGGCTTCTTTAATTCTCAGTTCGTTGATTTTTACTTGCAAGGCTTCGTAGAGCGCTAAAGATTTTTTATAAGCTTCTTCGGGAGTCGTTCCTTGAAACTCAAAAGTCATCAGCGTAGTGTTGTCTAATACTTTAGCTCTGGGTTTACCAAAATCTTGCAAGGGCATATTGAGCTTATTAGCAGCAGTCTCCAAGACCGGCTTACTGAGAGCTAGAAATTTATAGTTCTCTCTGGGATCTTGATTCGTACTCATGTAGGGAGAGTCGCTTTTAGAGGAAGCTTGCCCAATCCCTGGCAGGTTGATATTGCTGGCTGAACCGGCTGAGGGTAAACTAAGCGCTAACTCAGTGCTGTAATTGGGTTTGGTAACTTTTATATAATATAAAGCTCCTCCCCAAATAGCTGCATTAGTTAATAGTCCTAAGACTAAGTAACGCATCCAATTTCCTTGAGACCTTGTCGATTTTGGGGAAGATTTAGAAATACTTGCAGAGTCAGTAATAGCCAAATCTTCATGGGGAGAGGTAATCGGGCGTTTCATAGTCAAAGAATTAGGCTTACACTAGGGTTATTGCGATTGTTTGTCTCTTTGAATAGCTAGGCTCAAGGACTGAATGACAATCTTGATTCAATAGTTTTGTATAACCTTCGCTTATTAGAGTATACACAGCCTTTACTTCGCTACTTTTTAGGAGTGGTTTATCATTGCTCTCGTGAAGAGATTGAGATAAAACGCTTTGATATTTTCAGTTTCAAACAACAGCTAGGATGCAATCTTAAGAGCTATTTAGAAGCTACTAAAAAGCCTTTTGATTGACTGCAATTGCAACATAGAATGTTTTTCTATCCACCCTATAATTTGTTTTTCGCTAGTCATTCGCTTTTCGCATTAGAAACACCCGGAAAAAGCTTAGTTACTCGTATTTAAGAACAGCCTAGATTTCAATGAAATGATTCGGTTCAAGGAATCATTAAACATAATTTTAGTGTCATCTCATCGTAAGGGGCTTTACATAGCGAAACATCAGTCCAGAGGATGATTATGGACTGCATGATTTTTTTTAACCAAAGTGCAAATCTAGCGAACTAAAAACGTGTTGAAAGAGGCACAGGCAGGTTGTTTGAGCAATTGCTCGTGAGATAGCGATCGCTCTGTTACGGTGACAAGTAAAGTGATTAAGCGATCGCTATCTCAGCAATGAAAACTTCATCAAAAATTGCACAAAAATCGTGCAACTTTACCTAAACTTTACAGAAGTTGGATTGATTTTGTGATTCGATGAGCCTCTATATCTTAATCACGATCGCTCACTTCGTTACTGTAAATTTATACCGCAAAGGGCGACGAAATTAACAAATTTTTGTTCCCATCTCGCTTTTATTGAATTATCGATTCGCCAGGATAAACAAAAGCGATCGCCCCAACAGGGCGATCGCTTTCCCCGCAAATACTACACTACAAACGTTAACTATTCGGACGTTGGATAATCGTTTCTGCAACGCGCCGCTTGGCTTTGGGGTCAATGCCAATGAAGCGCACGTACTCCCCATTATGCTCGCTCAAGCTAGCTTCCAAAGCAGCGATCGCTTCCGACGCATTTGTTGTCTGAATGGGATCGCCGCTTTGCCAAGATTGGCTGCGGAACCGACGTGCATTTGCGTGTTCTATACCAATGCGATAGCCTTGGGCAAGTAGATCCCGGATCTGTTGCTGCACCTCTGGACTAATTCGGGCACTATTTACCTGAGTGTTGCTGCTGTGACCGTTACCTCGATCGGACTCATGAGGGTGCGATGGCTCGTTCGCCAGTTCATTGCGGACAACGGTCTTCCGATTTTCCGGGGGTAGGGATGACATCTGAGGCACATCCCTAACTTCTGGAGTCACGGAGCGTCGGCTTGTATTGTACTCCTCTACCAAGCGTGAATTCTGAACTCGCTGCTGTTCTTGAACCATCAGGTTGCCAAACTCGATTAAGCGAGAAAGAGTGAAATCAGGCTTTTTGAACACTGGTGGTCCTTCAGCACTGTTTACTACCCTAGTAGAAACCCGGTTAATCCCAATATCGTGGATGAAAGAGCGGATTTGTTCATCGTAAATGCGCGATCGCACTGCACCAAAGAAATCAATCGCTTGATCGGGAAAACGATCGACTAACTGTTCAATCTGACTGCGAGATAATCCATCTGGCTCAAAAATGCCTCCGACGATGCCAATCTTGTCATCTCTATCGGGTTCCCAGTGGAATTTTTCCATCCGACCATCCCGAATCAACGGCGCATACAGGGTGGCGAAGTCATTGCCTGTGACAATAATCGGCACTCTGGGTAGCGGCGTGGAATCATAACTGCCAGGAAGTTGCACATCTGTAGGTTTATCAGCAATATTCATCAGCGTGCCATTCACCAGCTGAGTATTCACCGTATATTGGGTGCCTTGATCGAAGCGCCCTGCCCCAGCATCCAAATCATTGATCATTAGCACGCACATCTTGCCGCGCACCTTGATCAAGTCTGCTGCTTCCCGATAGCGCAGGCGGATCAAACGCCCGGGATCTCCTGCATCTGGACTTTCCAGTTCCCCTGCCGACATATGGACAGCTTCAATGCCCATCCGCTCAAATACTAATTCACACTGAAAAGATTTTCCCTCTCCCTTCCGTCCGTGAACTCCGAGAATCAGAGGAACTCGTACTCCAGGGAGGTCAAGAAAATTTTTGGTGATATGAACCGCCAGCTTGTCTAAAAAGCGGGGAGAAATGTAGTAGGTCATAGTCTGTTAAAGTGAATGCTCCGATTGCTAGGCATCAAACAAACAAATTGGAGAGGTAGATTTCTCTGCCTCTCCAATTTTGCACGAACGAGTTAAAAGTGAGTCGGTTAGGCAGCGCCCACCTGACTAATTAAGGTTTAGTAACCTCTTTGGTTTGGTTTCCCAACGATGAAGCTGAGAACTTGGCACTGCTTGATGTTATCAAAGCCCATGACCCGGACATAGGCGTTGGGGTTCTCAGAACGGCAAGCTTTGATTTCAGTGAGAACTTCTTGGGTTGTCGTAGCATTGAACAGAGGCAGTTTCCACAATGTCCAGTAGTGCTGTTCCGGCGCAGAACTATCACTGAATTCAACCCCTGCAATATAGCCTTGGTCGAGGATGTATTGGATTTGCTTGTTGATTTGCGCGTCGGTAAGCGCTGGCAAATAGGAAAGAGTCTCGAAACGAATCTCTTTAGGCAGAGTTCTCATAGTTGTGTGGTCTTCCTTGTAGGTATGTCTGCTAAGTGGACGCTTGATGCGGTCTAACGTCCAAAGTTGAAGAGTTCTGTCAGATGACGGTCGAGGTTATCCAGACTCGCCTGGTGATTCAGTTTGTTGTTCCGGCTGGAAGCTGGGGTCAGGTAAAGTAAGTAGCGTAATTCGCTCCAGATGTTGACGCCGATATTCGATATTAGATTTCTCAATACCAGTGCGAGTCATCTCAGGTAAAAAGTCTGCTACTTCCTCTGCAAGATGCTGGCGCACAGTCATAATCCGAAGCGCTAACTCTGGATTTTCTTTGAGTAATTCCTTGACGTAAGCTTCTCCATCTTGGATGACGCCCGTTTTAGAAAAGTTACTCAGCCAAATTGCCAAAGGAGGATTTGTTTCGCTCAACTGAGCCACGATATTTTTCACTGCCTGATAAGTCAGGTAGCTAATCAGTGTCTTAGCCGTGTCTTTGGCAATTTGCTTGAGATCCATATTTGACCCCAGACCTAAAGAGTTCTGAATTTTGAGTGTTGAGTTTGTTTAAGTTTAACTCAGCACTCAACAATCATGACTCTGTCATTAGATTACAGAGTATCCATTGCCTCGAACTCGAACTTGATTTCCTTCCAAAGTTCGCAAGCAACCGCCAACTCAGGACTCCACTTACAAGCTTCGCGGATCACGTCGCCGCCTTCGCGCATCAGGTTGCGACCTTCGTTACGAGCTTGGACACAAGCTTCCAAAGCAACACGGTTGGCGGTTGCACCAGGTGCGTTACCCCAGGGGTGCCCAAGGGTTCCACCACCGAACTGCAAGCAGGAGTCGTCACCAAAGATTTCCACCAGAGCAGGCATGTGCCAAATGTGGATACCACCAGAAGCCACGGGCATCACACCAGGCATAGAAGCCCAGTCTTGGGTGAAGAAAATACCGCGAGAGCGATCTTCTTCAATGTGGTCTTCACGCATTAGGTCAACAAAGCCCATCGTGATGCCTTTTTCGCCTTCCAGTTTACCAACGACGGTACCGGAGTGCAGGTGGTCTCCACCAGACATCCGCAGACACTTGGCGAGAACGCGGAAGTGAATACCGTGGTTCTTTTGACGGTCAATCACAGCGTGCATAGCGCGGTGAATGTGCAGCAGGATACCGTTGCGGCGGCACCACTTAGCGAGGGTGGTGTTAGCGGTGAAGCCACCCGTCAGGTAGTCGTGCATGATGATCGGTGTGCCGATTTCCTTAGCGAATTCAGCCCGTTCCATCATTTCTTCGCAGGTGGGAGCAGTCACGTTTAGGTAGTGACCTTTGATTTCACCTGTTTCAGCTTGAGCTTTTTCGATGGCTTCTTGAACGAACAGGAAGCGATCGCGCCAGCGCATGAAAGGCTGGGAGTTAATGTTTTCGTCGTCTTTGGTGAAGTCCAAACCACCGCGCAGGACTTCATAGACGGCACGACCGTAGTTCTTAGCTGATAAACCGAGCTTCGGCTTAATCGTACAACCCAGCAAAGGACGACCGTACTTGTTCAGTTTGTCGCGCTCAACGGTAATCCCGTGAGGAGGACCTTGGAAGGTTTTGAGGTACGCAACAGGAATTCTTAAGTCTTCCAAGCGCAGCGCACGTAAGGCTTTGAAACCAAACACGTTGCCCACCAAAGAGGTCAACAAGTTGGTAACAGAACCTTCTTCAAACAAATCCAGGGGATAAGCAATATAGCAAAAATATTGGTTGTCTTCGCCTGGTACTGGCTCGATGTTGTAGCAACGACCCTTGTAACGATCCAGGTCTGTCAGCAGGTCTGTCCATACTGTTGTCCAGGTACCTGTGGAAGATTCAGCAGCAACAGCAGCTCCAGCTTCTTCTGGAGGAACACCAGGCTGAGGCGTAACCCGGAAAGCCGCCAAGACATCAGTATCTTTGGGGGTATAGTCTGGGGTGTAATAGGTGAGTTTGTAATCTTGAACCCCGGCCTTATACCCAGTCTTTGTCTGAGTTTTTGTTTGAGAGTAAGACATGTCTTCCTTCCTGAGGGAATCCTGAATGTTGTTACGGGTTTAAGCGATCCCATAACTTTTTTCTTTATTAATTTTTAACTATACCAGCAAGGTAATAAGTTGATATTCTAATCTTCTTTTTGTAAACATAAGCTTTACTTATTGCCTATAAATCTATAGGTTTTGTTACAAATAAAGACTTGACTTTTGGAAACAATTAGTAAACGAATAAAAATCACTGAAAATAGCGATCGCGCACCGAATATTATAGGGTCGTTGTTTTTTGTTGGGAATGCTAAAAAAAGTTTCTCTCCTAGCCGCATCCTTGATGCTGGCAGCGTGTAGTGCGATCGCTGTATCCAACCATCTGCCAATGAGTCCGTTAACCGATTTGACTGCCTCTCGCGTCGATCCCGCTTCCAACGGTACTCAAAACGCTACTCAAACAGTCCCATCCGTGACAGTGCTACCAGAACCTCAGTGCCAAGGAGAAATCCCCGCATCGCTCAAAGCAACCTTGGGTGAGTATCGGTTAGCGAAAGAATCTGACTTTGTCGCTTCAATTCGTGCCTATGAGCGAGAAAATCCCGGACAGCGAACGACTTGTAGCATTTTCACTGCTGACTTCAACGAAGACAAGCAGAAAGATTACGCTCTATTGTTAGTCAACCCTAAAAATAATAATTTTCGATTTTTGATCGCCATTAGCCAGAGCAGCGGACAGTTTGATTCAGCCGTGGTTAAGGATTTCAGCCATCTTCCAGACTCCTCAGAAGGCACTATTTACACAGCGATTAGCTTCAAACCATCCGGAGAACTCGGACCAGCCGCCCGCGAATATTCTCCTTTGAAATCTGGAACATCCGAACAGCAAATTTTTAAAGCAAAACCAGCAATTGAACTCTGGAAAGCACTACCAACTGATTCAGCCGGTGTCCCTCAATATTTAGAAATTGGCACCCTTGCATACTGTTCAAATGCTTTCTACTTTGTCAATGGCAAACTAAAAACATTTGGCGTTTGTGATTAATTTGTTGAGTACATATACTCAAGTTATGCAATCTGCGATCGCGACTTCGTTGTAATTTTTCAATCTGTCGCTAACACAGGCTTAAATGTAGTAGGAACTTATATTTCAGCTAAATGAAGAGAGGCACGTTAGCAAAGCCTCTTCTAAGGAGATTAGCGATGGCATTCTTGAGTGAGCGTATCGGTTTGTTTATTAGTGCTACGCTGCTTTCTTTAAGCCTACCAGTATGGGGAATCATCCAATCAGATTCACAGACCCGTGGTAGTGGCGTACTAGCTCAACAATCTACGGAGGTAGACCGGGGAGATGACCTACTCACCTATCCACCCTCATCGCCGCCGCCTGGAGGTCGTCCCTTGCCCCCCGAACGCCGACGGCAAGAAGCCACCCCCCTACCCGCAGATTTTCGCGTCACTGCATTGCAACCGGGTTATACCGGCAGTCTCTGGGTTGGTTCCTGGCAGAGTTTAGCGCGGATAAATCCGAGGACAGGCAATGTTTTGGCTCGGATTGCTCTACCAAACTACACCATCGGCGCGTTAGCGCAAGACCGAGTGGGACGAGTTTGGGTGGGAACTTACGAAGGACTGCTGCGTGTAGATCCCCGCAGCAATGAAGTGACGGCGCAAAATTTCACCTTACCGTCTAATCGGGTGTTGTCGCTATTGACTGACCAGCGGGGTTATCTGTGGGTAGGAAGCGATCGCGGTCTTGCCATGATCAGTCCCGACCAGGGATTGTTAATGACAACGGTGCAAAAGCTTCCCGGAGTGTCAGCGAATGCCCTCACCCTCGACCGCGAAGGTCAGTTATGGGTTGGAACCTTAGAAGGATTAGTGCGAATTAATACCGCCAATGCCTTTGTGATGAAGCGGCTGAGGGATATTCCCGGCACCACAGTGCAAGCTCTCACCCTAGATCCACAGGGACGGATTTGGGCAGGAACGCCCAGCAGTTTGCTAGTCATTGACCCAAAAACCGGGGATGTGCTGCGGTCGGTGACGCCACTCAGGGGGCGCAACGTTACCGCTGTGCGCTTTGCCCAAGATCGGAGCGTTTGGGTGGGGACAGATAATGGTTTATTGAGATTGAATCCGGATACGGGTGCGGTTCTGGATCGAGTTGGCGACCTCCCCTCCAGTCGGATACTCTCTTTATCAACGGATGTCGCCGATAAGTTGTGGGTGGGAACCAGTGAAGGACTCGCTTGGATTAGCTTGACGACAGGGCGCGTGACCCCGCACTTAGCCTTCGTTCGGGGAGAAGAGTAAACAATTTGTCAAGGTCTAGATTAACGGAATAAGTCAGCCGGAAGTTGAAGTCTGTTACAGGTTGTTTGAGTCATTAACAGATTGACGCTTCCATGCTGAAAAAATTTGCCAAAACTGTTGTAAGTGCAGCGATCGTTGCCACGGCTTTCTCTGCGATCGCTCAAGCTGCTAGTCCAGCAGACATCCGGATCAATACCATCCGATTAGAAAATACCCTCGATGCCAGTGCTAACGTGCGACTGGGTTACTTTGAAGTCCCCGATCGAAACACGACTGTTTCTGCTTTCGGGGGTGAGATGCGCCGCTACGATGTCCACATGGCGAGGATGATTGCCTTAAGTCATCGATTTTACTGTCAGCAACCCTATTCTGCTGGAATTGAAAAGGTAGTCGTTTGGGATTACAGAGCCAACAATGGCAGAATCGATATGGGTACGTTCAATATGCCTTGTACTCTGGTAGAACAGGTAGTGAACACCTATGGTCTTGGTGGAACAGTGCCGATGGAAGTCGAACTGACTGACGGTTCTGTAGGAGTTTTTAACATACAGACCCTAGATATTGAAGACGGTTGGGAAACTGACGATTTTCTAAGATTTGTGCAAACGATGAAACCGGAGCGCTGAAATAGTTGTTAATTTTTACAAGTAGGGTGGGTTCTAGCCTATCCCTACCAATGATTAACAACCTTCTCAAAATCGCATCTAAAAAATGGCAGTCACCACCCAGCAATTAATCCAGTGGAAACAACAGGGGCGTCCCATTGTCGTGTTGACAGCTTGGGATTATGCGATCGCGCAACTTTTAGACGCCGCTGGAGTGGATGTGATTCTGGTGGGGGATTCCCTAGGGATGGTGGCACTCGGTTATCAGACAACCCTGCCGGTGACGCTAGATGAAATCCTACACCATGCATCCTCCGTGCGTCGCGGTGTCAAACAGGCGTTAGTCGTGTGCGATTTACCATTCTTGAGTTATCAAGAAAGTCCTCAGCAAGCGATTCACTCAGCTGGGAGAGTATTAAAAGAAACTGGCGCTCAGGCGGTGAAAATGGAGGGAGGATATCCGGCAATGGTGGAAACGATTGCCAGAGTCGTGCAAGCAGGCATTCCGGTGATGGGTCATGTGGGTCTGACTCCTCAATCGGTACATCAGTTAGGCTACCGACAGCAGGGGAAAACACCAGAAACGGCAGAGAAAATTTTACAAGAAGCGATCGCGCTGGAACAAGCAGGTGCTTTTGCGATGCTTTTGGAGCATATCCCATCCGATTTGGGATTGCAGATTACCCAAAAATTATCGATTCCGACGATAGGAATTGGGGCTGGGGTGCATTGCGATGGACAGGTACTCGTTACCGCCGATTTGCTAGGACTCTCCGAACGCCAGCCGCCCTTTGCCAAATCTTACGCCAATTTGCGAGAAACAATTACCCAAGCAGTGCAGAATTACGGTAGCGAAGTGCGATCGCGACAGTTTCCTGATTCCCCACAACCCTAAACAGCATTCCTAAAATTCTTATTTCAACGCCAAGGTACGCAAAGAGAATCCTTCTTCTGCGTACCTTGGCGTTCTTAACTTTTGGGTTCTTTGCATTTAAAAACAAGCTTGTGTGGCTAGGATACCGGATCGAAAGGTTCGCAAAAATTTTTCACACCCTGCTGAGCCACATACATCAAAACGGGCGTTACTAAAGGGCTTGGGCAAAGTTTTGTGGCTGCCAAATGCCCCATCATCCGGGCAAATTTTCCATTAACCAGCTCATCGCGAAATTCTTGTTGGCAGATAACAGCGCGGCATTTTTTAGTTAAAATCGGCAACCATTCTGCGTTTGCTATCTCTGGTTGCTGTCCGACTCGAATTGCCAGCACCATCGCCGCATCTTCTAAATCTCCTTCACAATCCTCGATTACATCCAAAGCTGCCAGAGCGTCTGGATAATCTGCCAATTCGGAACGAAAATTTTCAATTTCTGCCGATGTAACGATAGTCATGGGATTGTTATTCAAGGTAGCCAATCTGGAATTCAGATAGGCAATTACAACTATTGTGCCAAAGCATTGCCATTGTGGTGCGACAAAAAAAGGGCGGGCAGTGCCCACCCCCACTTGTTTGTAGAAACACCGACTTATCCCATCTTCTGGTCATCGGTGAAGCTTTTATCGCTTACACACCCACCAGTTCCAAGGCTTCGGAACCAGCAAGCTGTCGGGCGATCGCAAGACGTGTTTCCAGCTTGGCAACGCTAAACTGGTTGCGGAGATACTCCAGGTGAGCCACCGCATTGGCTTTTTCAGCACTTAAGCGCATCATCGTATTCAGCGCCTGCTGATACTCCAAATTCACCATCAGTAATTCAAAGCGACGCGCCTTGCGTTGATTGTCATTTTTCAAATCTTGCTCAAATGCCACCGTTTTGTCAGCATTGCCTTCCATGCGGTTAATCACCAGATGAGCGGCGGCAAGCTGAGCATCCACTTCATTCACAGTATGAGCAGCTTGAGCGATCGCAGCGGGATATTGACTCAGTTTCATTTGCATCTTCTTCTTGAAGAATACTTGTTGTAGAAAAATCTGTACTAGTCCACCGAAAGCGGACTTCCGTAGCGTCGGTAGGCGAACGGCACTGCCTTGTCCTAGTGTTGTCCGGACATGAGAAGCTGTAAAAAATTTGTACTAGCCTTCATGAAAGGCGGCTGCGTTCTTGTAGCCCCACCCTCGCCGGATTTCAACTTCAAACCGGAGGGTGGGTTTACAACAACGATTGCTGAAATGCCAAATTAGTTGGGTATTCCGCCTCTACGCGACTAATTCCTTGAGCTGCTTCGACGTCACTGGCACATCCAGATGAACGCGCTCTGGTTGCAGAATTGGTGCTTTTTCCAAAACTTGGACTTCAATATGGACAGCTACCAGGTAAGAACCGGCATCCGCTCCCACCGCTTCGGCAATCAAACTCGCCAAGTCTGGGCGTTCAGCAGTGATAGGGTTTCTGAGAGTGCAACGATCCCAGTCATGCTGAGCAGTCGGATTCAGGCTGAGAATGTAGTGCTTGGTCATGGCTTGAATACTTGACTCCATGTGGGGTTCAGGCGGTTTCTCGACTGGATTTGCCTACCCTTCTATTATAGTACATCCGTACTAAACTGGCGAGTGAGATTCGTGTTCATCCATCTGAGATTTTGCAGGCAGAGAACGGTTAAACCAAATCTCCTGTTGGGGTAGCGGGATTGGAACACCCGCCTCATCAAAGGCGATTTTCAGGCGGCGGCGGAACTCCCGCGCCACATCCCATTGTTTCAAGGGCTGGGTTTTAATCCAACCTGAGTTCGGGATAAGGAAGGGGCAAAACAGGTAGGGTGAAAGTGCTAACTTCTCATCCATCTGAATTACCCCATGCTTAGTCTAGAAGAACTATTTTGCTGTGTCGACG